>NZ_JBVJLS010000009.1:0-349480 GCF_055584605.1 Nocardia sp. NPDC102475 | reverse complement strand
AGGCAGGTTTGTACGAAGTCGGAGCCGAAGCCGGTGAGGGCGATGCTGCGGTAGTACACCTTCGTGCCGAAACCGGAGCGCTTCAACACTTCTCGACCTCGTCGCATTGGAGACCCCGACCGCGAGCATCCAGGTGACCCAGCCCGCCGAGTGCAATATGTACGCCCGCATGTTCGAGGTTCTCGAGCGGGGCGCTGTCTACGGACGCGACGCCCGCAGCCTCATCGTCGCAGCTTTAGACGAACTGGACCGGTAGCTATTCCGAATAGCGGCGAAGCCGTTGCCGCACGGTGGCAACCGCTTCGCCGCGTATTTCGAACTACTCGACGATCACGATTCGCACGTCCTCGTCCGCCGCGTCGGTCGCCTCGCCCACGGTGACGAACCAGTGGGTGACCTCGCCGTCGGCCAGGTCGTCGGCGATGTCGTCCGCGCCGGGCAGCACCGACAACGCACCGGCAACGGCCGCGCCCATGGACTCCAGGAATGCGGCTCGACCCGAGATGGCGGTGGTGAAGGTTGTCGACTCGTAATCGATGTCGTATTCCGAGCGGACCTGCTCGGCCTGTTCGAGTGCCTCGGTTTGGCTGAAGGCGCGTACGGTGCCGTCGGCCGTGAGGACTACGAAGGCCGGGTGTTCCTCGGCGAGCGGGCGGACCCGATCGGCGTAGGAGACCGGGTGCGATGGGGCGGCGGCCAATTCGGCCTGAACCGCCGGATCGCTCAGGACCAGCCAGTTGATCGGGCCGTCGGTCGGTTCCAGTGTGATACCGAAACCGGCTCCAGCGGTGGCCATTTCGGCGGCGGACAGATCACCGGCGAACAGGCAGGCGGCGCCGGCCTTCTGGATGGCCCAGACCGCGACCACCGCATCCACCGAACGCGGCAGCGCGAGGGCCACCACATCGCCGGGTCCGGCACCGTGCGCGATGAGCACCCGGGCCAGCTGCGAGGAACGGCGATCCAGGACGTGGTAGGCGATTTCGTCGCCGTCCACCAGCAGCGCGGGCGCCTCGGGATCGGCCTCGACCACCTCGGCGAGCACCCTCGACACCGTGCGCGCACCGACCCGGCCCACCGGTTCCGGTGCGGGAGCCGTTGCCGCGATACCGGATTCGACGAGCAGGCGGGCGCGCTCACCGGCATCGAGGATATCGATATCGCCGACCAGTCCGGCGGGATCGCCGAGCAGTGCGTCCAGCACCCGGATCAGCCTGGTGGACAAGGTTTCCACCTCTTCGGCGGTGAACCGGCTGAGCAGGTACTCGAAGGTGAATTCGAGGGTGGACTCGGCGGTCACCTGCAGGGTGAGCGGGTAGTGCGTCGCACTTTCCATGCCGACACCGGTCACCGACATGCCGTCGATCGAACTCGCCGCGGCAATCGCCTCCCGATCGATCGGGTACGACTCGAACACCAGCAGGGTGTCGAAGTGCGAGGCGATTCCGGCGGCCCGCTGGATATCGGACAGGCCGACGTAGTGGTGGTCGAGCAGCTCGGTCTGGTCGCGCTGCAACCGCTCGAGCTGATCGTCGATGGTCGCGCGGTCATCGATGCGCACCCGGACCGGGAGCGTATTGATGAACAGACCGACCATCGATTCCACGCCGGGCAGCTCGGCGGGCCGACCCGACACCGTGGCACCGAAGACCACATCGGCGCGGCCGGTGAGCCTGCCGAGCAGGATGCCCCAGGCCGCCTGCACCAGGGTGTTGACCGTGATGCCGAGTTCGGCGCAGTGCTTGGTCAGCTGACGGGTGCGGTCGGCGTCGATCTCGGTGATCAGTTTCGCGGTCTCGTAGGTCTCGGCCGTCCGCGCCGGTGGCGCCAATTCGGTCGGTTCGGTCGCACCGTCGAAGGCATCGGCCCAGACCCGCAACGACGCGTCCTGATCGCGAGTGGCGAGCCAGTCCAGGAAGTCGCGGTAGGAGGAGACCTGCGGCAGTGCCGACTGATCGCCGCGCGTCGCGTAGAGCACCAGCAGATCCCGCATCAGCAGCGGCATAGACCAGCCGTCGATCAGCACGTGGTGCGTGGTGATCGCCAGCGTCCATTCCTCGGCCGCGGTGCGCAACAGCGTGTAGCGCACCAGCGGCGGGGTGGACATATCGAAGCGGTCCGCATGGTCGGCATCGATCCGGCGACGCAGTTCGTCGGCTCGCTCCGCCTCCGGCACATCGGTGAGATCCTCGATGCGCCAGGGCACTTCGATCCGATCGAGCACGACCTGGCGGACCTGACCGGTGGAGTCGGTGACGAATGCGGTGCGCAGGTTCGGGTATCGATCCAGGATCGCCTGCGCGGCCGCGTGCAACCGCTGCACATCGACCGCTCCGGCCAGCTGCACCACGGCCTGCATGGTGTAGACGTCCACGGTGGCCGTGGTCATCAGCGCGTGGAAGAGCAGACCGGACTGCAGCGGCGAGACCGGCCAGACATCGTCGAGGCCCGGGTAGGTCTGCTCCCACAGGTCGATATCGGCCTGGCCGACCTGCACCAGCGGCAGATCCGACGGCGTATGACCGCCGGCGTCCGGCCGCTGCACGTGCTTCGCCAGTGCGGTCAGTGCGGCGACCCACAGCTCCGCCAACTCTTGCACCTGCTCCGGGGACAGCAGCCCGACCGGGAACTCGAAGGTGGCCAGCAACCGCGGACCGTCGTCCTCGTCGCCTACCGTGACGGCGATATCGAGTGCACCGTTCGCGGGCATGGTGGCGTCCCGCTCGGTCTTGATCGCCGCTTCCTGGTACCGGAAGCCGACCTGACCCGCCAGCGGCAGATTCAGCAGTCCGTGGCCGACACCCTGATCGGGCACCGCGAGCAGCTGTTCCTTCACCGACTTGATGATCGAGCCCGCGGCAGCGCCGCCGTCGAACGCCTCGGCCAGATCGATCCCGCTCAGCGCGAGCCGGGCCGGATAGACGGCGGTGAAAGCACCCACGGTGCGCGACAATTCGGCACCGTCGACCGCCGCCCGACCGTCACCGTCGAGCCGGATCAGCACATCCGATCCGTGCTCTGCACCGCGCCAGCGCACCAGCGCCATGGCCAATGCCGACAGCAGCCCGTCCGGCACGCCGCCGTGGAACCGCGCCGGAACCGTGGTGAGCAGGACCTCGGAGATCTCCGTCGGCACCTCGATGCGGACCCGTCGCGTCGTGGCGACGGTGTCCAGCGCCGGGTCGAAGGCCCGCGCGCCGAGCAGCGGATCGGGTGTGGCCGAAACCTCCTGCCAGAACGGCAGTTCGGCGGTGCGGTCGCTCGCCTGCTCGGTCAGGCCGTAGGCCCAACGCCGCAGCGAGGTACCGACCTCCGGCAAAGCGACCTGGTCGTCGGCGATCAGCTCGAGCAGATCGCCGGTCAGGATGCCGAGGGACTTCGGATCGGCCGCGAAGCCGTGCACCACGACGAGCATGAAGTTGCCGCCGTCGAGCCGGTCGGCGGTGCAGCGCACGAACTGCGCCATCACACCGTTGGCCGGATCGAGGCGATCCGCGGCGGCCGCGCGTTCGTTGTCGGCCAGGCGCATGAGCTCGTCATAGCCGTAGTCCTCGTCGAGGGCGGTGTCGAAGGCGACCTCGTGCACCAGCGCATCGATATCGATGGCACCGCGTTCGAGCGCTTCGAATTCCCAGACCTCGTCGACCCGGCGCAGACGAGTGCGCAGCGCATCGTGCCGGTCGACCAGGGCGGCGACCGCCGCACGCAGCCGATCCCCGTCGAGTTCGCTCGGCAGTGCCACCGCCGCCTCGTAGGAGAAGCGCTGGTACGCCGTGTCGTTCGCCAATACCGCCGCGATGCCGGGCAGCAGCGGGATCTCGCCGATCCCACCACCGGGCAGCTCGGCCATGGTCGCCTGCCGCAGATCCGCGGCCGAGGACGCGATCGCGGCGAGTCCGGCGACGCTGCGCTGGTCGAAGACATCGCGCACGGAGAACACCACGCCCTGTGCCTTCGCCCGCGAAACCAGCTGGATCGACAGGATGCTGTTACCGCCGAGTGCGAAGAAGTCGTCGTCGGCGCCGATCCGTTCGATGCCGAGCACATCGGCGAACACACCGGCCACGATCTGCTCGACCGGGGAGACCGGCGCGCGGAAGGCGGCTTGTTCGAAGGTGGGCTGCGGCAAGGCATTTCGATCGAGCTTGCCATTCGCATTGAGCGGCAGGGCTTCCAGCGCCAGGAACGCGCTCGGCACCATGTACGAGGGCAGCTCGGCGGCCAACGCCGACTGCACCGCACTCTTGTCGAATTCACCGGTGGTCGGGACCACATAGGCGACCAAGCGGTCACCCAGTGCCGGATCGGTATGCGCGAGCACCGCGGCCGACGCGATCGCGGTCTGCCGCAGCAGCGCCGCCTCGATCTCGCCGAGCTCGATGCGGAAACCGCGGATCTTGACCTGGAAATCGGTGCGGCCGCGGTACTCCAGCTCACCATGAGCATTCCAGGCCACCAGGTCACCGGTGCGGTACATCCGAGCGCCGGATTCGAACGGATCGGCCACGAACCGCTCCGCGGTCAGATCCACCCGTCCGAAGTAGCCACGCGCCAATTGCGCACCGGCCAGATACAACTCACCGGAAACACCCACCGGCACCGGACGCAACCGCGAATCCAGCACGTAGACACGGCTGTTCCACTCCGGGGCACCGATCGACACCGAGACGGTGTCCGCATCGGTCACCTCGTGGTTGGTGATCGAGACCGCGGCCTCGGTCGGACCGTAGAGGTTGAACAGGCCGGCCGCGTTCGACTCCCGGAACCGCTGCGCCGTCGCGGCGGGCAGCGCCTCACCGATGGCGAGCACCCGGCGCAACGACTCGGGCAGCTGTCCGTCCGATTCGATCAGCAGGGCATCCAACATCGACGGCACCATATGCAGGGTGGTGACGGCGGTATCGCGCATCAGCGTGTTGAGGTAGGACGGATCGCGATGTCCGTCGGCGGACGCGATGACCAGTCGGCCACCGGAAACCGCCGCCGACCAGAACTCCCACACCGAGAGGTCGAAGGTCGCGGCCGTCTTCAGCAGCACCGCATCCTCGGCGCCGAGACCGAATTCGGCCGTCTTCCACAGCAACTGGTTGACGATCGCCGCATGCGGCACCGCGACACCCTTGGGGCGACCGGTCGAACCCGACGTGAAGATCACGTACGCCGTATTCGCCGCGCGCAGTGGCGCGATCCGCTCCGCGTCGGCGATCGGCGCGTCCGCGACGTCCGCGAGTGCGTCCATCCGGACGACGTCGGTCACCGAGGTCTGGAAATCGGTGTCGGCGTTGGTCACCACACACAGCGGCCGAGCGGTTTCGAGAATGTAGTCGGTCCGCTCACCCGCCTGATCCGGATCCAGCGGCACGTACGCGCCACCGGCCTGGGTCACCGCGTACATCGCGACCACCAGGTCGACCGAGCGGCGCAGCGCGAGCGCCACCCGCGCCTCCGGTCCGACACCCAGCGAAATCAGGTGCCGGGCAAGCTGATTCACCCGGGAGCCGAGCTCGCCGTAGGTAACGGCGGTGCCGTCGTCGCCGACCAGTGCCACCGCGTCCGGCGTGGTCGCCACGGTCCGATCCAGCAGGGAGGCCAGCGTCGCGGACCCATCCACCTGGTGCGCTGTCGCGTTCCAGCCGGAGACCAGTTCGCGGCGTTCGTCCGCGGCCATGATCTCGAGATCGCCGACAGCCGAGCTCGGCGCCGCGATGATCTCGGCGAGCACACGTGCGAAGCGATCGGCGAAGCCACGGACGGTATCCGGGTCGAACAGATCGGTGGCGTAGGTGAAGTACCCGCCGATACCCGACGGAGTGCCGTCCTCGTCGTAGCTGTCCGCCACGATCAGATGCAGATCGAACTGCGAGAGCTGGGTGTCGATATCGAATCCGGCCACCGTGAGTCCGGGCAGCTCCAGCGTGGTCCGCGCCAGGTTCTGGAACGACAGGCCCACCTGGAACAGCGGATGGCGCGCCTGCGAGCGCACCGGGTTCAGCACCTCGACCAACCGCTCGAACGGCACGTCCGCATGCGCGAACGCCTGGATATCCGTTTCGCGCTGGCGCCCGAGCAGATCCGTGAACGCCTCGCCGCGCTCCAGTTGAGTACGGAACACCAGGGTGTTGACGAACATGCCGATCAGGTCGTCGAGCACGGCCTCACCGCGGCCGGCCATCGGTGTGCCGATCGCGATGTCATCGGTTCCGGACAGCCGCGAGAGCATTACCGCGAACGCGGTGTGCACCACCATGAACAGCGTCGCACCCTCGGCCCTGGCCAAACCGACCAGCGCACGATGTGTTTCGGCGTCGATGCTCAGCTCGACCTTGCCGCCCGTGAAGGACTGCACGGCGGGACGCGGGCGATCCGAGGGCAGATCCAGTTGATCCGGCACATCCGCCAACGCCGATTGCCAGTAGGCGATCTGCTTGGCCGCCAACGACTCCGGATCGTCCTCGCTGCCCAGCAGCTCGCGCTGCCAGATCGAGTAGTCCGCGTACTGCACCGGCAGCGGCGTCCACGTGGGCGACTCGCCGACCGAGCGGGCCGCGTACGCCGTCATCAGATCGCGGGTCAGCGGGCCCATCGACGAACCGTCACCGGCGATGTGGTGCACCACGAGCACCAGCACGAACTCGTTGGCGTCGGCGGGGGCGTCGGTCACCTGGAACAGCTCGATACGGACCGGCACCTCGGCGGTGACGTCGAACGGCGCCGCCATCACCGCGATCACCGTGGATTCCAGCTCCGCGGCCGCGATCGGCCGCAGCTCCAGAGCCGGAACAGCCTGCGCCACCGGCAGAATCACCTGCGCCGGGGCGCCCGCGGTCTCCGGGTACACCGTCCGCAGAATCTCGTGCCTGCCGACCAGATCCGCCATCGCCGCCCGCAGCGCGTCGACATCCAGCGCACCGGTCAACCGGACCGCGATGGGCAGGTTGTAGGCCGCCGACTCGGTGTCGAAGCGGTTCAGGAACCACATGCGCTGCTGCGCCAGCGACAACGGCACCGGATCCGGTCGCGGCCCGGCGACCAGCGGCCGCCGCTCGCCCACACCGGACAGCTGCTCCAGCTTCACCGCCAGGGCCGCCACGGTCGGCGCCTCGAACAGCGCGCGCACCGGCACCCGCCCACCGATCGCGGCGCTCAGGCGCCCGACCACCTGGGTGGCGACCAGCGAGTTGCCGCCGAGTGCGAAGAAGTCGTCGTCGGCGCCCACGCGCTCGATACCGAGCACGTCACTGAAGACGCCCGCCACGATCTCCTCCACCGGCGTTGCCGGCGAGCGGAATTCGCGCGTGGTGAAGGTCGGTTCGGGCAGTGCCTTGCGGTCGAGCTTGCCGCTCGAATTCAGCGGGAAGGCGTCGAGCACCACGATGGCCGCCGGAACCATATAGGCCGGAAGCACATCCGAGACCTCCGCCAGCAGTGTCGGCTGGTCGATGGACTGACCCGGTGCGGGAACCACGTAGGCGACCAACTGGTCGCCCAGCGCCGACGCGGCCACCAGCGCCACCGCCTGGCTCACCGCGGCATGGGCGAGCAGTGCCGTTTCGATCTCGCCGAGCTCGATCCGCTGGCCGCGGAACTTCACCTGGAAGTCGGTGCGACCCAGGTATTCGAGGCGATAGCCCGCATCCGCGGGTTCGCGCCAGACCACGAGGTCGCCGGTGCGGTACATCCGCGCACCGGACGCGAACGGGTTGGCCACGAAGCGATCCGAGGTCAGATCCGGCCGCGCGACGTAACCGCGGGCCAGCTGGTCGCCGGCCAGGTACAGCTCACCGGCCACACCGGCGGGCACCGGCCGCAGCCGCGAATCCAGCACGAACACCTGGGTGTTCCACTGCGGCAAGCCGATCGGCACGGTGCGCACATCCGTCTCGCGCGCGGGCCAGTAGGTCACCGACACCGCGGCCTCGGTCGGCCCGTACAGGTTGTGCAGCAGCGCATCCGAAACGGACCGCCACGCCGTCACCGTTTCCGGCGGCAGCGCCTCACCGATCACGAACACGTCCCGCAGCGTCGGCAGCGAGCCCGCCGCCAGCTGTGCGGCGAACACCGTCAGCATGGACGGCACGAAGTCGGTGACGGTAACCCCGTGCGCGGCAATCGCATCCGCCACGTAGGCCGGATCGCGATGGCCGTCGTGGGTGGCGACGACCAGTTTCGCGCCCGCGCGCAGTGGCATGAAGTAGCCCCACAGCGACACGTCGAACGTGGTGGCGGTCTTCTGGAAGTACACGTCGGCCGAGCCGAGCGGGTACTCCGCGAGCATCCACTCGATCTGGTTGTTGATCGCCGCGTGCGATACCGCGACGCCCTTCGGACGACCGGTCGAACCCGAGGTGAAGATGACGTAAGCCGGGTTGTCCCGGGTGACCGGGCGCAGCAGCTCACCCGGTTCGATCGGAGCGCAGGAGAACCCGTCCAGCTCCAGCGAATCCAGTTCGAGCACCGGGATATCCGCAGGGACCGGCACCGCGTCGGCCGCGGTGGTGACCACGCACGCGGGCTGGGCGGTGTCCAGAATGTGCGCGATCCGCTCCGCCGGATGATCCGGATCCAGCGGCACATACGCGCCACCGGCCGTCACGATCGCGTACATGCCGACGACCAGATCCAGCGACCGCCGAACGGCGAGGCCGACCAGCGACTCTGCGCCGACACCCTGCGAAATCAACAGGCGGGCAAGCTTGTTCACCCGCTCATCGAACTCCCGGTAGGTGAGTTCGGCACCCTCGAATACCACCGCGACGGCATCCGGGTGCGCCACGATAGCGCGCCGGTATCCGTCGAGCAGCAGCTCGGGCTCCACCGGATGCGCGGTGGCGTTCCAGCCGTCGAGCATCCGTTCCCGCTCCACCGACGTGAGCAGCTCGAGGTCGCCCACCGCAGCGCGCGGCGCGGCGATGATCTCGCCGAGCAGCCTGGTGAACCGCTCCGCGAACCCTTCGACCGTGCTCCGGTCGAAAAGATCGGTGGCGTAGGTGAATATGCCTGCGATGCCCGCGGGAGCCCCGGACTCGTCGTACAGGTCGCTGAGAATCAGGTGCAGATCGAACTGGGAGATGCGGGTATCGAAGTCCACGCCGGAGACCGTGAGATCCGGCAATTCCAGGGTGGTCTGGGCCAGGTTCTGGAACGACAGACCCACCTGGAACAGCGGATGCCGCGCCTGCGATCGCGCCGGGTTCAGCACCTCGACCAACCGCTCGAACGGCACATCGGCGTTGGCGAACGCCTGGATGTCGGTTTTCCGCTGCCGCCCGAGCAGATCCGCGAAGGGCTCGGCCGAATCCAGCCGGGTACGGAACACCAAGGTGTTGATGAACGTACCGATCAGATCGTTCAGCGCCGCCTCACCGCGGCCCGCCATCGGCGTACCGATCGCGATGTCGTCCGTGCCGGACAGCCGGGACAACAGCACGGCAAGCGCCGTGTGCACGATCATGAACAGCGTCGCACCCTCGGCCTGCGCCACGCCGCTGAGACCGCGGTGGGTGTCGGCGTCGATACGCACCTCGACGGTGCCGCCCGCGAAGGACTGCACCGCGGGCCGCGGGCGATCGGTGGGCAGGTCCAGCTGCTCCGGCAGATCGGCCAGCGCGGTCCGCCAGTAGGCGACCTGCTTGGACATCAGCGATTCCGGATCGTCCTCGCTGCCGAGCAGTTCGCGCTGCCAGATGCTGTAATCCGCGTACTGGACCTCCAGCGGCGCCCAGTTGGG
Source organism: Nocardia sp. NPDC102475 (assembly GCF_055584605.1). Taxonomy (NCBI): domain Bacteria; kingdom Bacillati; phylum Actinomycetota; class Actinomycetes; order Mycobacteriales; family Nocardiaceae; genus Nocardia; species Nocardia sp. NPDC102475. The sequence goes on along the minus strand of NZ_JBVJLS010000009.1, from coordinate 339,753 downwards.
TGCGACACCCGCCGAGCGCGCCGCGTACGCGGTCATCAGATCCCGCGTCAGCGGTCCCATCGAGGAACCGTCACCGGCGATATGGTGCACGACCATCGCGATCACGTACTCGGGAGCCGAACTTTCGGTGTCGATCTCGAACAACCGCACCCGCACCGGCACCTCGGCGGTGACGTCGAACGGCGCCGAAATCAACTCGACCACAGCGGTTTCGACCTGATCCGGTGTGACCGTCCGGACGTCCAGCTCCGGAATCGCCTGTCCCACCGGCAGAATCAGCTGCACCGCACCCGACTCGGTCTCCGGGTAGATGGTGCGCAAGACCTCGTGCCTGCGCACCAGATCCGCGATCGCGGCGCGCAGTGCGTCCACATCGAGCGCGCCGGTCAGTCGCACCGCGATCGGGACGTTGTAGGCGGCGGACTGGGTGTCGAAGCGGTTGAGGAACCACATCCGTTGCTGCGCCAGCGACAGCGGAATATGTTCCGGCCGCGGGCCGGCGACCAGCGCGTGCCGTCCGCGCCCGTCGGCCTGCTGTTCGACCCGGATGGCCAGTGCACCGACGGTCGGCGCCTCGAACAGCAGCCGCACCGGGACGCGGGTGTTCAGCGCCGCGCCGAGGCGCGCCGCGACCTGTGTCGCGAGCAGCGAGTTGCCGCCCCACGCGAAGAAGTCGTCATCGAGACCGAGCCGCTGTGCCTGCTCCCCGGAACCGAGGTGCAGCACCTCGGCGAAGGTGTTCGCGACGATCTCCTCGATCGGGGTGACCGGCGCGCGGAAAACCGCCTTCTCGAAGGTGGGCTCCGGCAACGCCTTTCGATCCAGCTTGCCGTTCGCGTTCAACGGCAGCGCATCGAGGGTGAGGAAGACCGACGGCACCATGTAGGACGGCAGCTCGGCGGCCAACGCCGATTGCAGCCGCGTGTTGTCGAGCTCGTCGACTTCGGGCACCACGTAAGCGACCAGCCGGTCACCCAGGTTCGGGTCGGTGTGTGCGAGCACCGCGGTGGCCGCAACCTCGGGCTGGCGCAGCAGGGCCGCCTCGATCTCGCCGAGCTCGATCCGGAAACCGCGGATCTTCACCTGGAAGTCGGTGCGCCCGCGATACTCCAGCCCGCCCTCGCTGTTCCAGGCCACCAGGTCGCCGGTGCGGTACATGCGCTCGCCTGCGCCGTACGGGTTGGCCACGAAGCGATCCGCGGTCAGGTCGACGCGCCCGAAGTAACCGCGCGCCAACTGCGCACCGGCCAGATACAACTCACCGGAGACACCCACCGGCACCGGACGCAGCCGCGAATCCAGCACGTACACCTGGCTGTTCCACTCCGGAGCACCGATCGGCACCGACACGTTGTCGGCATCGGTGACGGTGTGCGCGGTGATCGACACCGCGGCCTCGGTGGGGCCGTACAGGTTGAACAGCTCCGCCGCGTTGTCCCGCCGGAACCGCTGCGCGGTCGTCGCGGGCAGCGCCTCACCGATCGCCAGCACCCGACGCAGCGACTGCGGCAGGCGGCGACCGGATTCGGTGAGCAGCGCGTCCAGCATCGACGGCACCACGTGCAGCGTCGTGACGCCGGTGGTGCGCATCAACTCGTTGAGGTACGCGGGATCGCGGTGACCATCGGCATCGGCGATGACCAACCGGCCACCGCAGACGGCGGCCGACCAGAACTCCCAGACCGACAGGTCGAAGGTCGCCGCGGTCTTGAGCAGCACCGCGTCATCGGCGGCCAGGCCGAATTCGGCTGTCTTCCAGAGCAACTGGTTGACGATCGCCGCGTGCGGCACCGCCACGCCCTTCGGCTGGCCGGTGGAGCCCGACGTGAAGATCACATACGCGGTATTCGCCGCCGCCAGCGGCCGCAGCCGGTCGCCGTCGGAGATCGGACCGTCCGCGACACCGGATAGATCCAGTTCGTCGATCGACACCACCGCTGCCACGGTGCTGTCGAAATCATCGCGACCGGTGGTCAGCACGCAGACCGGTGCCGCGGTGCTCAGGATGTAGTCGGTGCGCTCGGCGGGCTGATCGGGATCGATCGGCACATACGCCGCACCCGACTTCGCCACCGCGTACATCGCGACCACGAGATCCACCGAGCGCCGAATGGCCAGCGCCACCCGGTCCTCCGCGCCGACACCGAGCGTGATCAGGTGACGCGCCAGGCGGTTGGCCCGGCCGTCCAACTCGGCGTAGGTGAGCGTCGTGTCCTCGGCCACCAGCGCCACCGCATCCGGGCTCGCCGCCACGGTGGCGTCCAGCAGCGACACCAGCGTGGTCGATGCGTCGATGTCGAGCGAGTGCGCGGTGTCGTTCCAGGCACGCAGGATTCGCGTGTTCTCGGCGGGCGAGAGCAGATCGATCTCGCCGACCCGCACGTCGGCGTCGGTCAGTACGGCATCGAGCACCAATACGAAGCGGTCGGCGAAGCCCTGCACCGTCGCCTCGTCGAACAGGTCGGTGGCGTAACCGAATTCGGCGACGATCTGGGCGGGCGTACCGTCCTCGGCGTAGCGGTCGTACAGCGTGACGTGCAGATCGGTCTTGGCCAGCTGCGAATCGAAGTTCACCGCGCTGACCGAAAGGCCGGGCAGCGTGAAGGTGGTCTCGGCCAGGTTCTGGAACGAGAGTCCGACCTGGAACAGCGGATTGCGCGCCGTCGAACGCTCCGGGTTGAGCACCTCGACCAGCCGCTCGAACGGCACATCGGCATTCGCGAATGCCTCGAGGTCCCGTTCGCGCACATCGGCGAGCAGGTCGGCGAAGGTGTCACCGGGCTCGATGATGGTCCGGAACACCAAGGTGTTGACGAACATACCGATCAGATCGTCGAGTTCGCGTTCACCGCGACCCGCGATCGGGGTGCCGACCGCGATGTCATCGGTACCCGACAGTCGCGAGAGCAGTACGGCCAGCGCCGCATGCGTGACCATGAACAGCGAGGCGTTCTTGGCCCGCGCCAGCTCGTGCAGCTTGGCGTGCTTGTCCGGTGCGATCTCGAAGCGAATCGCCTTGCCCTGGAACGACTGCGCGCGCGGGCGTGGCCGGTCGGCGGGCAACTCCAGCTGATCGGGCATGCCCGCGAGTGCGGACTGCCAGTAGGCGACCTGCTGTGCCGCGAGCGATTCCGGATCCTCCTCGGAGCCGAGCACCGCACGCTGCCACAGCGCGTAGTCGGCGTACTGCACCGGCAGCGGCTGCCACTGTGGGATCTCACCCTGGGCCCGTGCCACATACGCCGCCATGACGTCGCGGGCCAGCGGACCCATCGACGAACCGTCGGCCGCGACATGGTGCACCGTGAACGCCAGCACGTGCTCCTGTTCGGCGAGCCGGAACAGCCCCACCTTCAGCGGCACCTGCACGGTGACATCGAAGGTGGTGAGCGCGAATTCGATCACCGCGCCGACCAGGTCCGATTCCGAGATATCGGTGACGGTCAGCTCCGGCACGGCCTGGTCGGCGGGCAGGATCACCTGGTGCGGGCCACTGGCCGAACTCGGGTAGGTGGTCCGCAGCACCTCGTGCCTGGCGAACACATCGCCGAGCGCCTTTTCCAGCGCCGCCACATCGAGTTCACCGGACAACCGCACCGCGAGCGGGATGTTGTCCACGGCCGAGGTGGTGGTGTCGAACTGGTTGAGGAACCAGTACCGCTGCTGTGCGGGCGAGAGCGGCACCCGGGCCGGGCGCTCCCCCGCGACCAGCCGCGGCCGGGTGCGGCCGGATCCGGCATTGTGTTCGGCCTTGGCCGCCAGCGCGGCGACCGTCGACGCCTCGAACAGATCGCGGACCGCGAGCTGGGTATCCAGCGCCGCGCCGATGCGCGCGGTCACCTGGGTGGCCAGCAGCGAGTTGCCGCCGAGTTCGAAGAAGTCGTCGTCCAGGCCGACGCGCGCGACACCGAGCACATCGCTGAATACGCCCGCCACGATCTCTTCGATCGGGGTGGACGGTGCGCGGAACACCTTCGCCTCGAATACCGGCGCGGGCAGCGCCTTGCGATCCAGCTTGCCGGAGGCGTTGAGCGGGAACGCGTCCAGTACGACGAAGGCGGTCGGCACCATGTACGCGGGCAGATCGCCCGCGAGTTCGGCGCGCACCTGGTCGATATCGATCGAACGATCCGCTGCCGCGATCACATACGCGACCAGCTGATCGCCGAGGCGATCATCGGAGCGGACCACCACGGCCGCCTGCGCGATCGTCCCCAGCGCGGTGAGCGCCGATTCGATCTCGCCGAGTTCGATACGCAGACCGCGCAGCTTCACCTGGAAGTCGGTGCGGCCCAGGTATTCCAGTTCACCGTTGGCGGTCCAGGTGACGAGGTCACCGGTGCGGTACATGCGCGCGCCGGTGCCGAACGGGTTGGCCACGAAGCGATCCGCGGTCAGATCCGGACGTGCCACATAGCCGCGCGCCAGCTGCTCGCCCGCGAGGTACAGCTCACCTGCGACACCGACCGGAACCGGGTGCAGCCGCGAATCCAGCACGTACACCTGGGTGTTGAAGACCGGCGCACCGATCGGCACCGACACCGTATCGGCGTCGGTGACCTCGTGATAGGTGACGTCGACAGCGGCCTCGGTGGGACCGTACAGGTTGTGCAGCCAGACACCGGTCAGCTCGCGCAACCGCTGTGCGGTCACCGCGGGCAGCGCCTCACCGGAGGCGAAGACATTGCGCAGGTCGAAGCATTCGCCCGCGCGGTCGTCGGCCACGAAGACCGACAGCATGGACGGCACGAAGTGCACCGTGGTGACCTGCTCGTCGGCAATCGTCTGCACCAGGTAGGCCGGATCGCGATGGCCGTCCGGCTTCGCGATGACCAGGCGCGCGCCGACCTGCAGCGGCCACCAGAATTCCCATACCGACACGTCGAAGGTGGCGGGCGTCTTCTGCAGGACCACATCGCCGCGATCCAGCCCGTATTCGGCCTGCATCCAGACCAGACGGTTGACGATCGCGGCATGGCTGACGGCCACACCCTTCGGACGACCGGTCGAACCCGAGGTGAAGATCACGTACGCGGTATTCGAAGGCCGCAGCGGCGCAATGCGTTCCGCATCGATCAACGGTTCGTCGGAGTATGCCGAAAGATCCAGTGCCTCGATCTCGAGCGTCGGCGTCGAGCCCGCGTCGAACTCGTCGGCGGCGGTGGTCAGCACGCAGACCGGCTGCGCGGTGTCGAGCACATACCGAGTGCGGTCGGCCGGATGATCCGGATCCAGCGGCACATATGCGCCACCTGCCACGCTCACCGCGTACATGCCGATCACCAGCTCGAAGGATCGGCGCATGCCGAGCGCGACCATCGAATCGGGTCCGACACCCAGCGAAACCAGGTACCGGGCAAGGCGATTCACCCGGGAGGTGAATTCACCGTAGGACAGACTCGTCCCCTCGAACGTCAGCGCGATCGACTTCGGGCTCCGGACCGCCTGCTCCTCGAACATCGAGACCAGGGTGGCCTGCGCATCGACGACATACGCCGTCTGGTTCCACTTTTCGAGCACCTTGGTGCGCTCGGCGGCATCGAGCAGATCGACGTCACCGACCGCGACGGCCGGATCCGCGACCACCGCACGCAGCAGGCGGGTGAGGCGCGTGGCGACACCGGCGATCGTCTTCGCGTCGAAGATATCCGTCGCGTAGGCGAATTCGGCGGTCATGCCGTCCGCGTTTCCGGCCGCATCGAGGCGGTCGGCGAGGTTCAGGTGCAGATCGAACTTCGCGGTCACCACGTCGAGCGGCACACCTGCCACCTCGAGACCGGGCAGTTCGAACGATGCCTCACCGGTGTTCTGGAACGACAGCATCACCTGGAACAGCGGATGCCGCGCCTGCGAACGGGCCGGGTTGAGGATGTCGACCAGCCGCTCGAACGGCAGGTCGGCGTGGCCGAAGGCGGCCAGATCGGTTTCGCGCGCCCGCGCGACCAAGTCGGCGAAGGACGCACCGGAATCGACCGGCGTGCGCAGCACGAGCGTATTGACGAACATGCCGATCGCATCGTCGAGCACGGCCTCGCCACGACCCGCGACCGCGGTGCCGATGGCGATATCGTCGCTGCCCGACAGGCGCGCGAGCAGTGCCGCGAAGGCCGCGTGCACCACCATGAACAGACTCGCGCCGTTCGCGCGGGCCAGTGCGTTGAGCTCGGTCAGCAACTGCGCGTCGATGCCGAATTCGTAGACGTCACCGCGGTTGGACGCGACGGCCGGACGCGAACGATCCGACGGCAGATCCAGCTGGTCGGGCAATCCGGCCAGATTCCGCGACCAGTAGGCGACCTGCTGGGCGATCAGCGATGCCGGATCGTCCTCGGAGCCGAGGGTGTCGCGCTGCCAGAGCGCGAAGTCGGCGTACTGCACCGCCAGCGGCGCCCAGGCGGGCGATTCGCCGCGGGTGCGGGCCGCGTAGGCGACCATCACGTCGCGGGCCAGCGGACGCACCGACCAGCCGTCACCGGAGATGTGGTGCACCACGAAGACCAGCACGTGGGTATCGGGCAGCGAGCCGTCCATCGGCGACTCGAGCCGGAACAGCTTGGCGCGCACCGGAACTTCCGCGGTCACGTCGAAGCCGGTCAGCACCAGTTCACTGATGCGATCGCGAATATCGGTCTCGGACACCACGAGCGGGGTCAGGTCGAGGTGGACCTGACCGGTGGGCAGCACGACCTGCACGCCCTGACCGTCGGCGGTCTCCGGGTAGACGGTGCGCAGCACCTCGTGCCGGTCCATCACATCGGCGACCGCCATGCGCAGCGCATCGGTGTCGAGTGCGCCGGTGAGCCGGACCGCCAGCGGGATGTTGTTGACGGCGGTCTGGTTGTCGAAGCGGTTGAGGAACCACATCCGCTGCTGGGCCAGCGAGAGCGGAATCTGTTCCGGCCGCGGTCCGGCCGTCAGTTCCCGGCGTCCGCCGGTGCCCTGCTGTCCCTCCATCCGCGCGGCGAGCGCGGCGACATTCGGGGCTTCGAACAGCAGCCGCACCGGAATGCGGGTGTCGAGTGCGGCACCCAGGCGAGCGACCACCTGGGTGGCGATCAGCGAGTTGCCGCCGAGGTCGAAGAAGTCGTCGTCAAGACCGACCGGACGCGCGCCGTCCGCGGTCGACAGACCGAGCACCTCGGCGAAGGTGTCGGCCACGATCTCTTCGATCGGGGTCGACGGTGCGCGGAATTCCTTGGCCTCGAAGGCGGGTTCGGGCAGGGCGCGGCGGTCGAGCTTGCCGTTGGGGTTCAACGGCATGGCATCGAGCACCATGAGCGCCGCCGGGACCATGTACGACGGCAGTTGCGCGGTCAGGTGGGTGCGCAGCGCGTCGATGTCGACGGTGGCGCCGTTCGCGGGTACCACGTAGCCGACCAGCTGATCGCCGGTCCTGGTGTCCGAACGCACCAGTGCCACGGCCTGTGCCACCGAATCGTGTGCGGTGAGCGCGGTTTCGATCTCTCCGAGCTCGATGCGCAGACCGCGCAGCTTCACCTGGAAGTCGGTGCGGCCGAGGTAGACGATCGAACCGTCGGCGGCCCGGGTCACCAGGTCACCGGTGCGGTACATGCGAGCGCCCGGTGCGCCGAACGGGTTGGCCACGAAGCGATCCGCGGTCAGATCCGTGCGGCCGAAGTAGCCGCGCGCCAACTGCGCACCGGCCAGATACAACTCACCCGCGACACCCGGCGCGACCGGATGCAGACGCGAATCCAGTACGTACGCCTGCGAATTCCACACCGGCAGGCCGATCGGCACCGCGCCGTCGACCTTCGCGGCCACCGGGCCGTGGGTCGCGTGGACGGTGAATTCGGTCGGGCCGTACAGGTTGTAGAGCTCGGCCGAGCTGACCCGGCGGATGGCGGTCGCGGCATCGGCGGTGAATGCCTCACCGGCGATGAGGAGTGCGCGCAGCGATACCAGTGCGTCGCTGCCGGCCGCCGCGTCGACGCTGCTCGCGAAGACGCTCAGCATCGAGGGCACGAACGAGGTCATGGTGACCCGTTCGGCCGCGATCACGTCGGCCAGGTACTGCGGGTCGCGATGGCCGTCCGGGCCGGCCACCACGATCCGGCCACCGGTGCTCAGCGGGCCGAACAGCTCCCACACCGACACGTCGAAGGTGGCAGGGGTCTTGAACAGCACGACATCATCGGCACCGATGCCGTATTGACCGGTGATCCAACGGATCTGGTTGACGACGGCCGCGTGCGGCACGGCCACACCCTTCGGCCGACCGGTCGAACCGGAGGTGAAGATGACGTACGCGGGGTTGCTCGGCCGCAGCGGCGCGATCCGCTCCGCATCGGTGACCGGTGCATCCGAGTACTCGGACAGATCCAGGTCATCGATGACGATTGTGGGCAGACCGGTGCCGTCGAAGTCGTCACGCGAGGTGGTCAGAACGCATACCGGCGCGGCCGACTCGAGCACATACCCGATCCGCTCCGCAGGCTGATCGAGGTCGAGCGGGACATAACCGCCACCGGCCTCCTGCACGGCGTACGCCGCGACCACGAGGTCGACGGAGCGCCGAAGACCGAGGGCCACCAGGCTCTCCGGGCCGACACCGTCCGCGATGAGGCGACGCGCCAAGCGGTGCACGCGGGCACCGAATTCGGCGTAGGTGAGTGCGGAACCCGTTGCCGGGTCCACGATCGCGACCGCATCCGGCGTCGCCGCCGCCTGCGCGGCGAATTCATCGACCAGCGTGCCGACCGCACCGAGATCGCGCTCGGTGTCGTTCCAGCCACGCAGTGCCAGTTCGGCTTCGGACGCATCGAGCAGGTCGATATCGCCGATGGCCCGATCCGGTTCGGCCGCGACGGCTTGCAGCAGCCGGTTGAACCGCTGTCCGAACGCCGCCATGGTGTCGGCATCGAAAAGATCGGTGGCGTAGATCAATTCGCCCGCGATGCCCGAAGGCGCGACCGTGGTGGCGCCCGCACCGTTCGAGGTACTGATCGGGGTCGCGGTCTGCTCCGAGAGCACCAGCTGCAGATCGAACTTGGCCACATCGATCGGCAGTTCGACACCGCTGACCGTGAGTCCGGGCAGTTCCAGGCTGTTCTGGCCGGTGTTCTGGAACGACAGCATCACCTGGAACAGCGGATGCCGCGCCTGCGAACGGGCCGGGTTCAGGATCTCCACCAGCCGCTCGAACGGGAGGTCGGCATGGCCGAACGCGCCGATATCGATGGCCCGCACGGTGCGCAGCAGTTCGGTGAAGGTGGCCTCGCCGTCGATCGGGGTCCGCAACACCAGGGTGTTGACGAACATGCCGATCAGATCGTCGAGCGCGCGCTCACCACGTCCGGCGATCGGCGTACCGATCGCGATGTCTTCCTCACCGGACAGCCGCGACAGCAGCACGGCCAGCGCGGTGTGCGCGACCATGAACAGCGTCGTACCCCTGGTGCGCGCGAGTTCGGTGAGCTTGCCATGGGTTTCGGCATCGATCTCGAAGACGTGCGTGGCACCGCGACCCGATGCCACCGCCGGCCGCGGCCGGTCGGCGGGCAGGTCGAGCTGTTCGGGCAGCCCGCGCAGGGTCTTGGACCAGAACTCGATCTGCGCCGAGATCACCGATTCCGGATCGGATTCGGCACCGAGCACGGCGCGCTGCCACAGTGCGAAGTCGGCGTACTGCACGTCCAGCGGACGCCAGGAAGGCTCGCCGCCCTCGACGCGCGCGGCGTAGGCCGTCATCACGTCACGGGTCAGCGGGCCCATCGAGAAGCCGTCGGCCGAAATGTGGTGCACCACCAGGGCGAGCACATGTTCGGTCGGGCTGATCTCGAACAGCTTGGCCCGGAACGGAACTTCGGCGGTGACGTCGAAGCCGGTCAGGATGACCTCCGCGACGCGCTGCGGCAGTTCGGCTTCGGTGACATCGATGGGCGTCAGATCCGGGATCACCCGGGCGGTGGAGACGGTCTGCTGGTAGGCGGTGCCGTCGTACTCCGGGTAGAAGGTGCGCAGCGATTCGTGGCGGGCCAGCACATCGGCGACCGCGATCTGCAGTGCCTGCCGGTCGAGCAGCCCCGACAGCCGCACCGCGGCCGGGATATTGTCCACGGCCGATTCCGGATCGAAGCGGTTGAGGAACCACATGCGCTGCTGGGCCAGCGACAGCGGCACCCGTTCGGGACGCTGCTGCGGCACCAGGGCCATGCGCGCACCGGCACCGGCGCGAGACTCCGCGCGGGCCGCGAGCGCGGCCACCGAGGACGCCTCGAACAGTTCGCGCACACCGAGATCGGTATCCAACGCGGCCGAGAGCCGGGCGGCGACCTGGGTGGCGCTCAGCGAGTTACCGCCGAGTGCGAAGAAGTCGTCGTCGAGACCGACGCGTTCCAGGCCGAGCACATCAGCGTAGGTGGCCGCGATGATCTCTTCGATCGGCGTGGTCGGCGCGCGGAAGACCGCTGCCTCGAACACCGGTGCGGGCAGTGCCTTGCGATCCAGCTTGCCGGAGGCGTTGAGCGGGAAGGCGTCGAGCACGATGACCACCGACGGGACCATGTACGCGGGCAACTGCCGCGCCAGATCCTCGCGCACCGTCTCGATATCCAGCCGCAGGTTCGGCGTCGCGATGACATACGCGACGAGCTGGTCGCCGGTGTGCTGATCACCGCGCACCACGACGACGGCCTGGGCGACCTCGTCCAGCGCGGTGAGCGCCTGCTCGATCTCGCCGAGCTCGATGCGCAGACCGCGCAGCTTCACCTGGAAGTCGGTGCGGCCCAGGTAATCCAGCTCGCCGTCGGCCGTCCAGGCCACCAGGTCGCCGGTGCGGTACATGCGCGCGCCATCGGTGGCGAACGGGTTCGCGACGAACCGATCGCTGGTCAGATCCGGACGCGCGACGTAGCCGCGCGCCAGCTGGGTGCCCGCGAGGTACAGCTCACCCGCGACACCGACCGGAACCGGGCGCAGCCGCGAATCGAGCACGTAGACCTGGGTATTGAAGACCGGCGCACCGATCGGCACGGTGTCGGTATCGGTCGCGACCACCTCGTGGAAGGTGACGTCGACCGCGGCCTCGGTCGGGCCGTACAGGTTGTGCAGTGCGGCACCGGTCAGTTCGCGCAGGCGATGCGCGGGCTTGGGCGGCAGCGCCTCACCGGAGGCGAATACCAGTCGCAGCGAATCACACCGCGCCGCGGCCGCATCGGCCACGAAGACCGACAGCATGGACGGCACGAAGTGGGTGACGGTGACCCGCTCGGCGGTAATGATCTCGGCGAGGTAGGCGGGATCGCGATGCCCGTCCGGCTTCGCGATGACCAGCCGCGCACCGATCTGCAACGGCCAGAAGAACTCCCACACCGAAACGTCGAAGGTGGCGGGCGTCTTCTGCAGTACGGCGTCGGCGCCGGTCAGCCCGTAGGCCGACTGCATCCACTCCAGACGGTTCACGATCGCGGCATGGCTGACCGCCACACCCTTCGGACGACCGGTCGAACCCGAGGTGAAGATCACGTACGCGGTATTCGACGGGCGCAGCGGCGCACGCCGTTCCGCCTCGGTCACCGGCTGGTCCGAGAGCCCGAACAGGTCGAGCAGATCGATGCGCACCTGGGCGGTATCGATCTTCAGATCGTCACCGGAGGTCAGCACGCAGACCGGATCGGCCGTGGCGAGAATGTATTCCGTGCGCTCGGCCGGATGATCCGGATCCAGCGGCACATACGCACCACCGGCCACGGCCACCGCGTACATGCCGACCACCAGATCGATGGAGCGCCGCATGCCAAGGGCCACATATGATTCCGGGCCGACACCGCGTTCGATGAGCCAGCGCGCCAGGCTGTAGACCCGGGCGCCGAACTCGGCGTAGGTCAGACTGGTCCCCTCGAATGTCAGCGCGGTCGCGTCCGGAGTCGCGGCGAGCTGGGCCTCGAACATCGAGACCAGCGTGGCGGCAGCGTCCACGTCGTGTGCGGTGTCGTTCCAATCGGACACCACGAGTTCGCGCTCGGTGGTGTCGAGCAGTTCGATATCGCCGACGACCGCGGCGGGTTCGGTGGTGATCGCGGTGAGCACCCGAACCAGGCGGTCGGCGATGCGGCGCACCGTCTGCTCGTCGAACAGGTCGCGCAGGTAGCCCGCGCGCACCCGCAGCTGCGAGTCCAGCTGCGCGATCAGGGTCAGCGGATAGTGCGTCGCGTCGGCGGCCTGCATATCGACCACGGCCATGCCATCGATATCGGCGGCCTGCGCCCGGATGCCCTCGGCATCGACCGGGTAGGACTCGAAGACCACCAGCGTGTCGAACAGACCGCCGATGCCGGCGGCGGACTGGATATCGGCCAGGCCGACGTAGTGGTGATCGAGCAGATCCGCCTGCTCGCCCTGGGTCCGGGTGAGCAACTGCTCCACCGATTCCGACGGATCGAAGCGCACCCGCACCGGAACGGTGTTGATGAACAGGCCGACCATCGATTCGACGCCGGACAGCTGTGCCGGACGGCCGGACACCGTGGTACCGAACAGCACATCGTCACGGCTGGTCATCCGGCCGATCAGAATGCCCCAGGCGACCTGCAGCACGGTATTCGGCGTGACGCCGAGCGAGGCGGCGAGTGCGGTGAGTCGCGCGGTCGCCTGCTCGTCCAGCTCGAAGAAGTATTCGCCGGACAGCGAGGTGATCTCGCGGCTCGCATCCGGGCGGGACAGCAGCGTCGGTTCGCTGACACCGCGCAGTGCGTCGGTCCACGCGGCCACCGAGGCCGCGTGATCCTGCTGCCTGGTCCATTCCAGGAAGTGCCGGTAGGAGCGCACCGCGGGCAGCACATTGGCATCGGCGTGCGCCGCGTAGAGCACCAGCAGATCCCGCATGAGCAGCGGCATGGACCAGCCGTCGAGCAGGATGTGGTGGTTGGAAACAACGAATTGCCAACTGTCGGTGTCCGATGGGGCGTCCGCGGGTCCCTCCGTGGTTACGCGGGCTGCCGCCTCCGGGCCTGCCGCTCCCGCCCGGGCGGTTTGGATCAGTGTGAAGCGGATCAGCGGCGGCGCGGTCAGATCGAAGCGCTGGGTGCGGTCGGCGGCGATGAGATCGGCGGCGTCGCCGGATTCGGTCCGGTCGTGCTCGGCCCAGGCGACCCGGGCGCTGTCGAGGACGACCTGCACCGGGTTGCCGTCGTTATCGGTGACGAAGGCGGTGCGCAGGTTCTCGTAGCGGTCCACCAGAGCCTGTGCGGCCGAGCGCAATCGGGTCGGATCCACCCGGCCGGTGAGCGTCAGCACGGCCTGCGCGGTGTAGACGTCCACCGAGGTGGCGGCCAGGCGCGCGTGGAACAGCAGACCCGCCTGCAGCGCGGACAGCGGCCAGATATCGGCCAGTGCCGGGAAGCGCTGCTCCCAGTTGTCGATATCGCGCTGGGTCGAGCGCACCAGACCGAAGTCGGACGGTGTGTGCCCGCCCGCGCCATTCGAATTGGCGTGCCGGGCAACCGCTTCCAGTGCGGTGGTCCACAGTTCGCCGAATTCGCGGACCTGTGCGGCATCGAGCAGGGTGCTCGGGTAGCCGATATTGGCGGTCAGCTTGTCGCCGACCACGATGGCATTGATATCCAGCGGCGCCATCGCGGGCATATCCGCGTCGTAGGCGCCGCCGAGCGCGCCGAGTTCGGCGGCCGGGATCCAGCCGAAGCCGCGCAGCGCCTCGGGCACATCGCCCTCGGAGACGCGGCCCAGGTAGTTGAAGCTCACCTGGCCCGGCTGTTCGACGGGCAGTTCCGTCGCGGTTGCCGCGTTCATATAACGCAGCAGGCCGTAGCCGATGCCCTTGTCCGGCACCGCGAGCAGCTGCTCCTTGACCGCCTTGACGGCCTTGCCGAGCGCGGGGCCCCCGGTCAGCGCGGCATCGATATCGATGCCGGACAGGTCGAAGCGGACCGGGAAGATCGCGGTGAACCAGCCGACGGTGCGCGAGAGATCGGCACCGGGCACGATGCCCTCTTCGCGGCCGTGGCCCTCCAGGCGGATCAGCAGCGCATCGTCGGCGCGGGCGGCGGTGCGGCCCGCGCGCCACTTCGCGGTCGCCAGGGCGAGCGCGGTGAGCAGACCGTCGTTGACGCCGCCGTGGAACAGCGCGGGCACGGTGGTCAGCAGCGCCTTGGTGACCTCGGCCGACACCTCGACCTGCAGCTTCTCGATGGCGGCCGAGGTATCCACGGCCGGATCCAGCGCACGCTCGGTCAGCAGCGGATCCGCCGTACCGACCACCGAACGCCAGTAGTCGAGTTCGGCCACCCGCTCGGCGCTTTCGGCCTCGCGGCGCAGTGCGTCCGCCCAGGCCCGCATCGAGGTCGCGGGTGCGACGAGCTGCGGTTCCTGTCCCGCGGTGAGCTGGCCCCAGGCGGCGACGAAGTCCGGCACCAGGATGCGCCAGGAGACACCGTCCACCACGAGGTGATGCGCGGCCACGATAAGACGACCGCCGCGGCTGCCGTCCGACGGTTCCAGCCAGACGAACCGAACCACCACGCCAGCAGCCGGGTCGAGTCGATCCAGTGCGGCATCCAATGCGGCGGAAGCGATTTCGAACAGCCCCGCGTCGTCGATACCGGCATCGAATTCGGTGCGATCGATCAGCGCGTCCACATCGATGGTGCCCGGCTCGACGGTCTCGAGGGTCCAGTCCGCACCCTCGCGATACAGCCGCGCCCGCAGCATGTCGTGGCGATCGACCACCGCGGCAACGGTTTTCGCGATGCCCGCGCGATCGATACCGACCGGCAATTCGAGCGCCATGGTCTGGTTGAACCGGCCGAACGAACCCTGCCGCTGCGCCATGAACCGGACCACCGGGGTCAGCGGCATGGCGCCGATGCCGCCACCGGGCAGCTCGGCCAGCGCCTCGACGGCGGTATCGGTGCTGTCGGCGGTCTCGGCGACGGCGGCGAGTCCGGCCACGGTGCGCTGCTCGAAGACATTGCGCGGGGTGAAGACCACACCGCGCGCCTTGGCCCGCGAAACCAGCTGGATGGACACGATGCTGTCGCCGCCGAGTGCGAAGAACGAATCGTCGACACCGACGCGCTCGACGCCGAGCACCTCGGCGAAGACCTCGGCAATGGTGTGCTCGATCGGCGTGCGCGGTGCGCGGAAGACCACCTCGGTCGCGAATACCGGCTCCGGCAGGGCCTTGCGGTCCAGCTTGCCGACCGGGGTCAGCGGAATGTGGTCGATCACCATCACCGACGACGGCACCATGTACGCGGGCAGGCGTTCCTCGACGTGCGCGGTCAACTCCGCGACATCGATCGAACGACCCGGTACCGCAACCACATACGACACCAGCGAGGTCGCGCCCGCCGCGCCCTTGTGGCCGACGGTGACCGCGAAGTCGACGGTCTCGTGTGCTGCCAGCGCCGCGTCGATCTCACCGAGTTCGATGCGGAAGCCGCGCACCTTCACCTGGAAGTCGGAGCGGCCAACATATTCGACCTCGCCGGTACGGGGCCCACCCGTCGCCCGACCACCACCCCTCATGGAATCGCTTCGCGATGCAGGAACCCATCTGACCACGTCACCGGTGCGGTACATGCGCGCACCCGCGACATACGGGTTGGCCACGAAGCGTTCCGCGCTCAGCCCGGCGCGGGCGTGATAACCGCGCGCCAGCTGGATGCCCGACAGATACAGCTCACCCGCGACACCCACCGGCACCGGCCGGAGCTGGGCGTCCAGGATCAGCGACTGCATACCGCGGATCGGCGCACCGATCACCACCGTGTCACCGGCCACCAGCGGCTCGCTGATATTGGTCATGATGGTGGTCTCGGTCGGACCGTAGCCGTTGTGGAAGTTGCGGACGGCCCCGTTCTCCAGCGGCACCGCCCACTTCGCGACCAGATCCGCCGGAACCGCCTCACCACCGGCGACCAGCACCCGCAGCGAGTCCAGGCCGCTCGGGTCGAAGGTGGCCAACGCGGCGGGTGTGATGAAGGCGTGCGTGACCCGCTCGGTGCGGATCAGCTCGGACAGTTCCTCACCGCCGTACACGCCGGGCGGCGTAACCACGAGCGCACCGCCCGCGCCGACCGCGAGCAGCAGTTCCAGGATCGAGGCATCGAAACTGGGCGAGGCGAAATGCAGTGCGCGCGAACCGGAATCGAGATCGTAGCGCACGATCTGCTCGACGCTGAAGTTCGCGAGTCCGGCATGGGTGACCACCACACCCTTGGGCACACCGGTGGAGCCCGAGGTGTAGATGACGTAGGCCGGATGCGCCGGACGCAGCGGGCGGACCCGGTCGGCGTCGGTGATCGGACCGCCGTCGAATCCGTCCAGGTCGAGCTCGTCGAGCACCAGCCAGCGCACCGAATCCGGCAGACCGTCGCGAACCGCCGCGACGGTGAGACCGACGGGGGAACCGGAATCGGTGACCATGTGCGCGATGCGCTCGGCCGGGTAGTTCGGGTCGACGGGCACGAATGCCGCACCCGTCTTCGATACCGCCCAGGCCGCGAAGACCGAATCCGCGGACCGCGGCACGCCGACGGCCACCAGATCCTCGGTGCCGATGCCCTCGGCTATGAGCAAGCGTGCCAACCGGTTCGACCGCTCGTCGAGGTCGCCGTAGGACACACGTGTCCCCTGGAACACCACGGCGGTCGCCTTCGGATCCATCGCGGCGGCCTCGGCCAGCAGCTCGGGCAGGGTGCGCGCGGGCACCGCGGGCGCACCGGTGCGGGCGATGAGCTCGGCCCGCTCCTGCGCGTCGAGCACATCGATGGCACCCACCGCGATCGTCGGGTCGGCGGCAATGGCCTCCAGCACCCGCCGCAGGCGCTGCGTGATCAGCTCGGCGGTCGACTCGTCGAACAGCTCGGTGGCGTAGGTGAGCGCCAAAGTCATTCCGGCGGAACCGGTTTCCGACAGCGTGAACTGCAGGTCGAAGCGGGCCACATTCTCGTCGAGATCCAGTGCGGACACCGAGAGACCCGGCAATTCGAGTGCGGTGCGCTCCAGGTTCTGGAATGCGAGCATCACCTGGAACAGCGGGTTGCGCGCCTGCGAGCGTTCCGGCGCGAGCAGTTCCACCAGCCGTTCGAACGGCACATCGGCGTTGCCGAAGGCATCCAGGTCCGTCGAGCGCACCCGGTCCAGCAGCGCCGTGAACGATTCGGACTGATCGATACCGGTGCGCAGCACGAGGGTGTTGACGAACATGCCGACGAGATCGTCGAGCGCCTGCTCACCGCGTCCCGCGATCGGCGAACCGACGGCGATGTCGTCGGTGCCCGACAAACGGGCCAGCAGCACCGTGAGCGCGCTGTGCATCACCATGAACAGCGACGCACCGCGTTGGCGCGCAATACCTTCCAGCGCCGCGATCAGTTCGGCGGGCAGTTCGGTCTGCAGGGTCGCGCCGCGATGCGAGGCGATCGCGGGACGCGGCCGATCGGTGGGCAGCGGAAGTTCGTCCGGGACGCCGTCGAGTGCGCGCTTCCAATGTGCCACCTGACGCGCCATCAGCGACGTCGGATCGTCTTCGGCGCCGAGGACTTCGCGCTGCCAGATGGCGAAGTCCGCGTACTGCACCGGCAGCGGCGCCCAGCCGGGCGCGGCGTCCTGGGCGCGCGCGGTGTAGGCGAGCATCACGTCGCGGGTCAGCGGGCCGAGGGAGAAGCCGTCGGCCGCGATGTGGTGCACGACGACGACGAACACATGCTCATCGGCGCCTGCGGAGAAGAGCCTGGTCCGCAGCGGAGCCTGTTCGGACACATCGAATCCGGTGGTCACGAATTCGGTCACCACCGCGGTCAGCTCGGCCGGGTCGACCGAAACCGGCTGCAGGTCGAGCGCGATCGCGTCGGCGGGCACGATCACCTGGACCGGGGTGCCGCCGTGCTCCGGGTAGCGGGTGCGCAGCGATTCGTGCCTGCGCACCACATCCGCCACCGCCAGCCGCAGCGCCTCGACATCGAGCGCACCGGTCAACCGGATGGCGACCGGGAGGTTGTAGGCCGCGGATGTGGTGTCGTACTTGTTCAGGAACCACATGCGCTGCTGTGCGAACGACAGCGGCACGAGTTCGTCGGCCTTGCGCGGGCGCGCCACGAGCCGGGCGCGCGCGGCGCCGTCGGCATGCGATTCCACCCGGGCCGCGAGCGCTTCCACGGTGGAGGCCTCGAACAGCGCGCGCACCGGGACGGTGGTGCCGAGCGCCGCGCCGATCCGGGCGACCACCCTGGTCGCGATGAGCGAGTTGCCCCCGAGATCGAAGAAGTCGTCGTCGACACCGACCCTGGGCAGGTCGAGCACATCGGCGAAGACCGCGGCGACGGTCTCCTGCACCGGGGTCACCGGTGCGCGGAAAGCCTTGGCCTGCACCGCGGGCGCGGGCAGCGCGCGACGGTCCAGCTTGCCGTTGACGGTCAGCGGAATCCACTCGAGCCGCACCAGCGCCGCGGGCACCATGAAGGACGGAAGTCGTTCCGCCGCACCGCTGCGCACCACATCCAGGTCCGGGATGACATCGGGTTCGGCGACCACATAGGCCACGATCCGCTGATCGCCCGGCTGATCCTCGCGCACGATGACCGCGGCCTGAGCGATGCCCGGCTGGGCCAGGATGGCGGATTCGATTTCACCGAGTTCGATGCGGAAGCCGCGCACCTTGACCTGATCGTCGGCGCGGCCCAGGTATTCGAGTTCGCCGAAGCGGTTCCAGCGCGCGAGGTCGCCGGAGCGGTACAGACGCGTGCCCGCGGCCTCCGCGTCGGCGAGGGGGTTCGCGACGAAGCGGGTGGTGGTCAGGTCCGAGCGACCGAGGTAACCGCGGGCCAACTGCGGTCCCGCGACATACATTTCGCCCGCGACGCCGACCGGCACCGGCCGCAGCCGGTTGTCGAGGACGTACACGCGCAGACCCGCGATGGCGCGGCCGACCACACTGCCGGAGGCGGCGGCGATGGTCGCGGCGTCCAGCGCACGGTAGGACACGTGCACCGTGGTCTCGGTGATGCCGTACATATTGACCAGCAGCGGAGCGACATGCGCCGCGCGCCGGTCGGTGCCGTCACCGTGTCGGGCAACCCAATCCGAAAGCCTGCGCAATTCGAGGGCTTCACCGCCGAACACCACGTAGCGCAAGGCCAGCGGTTCGGCATCCGGAGCGGCATTGCGATCCGCCTCGGCCAGTTGGTAGAACGCGGACGGCGTCTGGTTGAGCACCGTGACCTGCTCCACCCGCAGCAGTTCCAGGAACTGTTCGGGCGAGCGCGAGGTGTAGTAGTCGACGACCACCAGGGTGCCGCCGAACAGCAGCGGACCCCACAGCTCCCACACCGAGAAGTCGAAGGCGTAGGAGTGGAACAGCGTCCACACATCGCGGGGGCCGAAGCCGAAGTCGCGATCGGTATTGGCGAACAGCCGCACCACATTCCGGTGCGCGACCGCGACACCCTTCGGGCGGCCGGTCGAGCCGGAGGTGTAGATCACGTACGCGACATTGTCCGGGGTGAGCGCTGCGAGACGGTCGGCGTCGGTGATCGGCGCATCGTCGGCGTCCTCGACATTGCCGGTCTCCACCGCGAATCCGTCGAGCACCACGGTCGGCAGCTCGTCGGGCACCCTCACCTGAACCGTCGAATCGAGAATCACGCTGGTCGGACGCGAATCCGCGAGCACGTAGGCGATGCGGTCGGCCGGGTAGGTCGGGTCGACGGGCACATAGCCCGCACCAGTCTTCACCACCGCGAGCAACGCGACCACGAGATCGAGCGAGCGCGGCAGGATCACCGCGACCAGCGACTCGGGACCCGCGCCGTCGGCGATCAGCCTGCGCGCCAACACATTCGCGCGCCGATCCAGCTCCGCGTAGGTCAGCGATTCGATGCCGAATTTGGCCGCCGTATTGTCCGGATGCGCGGCCACCGTCTGCTCGAACAGATCGACCAGCGTGGTACCGGGAGCACTGAATCGCGGTGCGCTGTATCGGATTGCGGCGCTCCCGGTGCCCTGCGTGCGCGCGTACGCCTTGCCGGGCGCTGTCTCGACGGCCCCCCGTGCTGCCTCCGGGCCCGTCGCTCGCGCCAGGCTGTCGAATCCGGACGACACCCAGCGCTGCGACACATTGAGCCGCTCGGCCTCACCGAGCAGATCGATATCGCCGATGACGATCTCGGGATCCTCGACCACACTCTGCAGAATCCGGACCAGGCGATCGGCGAACGATGCCACCGTCTCCGGATCGAACAGCTCGGTGGCGTAGTTCCACGACAGGCCGAGCGCACCGTCGGCGGTTTCGCCGACGGTCAGCTGCACATCGAATTTGGCTGTGCCGGGATCGAATTCGACCACCGACAGCTCGACGCCCGGCAGTGCGATGGTGCCCATTTCCGCAGCCGAGGCGGCTTCGAAGGTCAACGCCACCTGGAACAGCGGGTGGTGTGCCTGCGAGCGGGCCGGGCTGATGACATCCACCAGCCGCTCGAACGGCACATCGGCGTTGGCGAAGGCCGCGAGATCGGTGCGGCGCACCTGCGCGAGCAGATCGCTGAACTTGGCGCTCGGCTCGACCTCGTTGCGCAGCACCAGCGTATTGACGAACATGCCGACCAGATCGTCGAGCGCGCGTTCACCGCGGCCGGCGATCGGGGTGCCGATGGCGATATCGGTGCTGTTCGACAGCCGGGCCGCCCAGGCCGCAAGTGCCGCATGCATGACCATGAACAGCGTGACCCCGCGAGCGCGGGCGAGTTCGGCCAGCGCACCGTGCAATTCGGCGTCGATCGAGAAGCCGTGCGTGCCACCGGCATTGGACGCGACCTCGGGCCGCGAGCGGTCGGCGGGCAGTTCGATCTGATCGGGCAGATCGACCAGCTGCTCGGTCCAGTACGCGAGCTGCTGTGCCGCGACCGATTCCGGATCGTCCTCGCTGCCGAGCACGTCACGCTGCCACAGCGCGTAGTCGGCGTACTGGACATCCAGCGGCGTCCAGGCGGGCACCTCACCGCGACTGCGCTCGGTGTAGGCCAGCACCACGTCACGCAGCAGCGGACGCAGCGAGAAACCGTCACCGCTGATGTGGTGCATGACGAGCACCGCGACATGGTTCTGCGCATCGATGCTGAGCAGGTTGGCCCGGAACGGCACCTCGCTGGTCACATCGAAGTACACGCTCGCCAGCTCGACGATGCGCGCGGGCACCGCGCCGGGGGCGATCGCCTCGGTAGCCAGCTCGAAGCGCACCTCGTCGGTGTGCAGCACGTGCTGGTAACCGGCGCCTTCGACCTCCGGGTAGATGGTGCGCAGCGCCTCGTGCCTGGCCAGCACATCGCCGACGGCGGCGTTCAGCGCGGCGATATCGACATCGCCGGTGAGCCGGACGGCCACCGGAATGTTGTTGACCGCGGTGCGGTTGTCGAAGCGGTTCAGGAACCACATCCGCTGCTGGGCCAGCGACAGCGGGACCAGCTCGGGGCGCGGTTGCGGGGTCAGCGGTGCGCGACCTCCTTCGCCCGCCGCCGATTCCACCAGCGCGGCCAGTGCCGCGACATTCGAAGCCTCGAACAGCGCGCGCACCGGGATCTGGGTGTCCAGCGCCGCGCCGAGTCGTGCGGCGACCTGGGTGGCGATCAGCGAGTTGCCGCCGAGTTCGAAGAAATCGTCGTCCAAGCCGACGCCGTGGCCGACGCCCTGCAGACCCAGCACCTCCGCGAAGGTGCCCGCGACGATCTCCTCCACCGGGGTGGTCGGCGCGCGGAATACCTTGGCAGCGAACGTCGGTGTGGGCAGCGCCTTGCGGTCCAGCTTGCCGGAGGCATTGAGCGGGAACTCGTCGAGCACCATGTAGGCCGCTGGCACCATGTACGCGGGCAACTGCTCGCCGAGCGTGTTCTTGACGGTCTCGATCTCGATGGCGCGGTCCGGATTCGCGACCAGGTAGGCGACCAGCTGATCGCCGGTCCGGTCATCCGAATGCACGAGCACGACCGCTTGCGCCACCGCGGCCTGCGCGGTGAGCGCGGACTCGATCTCACCGAGTTCGATGCGCAGACCGCGCAACTTCACCTGGAAGTCGGTGCGGCCCAGGTACTCCAGTTCACCGCGCGGCGTCCACATCACGAGGTCACCGGTGCGGTACATGCGCTCGGCGGCACCGAACGGGTTCGCGACGAAACGTTCGGTGGTCAGGTCCGGGCGGCCGACATAGCCGTGCGCCAACTGCGCGCCCGCCAGATACAGCTCACCCGGGACGCCCGCGGGCACCGGACGCAACCGCGAATCCAGCACGTACACCTGGGTGTTGAACACCGGCGCACCGATCGGCACCGAGCTGATATCGGCATCGGTCACCTCGTGGAAGGTGACGTCGACCGCGGCCTCGGTGGGGCCGTACAGATTGTGCAGTCGAGCGCCGGTCAGCTGGCGCAGCCGCTGCGCGGCCACGGCGGGCAGCGCCTCACCGGAGGCGAAAACATTACGCAGACTGGTGCATTCGGCCGCACGGTCCTCGGCGACGAATACCGAGAGCATGGACGGCACGAAGTGCACCGTGGTGACCTGCTCGTCGACGATCAGGCGCGCCATATAGGCCGGATCGCGGTGACCGTCCGGCTTGGCGACGACCAGGCGCGCGCCGACCTGCAAGGGCCAGAAGAACTCCCACACCGACACGTCGAAGGTCGCCGGAGTCTTCTGCAGCACAACGTCTTCGGCGGACAGACCGTATTCGGCGTGCATCCACACCAGGCGGTTGACGATCGCGGCGTGCGAGACCGCGACACCCTTGGGACGACCGGTCGAACCCGAGGTGAAGATCACGTACGCGGTATTGCCCGGACGCAGCGGGCGATGACGATCCGCGTCGGTCAGCGGTTCATCCGAGAACTCGGCGAGGTCGAGTTCATCGATACGGACCTGGCGCGACACCGTGGTCTCCAGATCGGTGCCGGAGGTCAGCACGCAGACCGGTCGCGCGGTCTCCAGGATGTAGTCGATGCGCTCGGCCGGATGATCCGGATCCAGCGGCACGTACGCACCACCGGCGGCATTGATCGCGTACATGCCGACGACCAGATCGATCGAGCGCCGCATGCCCAGGGCCACATAGGACTCCGGGCCGACGCCGTTCTGCTTCAGCCAGCGCGCCAGACGGTGTACGCGGGCGGCGAACTCGGCGTAGGAAAGAGTTGTCCCCTCGTAACTGACCGCGTAGGCGTCCGGCGTGCGCAAAACCTGCGCCTCGAACAGCGAGACCAGCGTCGCGGCCGCATCGCCGACCGGCGAGGTCAGTGCCGCGTCCACCGGGAATTCGGTCTCGTTCCACCGGTCGAGCACCTGGGTCCGCTCGGTGTCGTCGAGCAGGTCGATATCGCCCACCACGATCGCCGGTGCGGCGGTGATACCGCGCAGCACCCGGACGAATCGCTCAGCGAAGGCGTCAGCGAACGGATCGTCGAAAAGGTCGGTGGCATAGACGAGTTCGGCGGCCATCTCCGATTCCGCACCCTCGCTCAGCGTGAGCTGCAGGTCGACCTTGGCGGTCGGCGGATCGATGCCGAGTTCGGAAACCGCGAGTCCGGGCAGCTCCAGCGAGGTGCGCCCGAGGTTCTGGAACGACAGCATCACCTGGAACAGCGGATGCCGCGCCTGCGAGCGAGCCGGGTTGAGCACCTCGACCAAACGCTCGAACGGCACGTCGGCGTGTGCGAAGGCCTGCAGATCGCGCTCGCGCACCTGGGCGAGCAGATCGGTGAACGCTTCGGTCGGATCGACCTGCGTGCGCAGCACCAGGGTGTTGACGAACATGCCGACCAGGTCGTCGAGGACCTGCTCGCCACGACCGGCCACCGGGATGCCGATGGCGATGTCATCCGAACCGCTCAGCCGCGCGAGCAGCGTCGCGAATGCACTGTGCACCACCATGAACAGCGTGGTGTTGTGCTCGTGCGCGACGCGGTTCAGCGCCTCAACGAGTGCGCCGGGCAGCTGGAATCGGTGCGTGCGTGCCGCATACGACGCGACGACCGGCCGCGGCTTGGGCGAGAGACGCAGTTCCTCGGGCAGTCCGGCCAGGGTTTCGCGCCAGTAGCCGAGCTGTTCGGAGATAAGCGAGGTCGGATCGTCCTCGGAGCCGAGCGTTTCGCGTTGCCACAGTGCGTAATCCACGTACTGCACCGCCAGCGGCGGCCAGACCGGCGCGGATTCCGAACTGCGCGCGATGTAGGCCGACATCAGATCGCGGACCAGCGGACGCATCGAGAAGCCGTCCGCCGCAATGTGGTGCACCACGACCGAGAGCACGTGGTTCTGCGTGTTGTCGCGCCACTTCTTGCTGCTCAGCGGCGCGCGCTCGACCTGGTAGAGCCGAATCCGCACCGGGGATTCGGTCGTGATATCGAAACCGCGACCGATGAATTCGTAGAGGGCACTGCCCAATTCGCTTTCGGCGACCGGGACGATCTCCAGTTCCGGGATCGCCCGCGCGGCCGCAAGCACCTGCTGGTAGGCCACGCCCTCGTGCGACGGGTAGATCGTGCGCAGCGATTCGTGCCGGGTGATCACATCGGCGATCGCGCCGCGCAATGCGGGCAGATCGAGATGCCCGTGCAGCCGCACCGCCGCCGGAATATTGTCGGCGGCCGAATCGGCGTCGAAGCGGTTGAGGAACCACATCCGCTGCTGTGCGAGCGACAGCGGCGGGTACTCCGGCCGGGGACGCACGGTCAGCGCCTGGCGGGCACCGGCCCCGGCACTGGCCTCCATGCGCGCGGCGAGCGCGGCGACGGTCGGCGCCTCGAACAGCAGGCGCACCGGAACCTGGGTGTCCAGTGCCGCGCCGAGTCGCGCCACCACCTGGGTGGCGACCAGCGAGTTGCCGCCGAGATCGAAGAAGTTGTCGTCGATGCCGATGCGCTCGTGACTCAGCACATCGCTGAAAATGTCGACGACGATCTCTTCGATCGGGGTCGACGGTGCGCGGAATTCCTTGGCCTCGAAGACGGGTTCGGGCAGCGCGCGCCGATCGAGCTTGCCGTTGGGGTTCAGCGGCATGGCGTCGAGCACCACGATGGCGGCGGGGACCATGTACGACGGCAGCTGCTCGGTCAGGTGCGCGCGCAGCTCGTCGAGGTCGACCGCGTCGCCATTGGCGGGCACCACATAGGCGACCAGCTGATCACCGGTCCGCGCATCCGCACGCACCAGGGCGACCGCCTGTGCCACCGAATCGTGTGTGGTGAGGGCGGTTTCGATCTCACCGAGTTCGATGCGCAGACCGCGCAGCTTGACCTGGAAGTCGGTGCGGCCGAGGTAGACGATGGCACCGTCGGCGTTGCGGGTCACGAGGTCGCCGGTGCGGTACATCCGGGATCCGCAGGCGCCGAACGGGTTGGCCACGAAGCGATCCGCGGTCAGATCGGTACGTCCGAAGTAGCCGCGCGCCAACTGCGCACCAGCCAGATACAACTCACCCGCGACACCCGGCGCGACCGGATGCAGGCGGGCATCGAGCACATACGCCTGGGCATTCCAGACCGGCAGACCGATCGGCACCGCGCCGACCAGACCCTGTGCCACCGGACCGTGCGTCGCGTGCACCGCGAATTCGGTCGGACCGTAGAGGTTGTAGAGCTCAGCGGAGCTGACCTTGCGAATGGCGGCGACGGTGTCGCCGGTGAAGGCCTCACCGGCGACCAGCAATGCGCGCAACGACTCGAGCGCCGCGCCACCGGCGGCATCCACACTGCCCGCGAAGACGGTCAGCATCGAGGGCACGAACGAGGTCATGGTGACCCGCTCGGCCGCAATGACTTCCGCAAGGTACTGCGGGTCGCGATGCCCGTCCGGACTCGCGACGACAATCCGGCCACCGGTGGACAACGGGCCGAACAGCTCCCACACCGACACGTCGAACGTGGCAGGGGTCTTGAACAGCACGACGTCATCGGCACCGATGCCGTATTCACCGGTGATCCAACGGATCTGGTTCACCACGGCCGCGTGCGGCAGCGCCACACCCTTCGGACGACCGGTCGAACCGGACGTGAAGATCACATACGCGGTGTTCTCCGCCCGCAGCGGTGCGATCCGCTCCGCATCGGTGACCGGCGCATCCGAGTACTCGGACAGCTCCAGCTCATCGATGGAAAGCGTGGGCAGCCCGCCGCTTTCGAAGTTGTCCCGCGAGGTCGTCAGCACACAGGCCGGTGCCGCCGACTCGAGCACATAGCTGATCCGCTCGGTGGGCTGATCCAGGTCCAGCGGCACATAGCCGCCGCCGGCCTCCTGCACCGCGTACGCCGCGACCACGAAATCGACCGAACGCCGCAGACCGAGGGCGACCAGCTTTTCCGGTCCGACACCGGCCTCGATCAACCGCCGCGCCAAGCGGTGCACGCGTGCACCGAATTCGGCATACGTCAGCGAAGTGCCGGTCGCGGGATCCACGATCGCGACCGCATCCGGCGTGGCCGCGGCCTGAGCGGCGAACTCGCCGACCAAGGTGAGCCCGGCAGCCTTGCGAACACCGGAACGCCGCGGGGTGCGGCCGGGCTGACGACGCGGCAGCAAATCGTGCTTGGTGTCGTTCCAGCCGACCACCGCGAGTGCGGTTTCCTGATCGTCGAGCAGCTGGATATCGCCGATCGGCACGGTCGGATCGGCGATGATGGCCGCCAGGATCCGATCGAGGCGCCGCGCGAAGGCCGCCACCGTGTCCTCGTCGAAAAGATCGAGGGCATAGGAGATTTCGGCCGACATACCGGCGGCCGCGCCCGATTCCTGGGTCTCCTGCAGGGTCAGCTGCAGATCGAATTTGGCCAGTCGCGCGTCGTAATCGATGCCGTTGACCGACAGTCCGGGCAGTTCCAGGTTGGCCTGCTTGACGTTCTGGAACGCCAGCATCACCTGGAACAGCGGATTGCGGGCCTGCGAGCGGGCCGGGTTGAGAATTTCGACCAGGCGCTCGAACGGCAGATCCGCGTGCGCGAACGCCTGCAGGTCGGTTTCCCTTGCCAGGGCGAGCAGGTCGGCGAAGCTCGCCGAACCCGCGACCTCGGTGCGCAATACCAGCGTATTGACGAACATGCCGATCAGGTCGTCCAGCGCGGCCTCACCACGACCGGCGGCCGGCGTACCGATGGCGATATCGCTGGTACCGCTGGCCCGCGCCAGCAGCACGGCGAGCGCGCTGTGCATGACCATGAACAGCGACGAATTGTGCTTGCGACCCAGATCGATGAGCGCACGCTGGGTCTCGGCGGAGATCACGAACGCGTAGGTGCCACCGCGGTAGGAGGCGATCGCCGGACGCGGGCGGTCCGAAGGCAGCACCAATTCGTCGGGCAGATCGGCGAGTTGTTCGGTCCAGTAGCGGATCTGGCTGGAGATCAGCGACTCCGGATCACCCTCGGAGCCGAGCACCTCGCGCTGCCACAGCGCGTAGTCCGCGTACTGCACCGGCAGCGCGGACCAGGCGGGCGACTCCCACGAGGTGCGCGCCGCGTACGCCACCATGACGTCACGCGCCAGCGGCCCCATCGACCAACCGTCGGCCGAAATGTGGTGCACCACCATGCCGAGTACGAACTCGGACTCGCTGATCTCGAAAAGCCTTGCGTGCAAAGGCACTTCGTCGGTGACGTCGAAAGCCATGGAGGCCAGGTCGATCAGATGCTCGACCAGCGTCTCCTCGGTGACCCGGTACGGAGTCAGGTCGGGCACGATCTGCGCCGCGTCGAGCACCACCTGAACCGGACCGCTCTTGGTCTCCGGGAAGACGGTGCGCAGCGATTCGTGCCGGTCGATCACGTCGATGACCGCGACCTGCAGTGCGGCGACATCGAGATCACCGGAGAGCCGGATGGCGACCGGAATGTTGTTGACGGCCGAGGCGGTATCGAAGCGGTTGAGGAACCACATGCGCTGCTGCGCGAGCGACAGCGGCACCTCCTCCGGGCGCTCCCGGGCGACCAGCGCACTGCGGGCGCCGGCACCGGCATGCGATTCCACCCGGGCCGCCAGCGCGGCGACGGTGGACGCCTCGAACACCATCCGCACCGGCACCCGGGTATCGAGTGCGGTGCCGATGCGCGAGGCCACCTGGGTGGCGATCAGTGAGTTGCCGCCGAGTTCGAAGAAGTCGTCGTCCACGCCGACGCGCGGCAGGTCGAGCACCTCACCGAAGATCTGGGCGACGATCTCCTCGATGGGCGTGCTCGGCGCACGGAAGGTGTGCACCTCGAAGACCGGCTTGGGCAGGGCGCGCCGATCGAGCTTGCCGTTCGCATTGAGCGGCATGGCCTCGAGCGTCACAAACGCCGCGGGCACCATGTAGGTGGGCACCATGCCTGCCAGATGCGTGCGCAGCGCGGTATCGAATCCCGCCTCCGGCTCGGCCTCGGTCGGCACCACATAGGCGACCAGCTGGTCGCCGAGGCGGCTGTCGGAACGAACCAGCGCGACCGCCTGCGCCACCGCGGGATGGGCGCGCAAAGCGGCTTCGATCTCGCCGAGCTCGATCCGGACACCGCGCAGTTTCACCTGGAAGTCGGTGCGACCGCTGTAGACGATCTGTCCCGCGGCATCGCGGGTCACCAGGTCACCGGTGCGGTACATGCGAGAACCGCTGGGGCCGAACGGATTCGCGACGAAGCGGTCCGCCGTCATATCCGGCCGGGTGAGATAACCGCGCGCCAGCTGGTCGCCCGACAGATACAGCTCACCCGCGACACCCGGCGGCACCGGATGCAGCCGCGCGTCGAGCACGTAGGCCTGGGTGTTCCAGACCGGCGCACCGATCGGCACCGCGCCGCGCACCACCTCGCCGACGACCGCATGGGTGGCGTTGACGGTGAATTCGGTTGGGCCGTAAAGGTTTATCAGCGTGATATCGGGGCGGCCGAGCTTGCGGAACGCCTCCACCGCCTCACCGGTGAACGCCTCACCACCGACCAGCAGCATGCGCACCGAGCTCAGTGCCGCCGCATCGACGGTACCGGCGAATACGGTCAGCAGCGACGGCACGAACGAGGTCACGGTGACCTGTTCGGCGGCGATGACCTCGGTCAGATATTGGGTGTCGCGGTAGCCGTCGTGGGTGGCGATAACGGTCCGGCCGCCGGTCAGCAAGGGCGCCAACGGCTCCCACACCGACGCGTCGAAGGTGGCCGGGGTCTTGTACAGCGCGACATCGTCGGCGCCGATTCCGAATTCGCTGATGAGCCAGCGCATCTGGTGCACCAGCGCGGCATGCGATACCCCGACGCCCTTGGGACGACCGGTGGAGCCCGAGGTGAAGATCGCGTACGCCAGATGCTCCGGGCGCAACGGCGAGATGCGCTCGGCATCGGTCACCGGGGCATCGGAGATCCCGGACAGATCGAGCTCGTCGACAACGAGCGACTCCAGGCCCTCCGGCGCGAACCGGTCCCGCGACGTGGTCAGCACATAGGCAGGCGCCGCGGTATCGAGCACATGGGCGATGCGTTCGGCAGGCTGATCGAGATCGAGCGGCACATAGGTGCCACCGGCCTCGAGCACCGCGTGAATCGCGGTCACCAGGTCGAGCGAGCGTCGCATACCGAGCGCGACCGGAACATCCGGGCCGACGCCCGCCTGGATCAGCCAGCGCGCGAGTGCGTGCACCCGAGAGCCGAAATCCGCATATGTCAGCGTCGCACCGACGGCTGGGGTGAAGCCGTCGACGGAACGGTCGACCACGGCGATGGCGTCCGGTGTCGCGGCCACCTGGCGGGTGAACAGATCGCTCACCGTCCCGGCCGCCTCGAGCTCGCGCGGCGCGCCGTGCCAGCCGTCGCGCGCCAGCTCGACCTCGTGCTCGTCGAGCAGATCGATATCGCCGACGATCGCCGCCGGATCCGCGGTCACACCGCGCAGAATCCGCACCAGTCGATCGGTGAACGACGAAACAGTCGCCTCGTCGAACAGGTCGGTGGCGTAGGAGACGACAACCGAAACGCCCGCGGGCTCACCCTGATTGCCGCGCTGTTCGGTCAGCGTCCAGAGCAGATCGAATTTGGCGATGTGGACTTCGAGTTCGGCGGCCGACACCGACAGTCCGGGCAGTTCCAGTGTGCCGTGCGACATCTCCTGGAACGACAGCATCACCTGGAACAGCGGATGCCGCGCCTGCGAGCGGGTCGGGTTGACCACCTCGACGAGACGTTCGAACGGAACGTCGCTGTAGGCGAACGCCGCGAGGTCGACTTCCCTGGTGCGCCCGAGGAATTCGGTGAAGGACCGACCCGGATCGACCTCCGAGCGCAGCACGAGCGTGTTGACGAACATGCCGATCAGGTCGTCGAGGGCCTGTTCGCCACGTCCGGCGACCGGGGTGCCGATGGCGATATCGGTGGTGCCGGAGAGCCGGGCCAGCAGCAGTGCGAGCGCGGCGTGCAGCACCATGAACGGGGTCGCGCCCTCGGCGCGAGCCAGTGCGCTCAGCCGGATGTGCAGTTCGGCATCGATATCGAAAGCGAACTGCGCGCCGCGGAAGCTCTGCACCGGCGGACGCTGCCGATCGGTGGGCAGATCCAGCTGATCCGGCAGACCGGCCAGCGCGTCGCGCCAGTAGGCGATCTCGCGGGCGGCCATGGACTCGGAATCGCTTTCGGCGCCGAGCAATTCGCGCTGCCACAGGGTGTAGTCGCGGTACTGCACCGGCAGGGGCGCCCAGGCGGGTGCTTCCCCGGCCGCGCGGGCCAGATACGCGGTCGTGACGTCGCGCGCGAGCGGCCCGAACGAAAAGCCGTCCGCCGCGATGTGGTGCACGACGAAGGCGAGCGCGTACTCGGGCGTGTCATCCGAGGACGCACCGGTGATCTGATACAGGCGCACCCGAATGGGCAGCTCGGTCGAGACATCGAAGCCGGCGGAGGCGAATTCGGTGAGCACGTCGAGCAATTCGGACGCCTCGAGCGGCTGCACGTCGACACCGAGGTCGACTTCCTCGATCGGCAGCACCTGCTGATAAGCGCCGTCGCCCGAGTTGGGGAAGATGGTGCGCAGCGATTCCTGGCGGGTCAGCACATCGGTGAGCGCGGCCCGCATCGCGTCGAAATCGACGCGACCGCCCAACCGCACCACGAACGGCAGGTTGTAGGTCGGCACCGTGGAGTCGAACTGGTTGATGAACCACATCCGCTGCTGTGCCAGCGACAGCGGCACCCGCTCGGGCAGTTCCTGGGCCACCAGGGCCGGGCGTGGCCGCTCGGTGGGCGGCGCCGATTCGGCGCGGGCGGCCAGACCGGCCACGGTCGGGGTCTCGAACAGCGCACGCACGCCGATCCGGGTGCCGAATGCCGCGCCGATCCGCGCCACCACCTGGGTGGCGACCAGCGAGTTGCCACCCAGATCGAAGAAGTTGTCATCGATGCCGACGCGTTCCTGGCTGAGCACATCGGCGAAGATCGCCGCCACGATCTGCTCGGCCGGGGTACGCGGGGCACGGAATGCGGTCGCGTCCACGCTGAACACCGGCTCCGGCAGGGCCTTTCGGTCCAGCTTGCCGGAGGTGTTGAGCGGGAATGCGTCCAGCACCATGATCGCCGCGGGCACCATGTAGCTCGGCAGCTTTTCCGCGACGAACCGGGTGAGCTCGATCGCTTCGATCGACTGGCCCGGCGCGGGCACGACATAGGCGACCAACTGCTGACCGGTCGCGGTATCCACCACCAGCACCGCGGCCTGGCTGACCGCAGGATGGGCCAGCAGGTCGGTTTCGATCTCACCGAGCTCGATGCGCTGACCGCGGAACTTCACCTGGAAATCGGTGCGGCCGATGTATTCCAGGGTCCCCGCGACATTCCAGCGCACCAGGTCACCGGTGCGGTATATGCGCTCGCCATTGCTGCCGAACGGATTGGCGACGAACCGATCCGAGGTCAGATCCGCCCGACCGCGATAACCACGCGCCAGCTGACGCCCACCCAGATATAGCTCACCCGGTGCGCCGACGGCCGCCGGGCGCAGCCGCGAATCCAGCACGTAGACCTGGACATTCCATTCCGGAATACCGATCGGCACCGTGACGGTGTCGGCGGCGGTGGCCTCCCAATAGGTGACCGAGACCGCGGCCTCGGTGGGGCCGTACAGGTTGTGCAGACCCGCCGAGGTGATCGTGCGGAAACCCGCGGCGGTCTCCGGCGGCAGCGCCTCACCGATGACGAAAACCGCACGCAGCGTGGCACATTGGGCGGCGGTGGCATGGGCGACGAAAACCGTCAGCATGGACGGCACGAAGTCGGTGACGGTGACGCCGTGCCGCTCGATCATCTCGGCGACATACAGCGGATCGCGGTGCCCGTCCGGGGTCGCGACAACAAGTTTCGCGCCGACCATCAGCGGCAGGAAGTAACCCCACAGCGATACGTCGAAGGTGGTCGCGGTCTTCTGCAGGTACACATCGTCGGCGGTCAGGCGGTACTCGTCGAGCATCCACAGCTGCTGGTTGACGATCGCATGATGGGTTACCGCAACACCTTTCGGGCGTCCGGTCGAACCCGAGGTGTAGATCACGTAGGCGGTGTTGCCCGGCCGCAGCGGCGCGCGCCGCTCCGAATCCGCCACCGGCGCATCGTCGTACGCGGATACGTCGAGGGTGTCGATTTCCACCCGGCGCACCGATTCCGGCAGCTCGAGTTCGTCACCGGAGACCGTCAGCACACAGACCGGTGCCGCGGACTCGAGGATGTAGGCGGTGCGATCGGCCGGATGATCCGGATCGATCGGCACATACGCGCCACCGGCCTTGAGCACCGCGTGCATACCGACGACGAGATCCAGCGAACGTCGCATGCCAAGTGCGACAAGCGATTCCGGGCCGACACCGTCGGCGATCAGGAACCGGGCCAGGCGATTGACCCGCGCGGCGAACTCCGCATAGGTCAGCTGCGCGCCCTCGAAATCGAGCGCGACGTTGTCCGGGGTCAGCTGAATCTGCGCATCCAGCAGCGCCGCCAGGGTGGTTTCCGGGACGTCCTGCTCGGAGTCGTTCCACTCCGCGACGGTCAGCTCCCGCTCCGTCGCGGTGGTCAGCTCGAGGCCCCAGACCGGCGCATCCGCCTCGGCCCGCAGGAAGCGCTCGAAGAATTCGAGGAAGCGTTCGTGCTGACGCTGCGTCTCCGCCTCGGAGTACAGGTTCGGGTTCGTCTCGAAGTCGATGCGCGCGCGCGAACCGCCCTCGGACTGATAGAAGTTGACGCCGAGATCCTCGATGCTGCCGGTGGACAGCACCACCATGGTGCCGACCATCGAGCCCATGCTGATCTTGTCCTGGAACAGCATGATGTTGACCCAGGGGCCGAAGAACTCCCTGGTCACCACGCCCTCACCGGCCGCGTCGCGACGGATGTCCTCGTGCCGGTAGCGCTGGTGCCGCAGCGCGCCGGTCACCTCGACCTGGACCTGCTTGAGCACATCGGCCACGGTGGTCTCGTACCCGATCCGCAGCCGCAACGGCACGATATTCGACGAGACGCCGCCGGAGCGGCGCATCACGGCAGTGGTCCGCGCGGTCACCGGCAGGCTGAGGATCACGTCCTCGGAACTGGTCCACTGCGCCAGATATCCGGCGAACGCGGCGAGCAGCAACCCGGCCGGCGACGAATCATGGCGCGCCACAGCCGCTTCCAGCACCGCGTTCTGCTCGTCCGAGAGCAGCACACTGCTGAGGGTGTTGATCGGTGCCGGTCCCGCGGACCGGCCCGCCAGGCTGGTGCCGTCCTCCACACCGGCGACCCGCTCGGCCCAGTACGTCTTGTCCGACTGGAACCGGGAACTGTCCCGGTAGGCCATCTCCTGCTCGTAGAGCGTGCGCAGGTGCGCGGCGTTCGCCGGTGCGGGCTCGGTGCCGTTCGACAGGGCGGTGTACCAGTCGGCGACCCTGGAAAGGTTGGTCACCGCGCCGAAGCCGTCCAGCACGATGTGGTGCGCGCGCAGGTACAGGTACCAGTGGTGATCGCCCACCTGCAGGCCCGCGAAGCGCAGCAGCCGATCCTCGAGCAGGTTCAGCGGGGCGCTGTACTCGGCGCGCATCCACGCCATGGCGGCGGCCTGGGGATCGGCCTCACCGCGGAAGTCGACGTAGTAGACCTTGTCCCGGTCCGGAATCGTGTAGTCGATCCACTGATACGGCTGGCCGTCGACCTCGGTGATGCAGAGCATGCCGGAGCCGCGCTCCTGCCCGGAGCTGATCAGCGCCTCGCGCAGGACCTTCAGGTCGAGGTCGCCGTGCAGGTCGACGTACTGCGCGATGTTGATCGGCACCTGCGGGTCGACGTGCTGGGCGTACCAGATACCCAGCTGCGCCGGGGACAACGGGAACGGCTCGCTCGACTCCCTCGAAGCAGCGTGTGCCCGTTCGCCACCAGTTTCGCCGTTTCCGCCGAAATCCAGCCGGTCCAACCGTAACCTCGCTTCCGGAACACCACACGAGCGCTCCCCGATGAACACCGGGACGCCGACGCGCACCTATACCAGCGTGGCGCCTGTGTTCCCGCGTTCAGTTCTCATCAATCAAGCAAAAATGTTCATTGGCACTATCTGCCCGTCAGGCCGAGCTTGTTACATGGGCGCGACCATGCCCGCCACCCACCGACCGGCTCCGCCGGGAAGTTCAATGCAGATCACCGAAACAATCTACCGTCGCCCTCGCCAGCCGACCAATCAGCTCCCATAGCCGGGAAACATCAGCCCAGGCAGGGGGATCATCGCAAGTTTGCTGGATGCCTGTCACCGATCTCACACTGCTTGCGAAGGTCGGTGTCGGTCGCGGGCCGGGTCGTAGAGATGGGACTGGGTACAGGACAGATTCGGGGTGAGGGCGCGGCCGACGAGGATGACGGCGGCTTGACGCAGACCCGCGGATTCGACCTGGTCGGCGATATCGGTGAGGGTGCCGCGCAGGACCAGCTGGCCGGGTCGGCTGGCTCGGTAGACCACGGCGGTCGGACAGTCGGCGCCGTAGGCGGGGATCAGCTCGGCTGCCAGTGGGCGGATTCGGGTGACGGCCAGATGCAGCACCAGCGTGGCCTGCGTCCGGGCGAAGTTCGCGAGGGCCTCGGACTCGGGCATGGCCGTGGATCGGGCCTGGGTGCGGGTGAGGACCACCGATTGGACCACTTCGGGCACAGTCAACTCGGTACCGAGCAGGGCGGCCGCGGCGGCGTAGGCGGGGACGCCGGGGGTGATGTCCCATGGCACGTCCGCGGCATCGAGGCGACGGGTTTGTTCGGTGAGGGCCGAATATATGGAGGGGTCGCCCGAGCAGAGGCGCGCGACATCCTTACCGGCGCGATGCGCGCGCACCAGGTGCTCGGTGATCTGGTCGATGTCCAGGTGCTGGGTGTCGATCAGTTCGGTATCGGGGGCACAGTGCGCGAGCACCTCGGGGTCCAGGTAGGTGCCCGCGTAGAGGCAGACCGGGGCGGCGCGCAGCAACTCGACCGCGCGGACGGTCAGCAGGTCCGCGGCGCCCGGCCCGGCCCCGATGAAATGCACGGTCATGCGGGTGAGTGTAGGGCTAGGCCGTCGCGTCGAAGTGGGCGATCACCTTGGACGGGTGCACCCGGACCACCAGTTCGCCCGGGACGCCGTTGCGCTTGCCGAATTCCTCGGCCCGGTCCGCGCCCATATAGCGGCCGGCGATCTCGGTGGCGGTGCGCAGGAGTTCACCGGGATCCTCGGACAGGGTCACGGTGCCCTGGATCTGAACGGACGAGTACGGCGCTTCCTCGAGGTCGACCACCACCGCGATGCGTGGATCGCGGGCGAAGGCCTTGCCCTTGGCCGTGGTCTTGCCGGTATTGAAGACCAGTTCGTCACCCTCGAGGACGAACCACACCGGGCTGACCACCGGTCGACCGTCGGCGGCCACGAATGCCACCTTTCCGGTTCGCTTGGCGTGGGTCAGGAAGTCGCGCACTTTGGGATCCGAAAGTGAGGCCATACCCCAACCCTAGAGCCCGCGGGTGTTCAGATGGCGCCTTGTTCGCGGGCGCGTGCGACGGCGGATGTGCGCGAGCGGACGCCGAGTTTGGCGTAGATGTGCACGAGGTGGGATTTGACGGTGGTTTCGCTGAGGAACAGTTCCTTGGCGATCTCCCGGTTCGAACTGCCGTCGGCCACCAGCCGCAGCACCTCGATTTCGCGCGGGCTCAGAGTGGTGTCGGCGCGGCGAACACGGATCATCAGTTTGGAGGCCACCGCGGGCGAGAGCACGCTCTCCCCCGCGGCCGCCGACCGCACCGCCGCGAGCAGTTCCACCGGCGGGGTGTCCTTGAGGATGTAGCCGCAGGCCCCGGCCTCGATGGCGCTGAGGATATCGGCATCAGTGTCGTAGTTGGTGACGACCAGGACATTGGGCGGCTGAGCGAGCGCACGCAACTCGGCGGTCGCATCGACGCCGGAGCGGCCCGGGCCGAAGCTGAGATCCATCAGCACCAGATCGACCGCGGTGGTGGTGCAGAAGGCGACGGCCGCCTCGGCAGTCGGTGCGTCGCCGAGGACGGTGATGTCGGGATTGCTTTCCAGGAGTGCGCGCAGACCGGCGCGCACGATGGCGTGGTCGTCTGCCAGGAGGAGGCGGATCATGCGTGGGGCTCCTGGTCGGTTGCGCCGGAACAGGATTCGGCGGATGCGGGCTCCAGTGGAAACGAGACGGTGACCGCAGTGTGGCCCGGCTCTGACTCGACCGCCATTGTGCCGCCCTGCTGTTCGACGCGACTGCGCATAGCGGCCAACCCGAAGGTGCCCGTCGGGGCGCGATCGAGCACAGCGGGATCGATGCCCATGCCGTCGTCGACCGCGTCGAGGTACACATCGGTATCGGCGTAGGTCAGGGTCAACCGCAGCCGGCTCGCGCCCGCGTGGCGCACCACGTTCGAGACCGCCCCCTGCGCGATCCGAACCAGTGCCGCCTCGACGGGCATCGGCAGGCGCTCCGGGGTGCCCTCGACGACCATCTGGGTGAGCAGCCCCGGAGCCTCGGCGCGTTGACAGATGCGCTCGAGCGCCTGCGCGAGGCTCTGCCCCTCCAGGGCGGCCGGAGTCAATTCCGCTATCAGCCTTCGGGTTTCGGCCAGATTCTCGGCAGCCGTCTCGCGGGCCAGCCGAATCTGTTGCAGCGCAGGATGATCCGGCGCCGACTGCTCTGCGGCGTGCAGCAGCAGCTGGATGCTGCTCAACCCCTGCGCGACGGTGTCATGGATCTCCTGCGCCAGCCGTTCACGCTCGGCCAATTTGCCAGCCGTGCGTTCTTGCTCCGCGAGAGTGGCTCGGGTACTGAGCAATTCATCGATCAGGCGCTGACGTTCGGCGGATTCGCGGAACAGCGCCTCGTAGCCGAGCCCGATCCCCACCGCGACGGCCGCACCGATAATCGGACCGATCGCACCCGCCACCGACCAGCCACGATGCACCCCGAAACCGATCACCGCAACCACCGTGGCCGCACCGACCGCGAACAGACTCCACGGCCGTGGCAGCAGGTGCAGATAGAGGAAGAACACGCCGAATGCGAGGTATCCGGCATCGGGTGCGAGCACTACGAGACCGAGCCACAGCACCGTCAGCGCCGCCAACCAGATGCGAATGCCCGCCGGGTGGCGGCCGACCAGGGCACCGGCGAAGTACACGGCCAGGAATGCCACGGTCAGCGTGACGACGCCGAGCGGATGTCCAGCGCCCGGCAGCAGTGCACGCACCGCGACCACCACGGCCAGCGTCGTCACCAGCACATGCAGCCCCAACCGCAGCGCGGTGAAGACAGGCGTGAACGGCGACGAATGCACGTTGCCAGCTTATGTGCGGCTATCCGGGCGGCATCCATCGAAAGGCGTAAAACACCGACCAACCTTCGGTCGGGGCGCATTCCTCCGCGTGCGCGATGGCATGGGAGCCGGCGCGCGGCAGGGTGATGGCATGTTCGTCGCACTCCGGGATCTGCGGGCCGCACGCGGCCGTTTTCTGCTCATCACGCTGGTCGTCACCCTGGTGGCGCTGCTGGTGAGTTTCCTCAGCGGTCTCACCGCCGGACTCGGGCACCAGAACATCTCGGCCATCGAGGCGATCCGCGCCGATGCCATCGTCTTCGCCGATAACGGCGCGGATCCCTCCTTCGACGCCTCCGCACTGACCGAGCAGCAGGTCGAGACCTGGCAGGCGGCCGCGGGCACCGTTGACCCGATCGGCATCAGCCGGGCGGAGGGTGCGGTGTCGGGTCAGGGTGCGACCAAACCCGCTCAGGTCGCGCTGTTCGGCACCACCGGAACCGCATTCGGCAACCGCGTCGCAACCGATTCCGGCACCGTCGTGCTCAGCACCGGCGCGGCCAAGGCTCTCGATGCCATCGCCGGTGACACCGTCACGCTCGGCGCGGGCACCTTCCGGGTGGACGCGGTCCAGGGCGACGACTGGTACAGCCACACCCCCGTCGTCTGGATGACTCCCACCGACTGGCAATCGGTGAGTCCGCGCGGCGGCGCCGCCACGGTGCTTGCGGTATCCGGTGTCCCGAATATGGCCTCCGTCAACACATCTGCGCACACGACCTCGACCAGCGTCTCCGGATCGCTGTCGGCATTGAGTTCCTACCAGGCCGAAAACGGTTCGCTGACCTTGATGACGGTGCTGCTGTTCGCTATTTCGGCCCTGGTGATCGGCGCATTCTTCACCGTGTGGACGGTGCAGCGCATGCCCGATATCGCGACCTTGAAGGCGCTCGGCGCGACATCCGGCGCACTGGTCCGCGACGCCCTCGCCCAAGCGGCGATCGTGCTGACCGCAGGTGTCGCGGTCGGACTCGGAATAACCGTAGCCGCAGCAACATTCATGGGCGATGCGCTGCCTTTCGTACTCAGCGTTTCGACAACCCTGTTCCCCGCGGCGGTCCTGATCGTCCTCGGCCTGCTCGGCGCAGCATTCGCTCTGCGCTTCCTGTTCACCACCGACCCGCTGACCGCACTCGGCGCGGCCCGTTGACCCTCGGAGACCTGCATGACCACCGCAACTATGACGAAAACCGCTCTCACCGTGAGCGAAACAACCCTCACCTACCCGGACGGCGCAGGCCGCCTCACCGCACTGAATCAGGTGAACTTGCACGTCACCGGCGGCGCCATCGCCGCAATCACCGGCCCCTCCGGCTCCGGAAAATCCAGCCTGCTCGCCGTAATCTCCACCTTGATGCGCCCCGACTCCGGCCGCATAACCCTCGAAACACCCAACGGTACAGTCGATCTCGCCGCCCTCACCCGTCGCGAAGCCGCCGCCCTGCGCCGCTCGTCCATCGGCATCGTCTTCCAACAACCGAACCTGATCCCCGCCTTGACCGCCGTCGAACAACTAGCGGCCATGTCCCACCTCGGCCAGCGCCTCTTCACATCCCCGATCCGACGCCGCGAAACCCACACCAAGGCAATGGAATTACTCGACGCCGTCGGCCTCGCCGACCAACACGCCAAACGCCCCGCCCAACTCTCCGGCGGCCAACGCCAACGCGTCAACATAGCCCGCG
The DNA here is from genome assembly GCF_055584605.1 of Nocardia sp. NPDC102475. Classification (NCBI taxonomy): domain Bacteria; kingdom Bacillati; phylum Actinomycetota; class Actinomycetes; order Mycobacteriales; family Nocardiaceae; genus Nocardia; species Nocardia sp. NPDC102475. Next base: position 300,248 of record NZ_JBVJLS010000009.1, on the reverse strand, counting down.
CCCTGATGAACGACCCGTCCCTCCTGGTCATCGACGAACCAACCAGCGCCCTCGACACCGAACGCGGCACCGCCATAATCGAACTGATCCTCACCATGGCCCGCACCCACCAGGCCGCCACTCTCCTGGTAACCCACGACCACACCCACCTCCATCAAATGAACGCCGTCTACCGCATGATCGACGGCACCCTCACCCTCGACCACACCACCGGCCAAGCCGCCTGAAACCTGCACGACCGCTGGCATTTTCCGGTCGGTGGCTACCGTCAACGTGCAGGAATGCCCAGTGTCCTGCACGAAGTGCCCGCGCCGATCAGTGCGCCGAACGAGGCTCGCTGTACTTCCTGGTTCCAGCGCTCTAGCGCACGACCGCGGACTCCACATCGGCTATCGAACGATTACGCCGATAAACCGAGCAGAACATTCCGCTGCTCCCGCACCCGAACCTGAATCGCGTCGACCACCGCCGCCACCTCGGGCCTGCGCAATGTCTCGGTGCGAGTGACGAGCCAATAGGTGAGCCGAACGGAGACTTCCTTCCGAAGCACTCGGATCAGGTCGTCGTGACGATCGGCCATGAAGCATGGCAGCAAGCCGAGGCCCGCGGCCGCACGGGTCGCTTCGACGTGCACGAAAACATTTGTGGAAGTGACGGATTCACGCATGGCCGGCGCGAAACTAGAGGACAGGTCCAAATCATCCACTTGCAGCATCGAATCGATGAAGTACACCAGCGAGTGGCGCGCGAGATCACCGATCGCCGTGGGCGTTCCATGTTCGCGGAGATAGTCACGCGAACCGTAGAGCCCGAGGCAGTAATCGGCCAACCGAATTGCCCTGGCGCGGTGCACTTGCGGTTCACCCACCACCACTTCGATATCCAGACCCGAACGCTGCTGGGATGCGCGCCGAGTCGCCGCCACGATCTCGACGGCGATCTTCGGATGCCGTCGCTGCACCTCGGCGGCGGCCGGCGCGGCCATATAGGCACTGAATCCGTCGGTCGCCGAAATCCGAACCACACCCTCCAATACCCGCATGCCATCGACATCGGTAGCCAGCGACTTGACCGCGGATTCCACTGCCTCCGCCGCCGCCAGCGCCTCCCGCCCGAGATCGGTCAGCTCCCAACCACCGGTCACCCGGGTGAGCACCCGCCCGCCCAGCGTCTGTTCCAGTGCGGCAATGCGCCGCGAGATGGTGGTGTGGTTGATCCCGAGCTCCTCGGCGGCCGACACGAAGCGCCCGGAGCGCCCGACGGCGAGCAGAACCAGCAGATCATCCGCGCTGGGGCGGTTGGGACCCGAGGCAGGCGGACTCATTTCTGCATTCTTGCAGATACGCACTGCACAACTGGTCATTGCGGCCGAAGATATGTGCACGAATACTCGTTCTGACCACGAAATGTGGGGGCCGTCACATCTTATTGCCAGATGTGGCCCCGGTCATGAAGGAGATGTTCGATGAGCGTGCGCGATGCAATGCGGCCGACGGGAAATGATCCCGGCGGGATACCGGCCGGGCTGAGGCGGGTGGTGGCCGCGTCCATGGCCGGCACCGTGGTCGAGTGGTACGAGTTCTTCCTCTACGGCACGGCCGCGACGCTCGTCTTCAGCAAGGTGTTCTTCGCCAAGGGCACCAGCGATCTCGACGCGATCCTCGCCGCCTTCATCACCTACGCCGTCGGCTTCGCCGCACGCCCATTGGGCGGCGTCGTCTTCGGACATTTCGGCGACAAATACGGCCGCAAGAAGCTACTGCAGTTCAGTTTGGTGCTGGTCGGCGCCGCGACTTTCCTCATGGGCTGTCTGCCGACCTTCGCCCAAATCGGTTATTGGGCACCGACATTACTGGTCGTGCTGCGATTCATCCAGGGCTTCGCGGTCGGCGGCGAATGGGGTGGCGCGGTCCTGCTCGTGGCCGAACACAGTCCGAACAAGAGCCGCGGCTTCTGGGCGAGCTGGCCACAGGCCGGGGTGCCGGTAGGCAATATGTTGGCGACGGTCGCTTTGCTGGCATTGACCTCGACGCTGTCCGATGCCGCCTTCCTGAGCTGGGGTTGGCGGGTCGCATTCTGGTTGTCCGCGGTGGTCGTGCTGGTTGGGTACTACATCCGCACCAAGGTCACCGACGCACCCATTTTCATCGCGGCACAGCAGGAAATCGAACAGATCAAAGCCGATTCGCTCAGTGTCGTCGAGGTGCTGCGGCGCTACCCGCGCGGTGTATTCACCGCCATGGGGCTGCGATTCGGCGAGAACATCCTCTACTACCTGGTGGTCACCTTCACCATCACCTATCTCAAGGTGCATGTGCATGTCGACACCAAGGTCATCCTCTGGTGGCTGCTGGCCGCACATGCCGTGCACTTCTTCATGATTCCGTTGGCGGGCAGTCTCTCCGACCGTTTCGGCAGGCGGCCGGTGTATCTGGTCGGCGCGCTAACCGCGGGCACCTGGGGCTTCTTCGCCTTCCCGATGATGGACAGCGGCCACAACGCGGTCATCATGTCCGCGATCATCATCGGCCTGGTATTCCACGCCTTCATGTATGCGGGACAGCCCGCGATCATGGCCGAGATGTTCCCGACCCGGATGCGGTATTCCGGTGTCTCCCTCGGTTACCAGGTCACCTCGATCGTGGCGGGATCGCTCGCCCCGATCATCGCCGTGCGCTTGCTCAATACCTACGGGTCCGCGGTGCCGATCGCCCTGTATTTGGCTGCGGCGGCGGCGATTACCGCGATCGCCGTCCTGTTCGCCCGCGAAACGAAGGGCATAACGCTGGAAAGCATCGACAGTGCCGACGCGCAAAACCTTGCCGCACAGACCCCGGCGGCGCGGGTCGAAACCCTAGGAGCGGAGCTCACATGAGTGATCTGAACGGACGTTCCGCCCTGATCACCGGCGGCGCCAGCGGTATCGGCGCCGCCTGCGCCAGAGAACTCGCGGCCCGCGGCGCAACCGTCACCATCGCCGATATCGATGACGTGAGCGCAAAGGCACTCGCCGGTGAGATCGACGGAAAAGCCTGGGCCATAGATCTTCTCGACGTCACCGCCCTGGAACAACTCACCCTGGACGTGGACATCCTGGTGAACAACGCCGGTGTACAGAGCATCAACCCGATCGAAGATTTCCCGCCGGAGCGATTCCGGAACCTGATGACCCTCATGGTCGAAGCGCCGTTCCTGCTCATCCGCGCGGCACTGCCGCAGATGTATCGGCGGGGCTTCGGCCGGATCATCAATCTGTCCTCGGTGCACGGGTTGCGCGCGTCCGAATACAAGGTCGCGTATGTGACGGCCAAGCACGCACTCGAGGGCCTGTCCAAGGTGACCGCGCTCGAGGGCGGCCGCCACGGCGTCACCAGCAATTGCGTTAATCCCGGCTATGTCCGAACACCGTTGGTGGACAAGCAGATTGCCGATCAGGCGAAGGCGCACGGCATCGACGAGCAGGCGGTGCTGGAGCAGGTGCTGCTCACCGAGAGCGCGATCAAACGCCTCGTCGAGCCGGAAGAGGTTGCGTCACTGGTGGGTTGGCTCGTCTCGCCGAATGCGGGCATGGTCACCGGCGCGTCCTACACCATGGACGGCGGGTGGACCGCAAGGTGATTCCGGCGGGCCTAGCCCAATGCGGACAGCGCCATGCGACGCAGTATTGGCCGGGCCCGGGTGGCGGTGGCATTGGTGGCGCTGTGCGGCGTGGAGTTCATCAAGCCGAAGCCCGCGTGGGCCTGCACCCGCGCGGTCTCCTCCGGCAGTTCCGGGTGCAACTCCCGCAGCACCGCCACCCAGATCTCGACGTATTGACGCTGGGTGCGCCGCAGTTCGCGCCTGGGCCCGGCCGGCACGTTCTCGAGGTCGCGGTCCTGGATGCGGATGAGTTCGGGCTCGCCGAGCGCGAAGTCCAGATGGAAATCGACCAGCCCGTCCAGCGCTTCCCGCGCCGACTCGGTCCGCGCAACCACCGCCTTCCCACCGGCGAGCAGCCGCTGACTGACCCCGATGAGCAGTTCGACCAGCAGCGCCTCCTTGTTCGGGAAGTGCCGGTAGACCGCCGGACCGCTGATCCCGACGGCCGCGCCGAGGTCGTCCAGGCGCATGCCGAAGAAACCGCGATCGGCGATGAGCCGGGCACCCGCATCCAGCAGCTGCGCTCTTCGCTGCAGCTTCAGCTGTTCCCTGCGGGTGGGCGCGACGGGGTCGGTGCTGGTCACACGCGCTCCTTTCAGCACACCTGGACATCTCGGTTAATCAACATTAACCTGAATTCCAGTTATCGGCGACTAACTGGATGGCAGGACAGCGTGATGACGGTGACCGAACAGGTCGGGGTCGACAACCGCGCGGCACACGGGGCGCTACTGGAGGATCTGCGCGCCCGGCTGGCCGCAGCGGCGCTCGGCGGGCCCGCGAAGGCGCGTGAGCGGCATGTGGCCCGCGGCAAGCTGCTGCCCCGGCAGCGGGTGGATCAGCTGCTCGATCCGGGCAGCCCGTTCCTCGAGCTCTCCCCGCTGGCCGCGACGGGCATGTACGACGACGAATGCCCCGGCGCCGGAATCATCACCGGCATCGGCCGGATCTCCGGGCGGGAATGCGTGATCGTGGCCAATGACGCCACGGTCAAGGGCGGCACCTACTACCCGATGACGGTGAAGAAGCATCTGCGCGCCCAAGAGATCGCATTGCAGAACCAGTTGCCGTGTGTGTACCTCGTCGACTCCGGCGGTGCGTTCCTGCCCCGCCAGGACGAGGTCTTCCCGGATCGGGAGCATTTCGGCCGCATCTTCTTCAACCAGGCGACCATGAGCGCCAAGGGAATTCCGCAGATCGCCGCGGTGCTCGGTTCCTGCACCGCCGGTGGTGCGTACGTACCCGCGATGAGCGACGAGGCGGTGATCGTGCGCAATCAGGGCACGATCTTCCTCGGCGGACCGCCGCTGGTGAAGGCCGCGACCGGCGAAGTGGTCACGGCCGAGGAGCTGGGTGGCGGCGAATTGCATTCGCGCACTTCGGGAGTCACCGATCACCTGGCCGAGGACGATCAGGACGCGCTGCGCATCGTGCGCCGCATCGTCGCCACGCTCGGCCCGCGCCCGGCAAGCCCATGGGAGGTGACGCCGACCGTCGCGACCGCGAAGCCGGAGTCCGAACTGTACGACGTGGTCCCGGTCGATCTGCGCACGCCGTACGACGTCCGCGAGGTCATTCACCGGCTGGTCGACGGCGAAGACGGATTCCACGAATTCAAGGCCGAATACGGCAAGACGCTCGTCACCGGATTCGCGCGCATCCACGGCCATCCGGTCGGCATCATCGCCAATAACGGCGTGCTGTTCAGCGAATCCGCCATGAAGGGCGCGCATTTCATCGAACTGTGCGATAAGCGCAAGATTCCCCTGCTGTTCCTGCAGAACATCACCGGTTTCATGGTCGGGCGCGATTACGAGGCGGGCGGCATCGCCAAACACGGCGCGAAGATGGTCACCGCGGTGGCGTGTGCGCGGGTGCCGAAACTCACCGTGGTGATCGGCGGATCGTACGGCGCGGGCAACTATTCGATGTGCGGGCGCGCGTATTCGCCGCGCTTCCTGTGGATGTGGCCCAATGCGCGGATTTCGGTAATGGGTGGCGAGCAGGCCGCCTCGGTGCTGTCGACGGTGCGCGGAGACCAACTCGACAGCAGCGGCCAGCCGTGGTCGGCCGCGGACGAGGAGGCATTCAAGGCGCCGATTCGGGAACAGTACGAACATCAGGGCAATCCGTACTACTCGACCGCACGTCTCTGGGACGACGGCGTCATCGACCCCGCCGATACCAGAACCGTGCTCGGACTTGCCCTTTCGGTGTGTGCGCTAGCACCGCTCGAACCCGTTTCCTACGGCGTCTTCCGGATGTGAGCGCGATGATGAACAAATCCCATCCCATCGATTTCGACACCGTGCTCGTCGCTAATCGCGGCGAGATCGCTGTCCGGGTCATCCGCACCTTGCGCGCCATGGGAATTCGCTCGGTCGCGGTCTATAGCGACGCGGACGCGCAGGCCAGGCACGTGCGCGAGGCCGATACCGCGGTGCGCCTGGGTCCGGCTCCGGCCCGGGAAAGCTATCTGGATATCAAAAAGGTCGTCGCCGCGGCGGTGCGCACCGGCGCCAAGGCCGTGCATCCAGGTTACGGATTCCTATCCGAGAATGCGGCTTTCGCGGCCGCGCTGGCAGAGGCGGGCATCGTCTTTCTCGGGCCGCCCGCCAAGGCGATCGAGATCATGGGCGACAAGATCGCGGCGAAGAACACCGTCGCCGCCTTCGATGTGCCCGTTGTCCCGGGTATCGCCCGTCCGGGGCTCACCGATGCCGAATTGATCGACGCCGCGACCGATATCGGCTATCCGGTACTGGTGAAGCCGTCGGCCGGTGGCGGCGGTAAAGGTATGCGACTGGTCGAGGAGCCGTCGGCATTGCCCGCCGCGCTGGCCAGTGCCCGGCGTGAGGCGGCCTCGGCATTCGGTGACGACACCCTGTTCCTGGAGCGATTCGTCACCCGGCCACGCCATATCGAGGTGCAGATTCTCGCCGACCAATTCGGCCACGTGATCCACCTCGGTGAACGCGAATGCAGCCTGCAGCGGCGGCATCAGAAAGTGATCGAGGAAGCCCCGTCGCCGCTCCTCGATGCCGCGACCAGGGCGCGTATCGGCGCCGCCGCGTGCAATACCGCACGCAGCGTCGACTATGTCGGCGCGGGCACGGTCGAATTCATCGTCTCCGCCGATCGGCCGGACGAGTTCTTCTTCATGGAGATGAATACCCGGCTGCAGGTAGAACATCCGGTCACCGAGCTGGTCACCGGGATCGACCTGGTGGAGTGCCAGGTGCGGGTCGCGGCCGGGCAGAAGCTGGCGGTCGAGCAGGATGAGCTGCGACTCGTCGGGCATGCGATCGAGGCCCGCGTTTATGCCGAGGATCCCGGTCGCGGCTTCCTGCCCACCGGCGGCACGGTGCTCGACCTGTCCGAGCCCGAAGGCGCAGGCGTGCGGGTGGATTCGGGACTGCGCATCGGCACCGTAGTCGGCAGCGATTACGACCCGATGCTGTCGAAGGTCATCGTGCACGCCGCCGATCGCCATACCGCACTCGCGAAACTCGATCGGGCACTCAGCGATACCGTCCTGCTCGGCGTCACCAGCAATATCGAGTTCCTGCGCTTTCTGCTGGCCGACCAGGATGTGGCCGCGGGGAAGCTCGATACCGGACTGCTGGATCGCCGCGTCGGCGACTTCGAGCCCGCCGCGGTCGGGGATGAGGAATTCATCGCCGCCGCTGCCTATCACTGGCTGCGGCGCTGGCCTGCCGCACCGAGCGATCCGTGGGATATCCCGTCCGGGTGGCGCATCGGCACACCCGCGCCGACCACCATCAGGCTCGCCGGTGGTGACCGCACCGAGCACGTTTACCTGACCGGCACTCCCGATGCGGCCGAGGTGCATCTCAACAGCAGCGAATCAGTCTCGCTCACCGCGGATTTCACCGACGGAAGGCTGGTACTGACACTGGACGGTCTGCGCCGGGAGTTCCGCGTCGCGGAGCACGAAGGACAGCTGTGGGTGGCCGGACCGTCCGGTGTCGCCGTGCTGCGTGAAGTGGCCGAGCTGAATGTCCGCGGCGGCGCCGAACACGTCGGTGACGCCGAAATCCGCAGTCCCATGCCGGGTTCGGTGATCGCGGTACCGGTCGCCAACGGTGCCACCGTCGCCGTGGGGGCCCCGGTCGTCGTGGTCGAGGCCATGAAGATGGAGCACACCCTCACCGCACCGGTCGCGGGCACCGTCGAAGTCCTGGTCGAGCCGGGCGCCCAGGTCCGCCTCGACCAGCCGCTGGTACGCATCGCCGCGGCTCCCACCGAACCCGAAACCGCCGAGCGAGAAGGAACTTCCGCATGAGTGACTTTCTGTCCACCGGCACATTGCCCGAGGACTATCGCGACCTGGCACTGACGGTGCGCGATTTCGCCAAGTCGGTGGTCGCCCCGGTAGCCGCCGAACATGATGCGAACCATACGTTTCCGTACAAGGTCGTCGCGGGCATGGCCGATATGGGTCTGTTCGGCCTGCCGTTCCCGGAGGAGTACGGCGGCATGGGCGGCGACTACTTCGCGCTGTGCCTGGCGCTGGAGGAGCTCGGCAAGGTCGATCAGAGTGTGGCGATCACGCTGGAGGCCGGTGTCTCGCTGGGCGCCATGCCCATCTACCGCTTCGGCAACGATAAGCAGAAGCAGGAATGGCTGCCGCAGTTGACAAGTGGGCGCAATCTCGCCGCCTTCGGCCTCACCGAACCCGGTGCGGGCAGCGATGCGGGCGGCACCAGAACCACCGCGGTCACCGATAGCGGCGAATGGGTCATCAACGGCAGCAAGCAGTTCATCACGAACTCCGGCACCGATATCACCAAACTGGTGACCGTGACCGCGGTGACCGGACAGTCTGGCGGTAAGAAGGAGATCTCGACCATCCTCGTGCCCACCGACACCCCCGGCTTCGTGGCCGAACCCGCTTACAACAAGGTCGGCTGGAATGCCTCGGATACGCATCCGCTGAGCTTCACCGACGTCCGGGTGCCGGAGGAGAATCTGCTCGGCGAGCGCGGTCGCGGCTACGCCAACTTCCTGCGCATTCTCGACGAGGGCCGCATCGCCATCGCGGCGCTGTCGGTCGGCGCGGCCCAGGGCTGTGTCGACGAGAGCGTGCGCTACGCCAAGGAACGCGAGGCCTTCGGCCAGGCCATCGGCCGCAACCAGGCCATCGCCTTCAAGATCGCCCGCATGGAGGCGCGCGCCCACGCCGCCCGCACCGCCTACTACGACGCCGCCGCACTCATGCTGGCTGGTAAGCCCTTCAAGAAGGAAGCGTCCATCGCGAAGCTGGTGGCCAGCGAGGCGGCCATGGACAACTCCCGCGATGCCACCCAGATTTTCGGCGGCTACGGCTTCATGAACGAATACGCTGTGGCCAGGCACTATCGCGACAGCAAGATCCTGGAGATCGGCGAGGGCACAACGGAGGTGCAGTTGATGCTGATCGGACGGGAGCTGGGCCTGTGACGGAGACAAACGCCCCACGCCGGGTGGTGCAGCGTGGACTGTGGTTCGAGGAGTTCGAGATCGGCGTGGTGTACGAGCACCGGCCGGGCCGGACCATCACCGAGGCCGATAACGTCCTGTTCACCACGCTGACCATGAACACCCAGGCGCTGCACCTGGACGCGGCCTTCAGCGAGCAGTTGCCGCCGTTCCACCAGCGCCTGGTGAATTCGATGTTCACCCTTTCCACGCTGATCGGCCTCTCGGTCGCGCAGCTGACGCAGGGCACGATCGTCGCCAACCTGGGCTTCTCCGAGGTCGCCTTCCCGAAGCCGCTGTTCCACGGCGACACCATGTATGCCGAGACGGTGGTCACCGAGAAGCGCGAATCCAAGAGCCGTCCGGGCGAGGGCATCCTCACCTTCGCACACACCGCGCGCAACCAGAATGGCGATATCGTGGCGACGGCGGTACGCAAGACATTGGTACGCAAGGAGCCCGCATGAGTTGGCAAATGCCCGGACCGGCCTGGCTGTTCTGCCCCGCCGACCGCCCCGAACGCTTCGAAAAGGCCGCCGCGGCAGCCGATGTGGTGATCCTCGATCTCGAGGACGGGGTCGCGGCCGGTGATAAAGCGGCCGCGCGCAAGGCGCTCATCGAGACTCCGCTGGATCCGGAGACCACCGTGGTCCGGGTCAATGCCGTCGGCACCGATGAGCACGAGCCCGATCTCGCGGCGCTGGCGCAGACCGAATATCGGCGGATCATGCTGCCGAAGGCCGAATCCGCCGAACAGCTCGGCTCCCTCACCGACTACGAGGTGATCGCGCTGATCGAATCGCCGCTCGGCGCCATGGCGGTCGGGCGAGCGGTATTGGCGCGCAATGCGATCGGGGTCATGTGGGGTGCGGAGGATCTGATCGCCGGGCTCGGCGGTAACTCCAGTCGGCATGCCGATGGCAGCTATCGCGATGTGGCACGCCATGTTCGGTCGACCACACTGCTGGCGGCCAAGGCGTACGGCAAGTTCGCGCTCGACTCGGTGTATCTGAACATCCGCGATCTCGACGGGCTACGCGCCGAAGCAGTGGATGCGGTCGCGAGCGGGTTCGACGCCAAGGTGGCGATCCATCCGAGCCAGGTGCCGGTCATCCGGTCGGCCTACGCGCCGTCGAACGACGAAATCGATTGGGCTCGAAGGGTACTCGACGAAGTACCGAACCATCGGGGCGTCTTCGCATTCGAAGGCCGCATGGTCGATGCCCCGGTACTGCGGCATGCCGAGCAGATCGTGCGGCGCGCGAACCACACCTGATTTCCGAAGACTCTCCCCAGGAGGTAATGCGGTGCAACCACAATGGGTGCCGACCGAATCAGATATCGCGGAGGCGCGCATCACCGACTTCGCCGGGTTCGTGGCTGCGCGCACCGGGCAGTCCGCGCCGGATTACCGGTCGCTGTGGCAGTGGTCGGTCGACGATCTGCCCGGCTTCTGGGGTGCGCTGTGGGATTACTTCGAACTCGGACCGATTGCGGGCGAGGTGCTGGCAAGCGCCGAAATGCCGGGCGCGCAGTGGTTTCCGGGTACCCGGCTGAACTATGTCGATCAGGTCGTGCGGCAGTTCCGCACCGATCGGCCCGCCATCATCGCGGTGACCGAGGACGCTCCGGTGCGCGAGGTGTCGTGGAGCGAATTGATCGACAGCACAGCGGCATTCGCGCGCACACTGCGTTCGCTCGGCGTGCGGCCTGGCGATCGGGTGGCCGGATACCTGCCGAATATTCCGGAAGCGGTGATCGCCTTTCTGGCCACCGCGAGCATCGGTGCGGTGTGGAGCGCCTGCGGTCAGGACTATTCGCCGAAGGCTGCGCTGGACCGCCTCGGCCAGCTCGAACCCACCGTGCTGATCACCGCGGACGGCTACCGGTTCGGCGGTAAGACGCACGACAAGCGCGACGATATCGCGGCATTGCGGGCCGGACTCGACACCGTGAAGACGACGGTCGCGGTATCCCAGCTCGGGCTGCCGGTTCCGGACGCACTGGCCTGGGCCGAGGCGGCCGCCAATACCGAGACCGTCGTCATCGAAACCGAGACGGTCGATTTCGACCATCCGCTGTGGATCGTCTTCTCCTCCGGCACCACCGGACTGCCCAAGGGCATCGTGCACGGGCACGGCGGCGTCGTGCTCGAACATCTCAAAGCCGTTGCGCTGCAAGCCGATATCGGCCCCGAGGACACCTTCTTCTGGTACACCAGCCCGAGCTGGATGATGTGGAACTTCCAGGTCGCCGGACTGCTGGTCGGCGCGACCATCGTCTGCTACGACGGCAGCCCCACCTACCCGACTCCGGATGCACTGTGGCACACGGCATCCCAGGTCGGCGCTACCGTGCTCGGCACCAGTCCCGGATACGTGCTCGCCTGTATCAAGGCGGGTGCGGTGCCGCGCACCGACCACGATCTCACCGCACTGCGGCAGGTCGGCATCACCGGTTCGTCACTGCCGCCCGCATCTGCGGTGTGGTTGGGCGAGAATGTCGGTGACCACGTCCAGGTCGCCTCGATCAGCGGTGGAACGGATGTGGTCTCCGCCTTCATCGGCGGCGCGCGGACCGTACCGACCTGGCCGGGTGAGCTTTCCGCGCCCTATCTGGGTGTCGCACTGGAGGCCTTCGACGCCGACGGCAAGCCGGTCCGCGACGAGGTCGGCGAACTCGTCATCACCAAGCCGATGCCGTCCATGCCGGTGCGTTTCTGGCACGATCCGGACGGAATCCGTTACCACGACGCGTATTTCGACATGTTCCCCGGCATCTGGCGGCACGGCGACTGGATCACCATCACCGAACGCAACAGCATCGTGGTGCACGGCCGTTCCGACTCCACCCTCAACCGCCACGGCATCCGCATGGGCAGCGCCGATATCTACCAATCCGTCGAGCGCCTCCCCGAAATCACCGAGGCCCTCGTTATCGGTGCCGAACAACCCGACGGCGGCTACTGGATGCCGCTATTCGTCACCCTCACCCCCGGCACCGACCTCACCGACGACCTGAAAACCCGCATCAACACCACCATCCGCACCGAGGTCTCGCCCCGCCACGTCCCCGACGAAATCATCGTCGCCCCTGGCATTCCGCACACCCGCACCGGCAAGAAGCTCGAGGTCCCCATCAAGAAGCTCTTCCAGGGCGCCGACCCGACGCGCGTCGTCGAACGCAGCGCCGTGGACAATCCCGAACTACTCGACTGGTACGCCGCCATTCGCCCCAATACGCAGAACTGATCCGGCGCGTATCGGACCACGACACATGGTCCTGATCCAATAGTCCGCTTACCCGCGTATACCTCCGGATTACCCTTTTCCCTGCGTATCGGTGGTAGCACGGGAAGGTGGTGAGTGAGATGCCCGGAAGACGGGTCACGGCGGCGGACGTTGCGCGCGCCGCGGGTATCTCACAGGCCACGGTCGGCTACGTGCTGAACAACCCCCGGGCCAAACGAAGCCTTCGTACCGCTGCTGGTCAGCGAACCGAGCAGTAAGGCCTGTCGCCGATTCTGGGATGACGCCGACGCCGTTGTGTCGAGCAGACTGCTGTACGGGGAGACCGCCGCCGCACTCGCGCAGGCGCATCGTATGGCGCGCCTGGACGACCAGGCGTACGCGTCGTGCCAACGGCTCCTCGACCAGCTCTGGCCGCAGCTCGAGATCACCGAGGTGGATGAGGCATTGGTCCGGCGCGCGGCCGAACTCGCCGACCTCCTCGCGCTGCTCGGGTACGACGCCGTCCACTGCGCTTCCGCCGAACAGTTGGAGGACACCGATCTTGTCGTCGCACCCGGTGACAAGCGCCTCCTCGATGCGTGGAAATCGTTGGGGTTGGCCACCTCCGACACCAAATGCGCCCGACGACACCGCCTGAACGCAGGCGCTGACCCCGAAATGGGGCCGAGCTCCCCCACCTGGGCAAATCAGGCCGACCTAGACAGATGGGGGTGTCGAGGTTGTCGATACCATGGCGGCATGAGTGTCGACAATCGCCGTACGGCGCGCAAGGCGGTCAGCGGCGACTCGGCACCGCGGGAGATTCGGCGTAGGCCGAAGAATCGGCGGGCCCAGATCGCGGCGGCGTCGGCGGCCGCATTCGGCGCGCTGGGCTATCACGGTGTGAGCATGGAGGACATCGCGTCCGGGCTCGGGATCAGCTCGGCGGCGCTGTATCGGCACTATCCGAGCAAGTACGCGCTGTTCCGGGAGGAATTGCTGCGGGTGGGCCGGGCCATGACCGAATCGGTCGAGCTGCCGGAGGCGGCAGGAGACTGGACGCCGGAGCGGCGGCTGCGGCAGGTGCTCGATGCGCTGATCGGCGTCACGATCGAGAATCGGCCGACCGTCACCCTGGTGCGCTGGGAGGGCCGCTATCTCGAACCCGAGGATCTGACGGTTCTCACCGACCAGCAGCTCGCCGTCGTCGGGGCGATCGGTATGCAATTGGCCGCATTGCGACCGGAACTCGCCGAGGACGAGCTGCGGGTGCTGCGCGCAGCTCTGCTCAGCGCGATCACCAGCATCGCCGATCACCATGCCAGTCTGCCCGCGAAATCCCTTGCCCGGCTGTTGAGTTCGGCCTGCTGGTCGATAGTGCCCGCCGAGCTGCCAGCGCTGGATGCGGATGCCGAACTGCCGGCGGCAGCGGAAATTCCGGATTCGTTCAAACATGAGCTGTTGCTGCGCAAGGCCGTCGAACTTTTCCATGATCGCGGCTACCCGAATGTCAGCGTCGAGGAAATCGCCACTGCCGCAGGACTTTCCGCCGCGTCGGCGGTGTACCGGTTCTATCGCGGCAAGAGCGATCTGCTCGCGGCGGCGTTCCGACGAGCCGCCGACCGGGTTTCCGGTGCGATCGGCCCAGCGGTAGCGGCGGCCGCCGACGCCGAAGCGGCACTGACCACACTGATCGAGCAGTACGTCGAGGGTTCGTTCTCCGAGCGCGCGCTGACCTTCGTGTATTACACGGAGTTCCAGCATGTTCCGAGCGATGAACGCACCGTGCTGCGGAATATCCAGCGGCTCAGCGTCGAAGAGTGGGCGCGACTGCTGCGTGATGTGCGACCGGAGCTTTCACCCGCCGAGGCTCGCTTCCTGATCCACGCGGCCTTCGCGTTGGTGGTCGATCTGGGGCGCAACTTCAGTGCCGAACCGATCGCCTCCCCGGCCCGGGTTCGATTGCTCATGCAACTGGTCCTGTTCGGACGCCCGGCGCGCTCGTAGTCCGCGCCCCTCCGCTTCGACATGCCGCTTGTCGCCGGGCCGAGTATGTTAGTGAATATTCTGCATCATTTGACCAGAGGCGTTCCACGTAATAGCACATTTTTGTGATCTTCTATTCAATACGATTTCAGCCCTGGGAAGAGACGTCGAGCAAGCGTCCGGTTGGGCTAACATCGCGGGATGGATGCCGAGGATCGTCGCGCGGCGGAGGACGCGACCGCAGGCCGCACCGCGCCATCGCGTGAGGTGCGCCGCCGCCCGCGCAACCGACGCGCGCAGATCGCCGCCGCCTCCGCGGAGGCCTTCGGCGCATTCGGCTACCACGGCGTGAGCATGGAGGACATCGCCTCGCGCCTCGATATCAGCTCGACCGCACTGTATCGGCACTATCCGAGCAAATACGCCCTGTTCCGCGAGGAGGCGCTGCGGCTGGCCGGATTGAGCACCGAGGCCGCGCGCCTGCCCGAGCAACTGCGTGACCGGCCCGCCGCCGAACGCCTCGACTACATCCTCGATGCCCTGATCGCGGCCTCCATCGCGAATCGCCGTAGCGCCGCACTGCTGCGCTGGCAGAACCGGTATCTGGAGGACCCCGATCGCCATATCCTCATCGATCACCTGATCACCACCGATTCGGTGGCCCGCAAACTACTGGCCGAGACTCGACCCGAGCTGCCCGAGGGGGACCGGGCGGTGCTCTCGGCCGCCGCGATGAGCGTGATCGGCAGCATCTCCGATCACCATGTCGCAGTGCCGGTGCGCGCGCTGACGGCACTGCTGCGCTCGGCCTGTCATGCGGTGACCGCGTGTGATCTGCCCGCCCCCGGCGATGACACCGAATCCCTTGGCGCGAAGGAGGTTCCGCTCACTTTCAAACACGAGCTTTTGTTAGTGCGTGCCATCGAGCTCTTTCATCAGCACGGGTATCCCAATGTGAGCGTGGAGGATATCGCCAATGCCGCGGGCCTGCCCGCCTCGTCCGCGGTGTACCGCTTCTACCGCAGCAAGGGCGACCTGCTCGCGGCCGCGTTTCGCCGCGCGGCGGACCGGGTTTCGGCGGCCATCGGACCCGCCATCGCCGCATCGGACACCCCCGAACAGGCACTGAGCACCCTGATCGAGCTCTATGTGCAGGGCTCGTTCGCCGAGCGCGAGCTGACCTTCGTGTACTACGCGGAGATCAGCAATGTGCCGCCGGAGGATCGCACCGTACTGCGAAATATCCAGCGGCTCAATGTCGAAGAGTGGGCCAAACTACTCATCGGAGTCCGGCCCGAGCTCTCCGCAGCGGAATCACGGGTGTTGGTGCATGCCGCGCTGGCCTTGGTCGTCGACCTCGGTCAATGGCTCGGCCCCGATAACCCGCTGTGCTCACAGCAGCGCATCGCACACCTTATGCGAGTCATCCTCTTCGGCCGCTGATACCGGTCCCATCTCAGCAGGCCACAGGCGCGGGCTCGCCGCGCATCCGGCCCTCGAGCCACCGCAGTACCTCTGGGGCACCCTGTACCGCCGCGGACAAATGCTCGGGCGCGGACACCTGCATCGTCTGCAACCGCACCCCGGCGCCGCACCAGCGGCGGTCGGTGTTGCCGATGGAGTCGACCGGAATCAGCGGGTCGGCCGGCGAATGCCATTCGAACATCGGTATTTCCGGCACCCCGGGATAGAGCTCCAGACTGTTCTCCTCCACCACCGACCGCGCGGTACGACTATCGATGAACGAAGTGCTGGTGACGAATTCGCGGGCGCTGCCGTTGGCGCCCATGAAGAGGATTTCGTTGGTGCAGCTGTTGGCCATGGCGCCACGGAGCGCGAGGCCGCGCGGGTTGAGATATGCGCCGGTCTGTATCTGGTCCGGGTACTCCCGCTCCAGACCGATCGCCGCTGCCATGGCCAGTCCGAAGGCCGGGTGCGACTCGAGGCCCAGCCCCTGCGCCATCGTCACCAGGTTCTCCGGGACGCCGCCCATTGCCGCGCCCTGGAGCTGCAGCTCGGGTGCGTACGACGGCTGCAGCACTGCCGCCCATGCGGTGGCCAATCCGCCACCGGAGTATCCGGCCAGCGCTACCGGGCTGTGCTGTACGGCGAGGTCGGGCAGCCGTTTCACCGCCCGGATGCCGTCCAATACGATCTGACCCCCCAAACGTGCTGCTCCGAGAGCGAACTGCGGTCCGAGATGATCCGGCAGCGCGATACTCCAACCCCGCTGCAGCACCGCATTCAACATCGAGACTGTCGTCCCCAGATTCAGATCGCCGCTGTACAGCGTGTGCGATACCGCGCAATTCGTACCGAGCGCATTGATGAAATGCTGATACGACAGCAACGGCGCGTCGGGCTGATGCAGGAGTGGGGTAATGACCGTGGTGGTCGCCGCGATCGGCCCGCCGTGCGAGTCGGTGGACCGGAACTTGACCAGCGTGGCGGTGGCGCCGGCGAAGAGGGGCACCGGCGGCAATGCCCGCACGTCGAGCACGTCACCGGGGCTATGCGCGCCCAGATCCGCCGGTGCAGCGTAGAACGGGTCCGGATCGGGCCACGGAAACATCGGTTCCGCGGTTGCCGGCGTCGCCAGCAGCAGCGCCAGTGCCACACCGCCGAATGCACCGAGGGCATGGGACCAACCGCGGCGGCTGCGGCGGAGAAAAAGAAGAATCAGACGAGTCAAGATCTACCTCCACGAGTTGTGCGGGGCATCCATCGACTAACCAGGCTGAATTCGAGCGCAATCGTTGGCAAACTTACAGCGACATACCGCAGAGGGACCGCAATATGTCGAAAAATGGCACTCCCTTCTGCTTGGTGCAGCGGAACAGATCGACCTCATCGGATATGGGGGTGTCGACTAGGACCGGGGCGGGGTGGCGAGGGGGGAGTTCACCTTGTTGACCAGCCAGCGGCCGTCCACCTTTTCCAGGCGCATCACCATGGATAGCTGACCGGGGGCGGGTTTGCCCTGGGTGCCCATGCTGGTGATGGTTTGGCCTATGACGACGATTGCTTCGGCGGAGGTGGTGTCGCCGGATTTGATCGCGCACTGGACGTCGTTGACCTTGGAGACCACTTCGCCCTGAGTAAGGACGTCGCGCAGTTCCTTGCTGGTGCTGTCGAATTGCTTCTTCCAGTCACCGGTGGCGCCGTCGAGAACTGCGGCGAAGTATTTGTCGAGATTTTTGGCGTCGTAGTCGGCGAGTACTGGTGCGTATTGGCAGGCGGCGAGACGGGCGTCCTCGTGGGCGGTGACTATGGCCTTGTTGTCCTTGTTCTGGAGATAGAAGAAGACCGTGGAGGCTACTGCGGCGGCGAGCAGAAGTGCGGCGGCGGCGCGGTAGGCGATCGCGGTCCGCTTATTCGGTGTGCGCAGGAACGCGAATCGTTTGGCCGCAGGCATTTGCGAACTCGCATCTGGTGTGGCGTCGGCACTCGACGCCGCATCCACGTCGATATCCTTGCCTGGCGAGACAGTGACCTCCGGCACATCGGCCTGCGCATTGTCGATCTCGTTGTCGGCTGTGTCGATCATTCGCTCGCTCATAGCTTCTCGTTCCTATCTGCCGGGTGCGGGGCGGGAGAGTTCATTTCCGGTGACACCGGGCGGCGGGCCGGAACCGTTGTCCGGCACATTCGGACGTGGCGCATTCGCCGAACCACGCACCTGCAGTGCGGGATTGGTGGTGATGCAGTAGTTGTAGAGCCGCACCCTGGTATCGACGGTCCTGTCGGTCGGCACCACCGGGATCGTGTCGTAGTCACAGGTCGGACGCGGCCACGGATCGACCATGGTGTTGAAGGCGTTGTCGTGTGCCGGAATTCCGATCGCCTCGGAACCCGCGCGCAGCGCCGGGAACAGCGCTTCGATGGCGGGTTGGCGCAACTTGGCGGCCTTGGTGATGGCGACGAAGTTGGTGATCAGATTGGTCATCGGGTCCTGCGTGTCGTGCACGATGCCGCCGAGGGTGGCCAATTGGCCGGGCCCGAGTTCGAGGAATTTGCGCACTTCCTGATCGGCCGCGGTCAACTGCTGGAACAGTGCGCTCGAGCCGGTGGTCAGCGTGGTCAGATCAGGTTGGGCGTGGGTGGTGGTTACGGCGATCACCTGCAGGTTCTCGATGAGTCGCTGGGTTTGCGGTAGCAGATCGTTCAGGCCTGCCATGGCCCGGCTGATTCCGGCGACCATATTGCGCAACCGATCCGGACCACCGGCCAGTGCCCTGTCGAGTTCATCGATGATCACATTGAGTCGGGCCGGATTCATACCGCCGATCAGCCCGCTCATATTCGTCAGCACCGACTGCACCGTCACCGGTGTGCTCGTGGCCGAGCGATCGACGATCGAGCCGTCGGACAGATACGGTCCACTGTCGGAGTCGGGGCGGAAGTCCAGGTACTGCTCCCCCGCCGCCGAGAGCCTGCCGACGGCCACGGTGCCACCCATCGGAATCCTCGCGGTGTCATTGATTTCGGCGATGGCGGCAACGCCGTCACCGGATACCCGAACGTCGAGTACCTTGCCGACCCGGCTGCCACGGAACGTGACGTCATTGTTCGGCGCGAGTCCGCCGGAACTCTTCAGCTCGACCCGGACCCGGTAGGTGCTCGGCAGTGGATTGATCCGCAGCACAGCCGCACCGAGATAAGACATGCCGAGAATCAGCACGACGATCAGACCGATATTCGCCACCGCGATCCGATGTCGAACCAGCCAGTGCCACAGTGGAATATTCATCGCCCACCGCCCTGCAACCGCCCGATGACCTTCTGGATCACCTCGGCCAGACTGCCGATGAATGCCGGTACATCGCCGATTTCCGGCCAGCGGCTACCCCCCGGATCGGTGAGCGCACCGATATCGAGATAAGAAACCGTGGCGGCGACCGCGAGCACCGGTCCGTCATAGCTGGCCATGACGTTGGGATAGATGGCGTGCAGCCCGTCCAGCGTCCCCGCCAGATTGTCGCCCATCTGGGTGAACCCGGACATCAGCCGCTGGATACTGTCGAACAGGCTCAGGAACTCCGGGCCGGTGGTGTCGGTGAAATCGCCGAGCGCGGACATGGTGACCGAGACCTTGGCGACGAGTTCGGCAATACTCCTGTTATTTTCGGCGACCAGTCCGATCAACGGTGGGAAAGTATCGGCAGCCGCACCCAATTCCGCCTTGCGTCTTGCCAGTTCGCCAGTGAGCACATTCAGTCCGGAGAGCAGGCTGTCGACGTCGGCGGTGCGTGCGTTGAGTGCCGCGAGCACATCGATCATTTCGGTGATCAGATGTGCCAGCTGTGGTGCGCGCCCGGCGAACATCGAATTCATCTCGGTGGTTATCCGGGCCACCTGATTGAGCCCACCGCCGTTGAGCAGCATGGAGATCGACATCATCAACTGTTCGACCGATGCGCCGGTACCGGTGTGGTCGGGGGCGATGGTGTCGCCGGGACGCAGCATTTCGGCGCTCTCCTGCTTGGCGGGCAGGGTCATGGCGACGAACATGTCACCGAGCGGAGTGGCCTGGCGCAGTTCGGCGGTGGTGCCGCGGGGCAGCTGAATATCTTGCCGAATCTGCATTTCCACATCGGCGAGAAAGTTCGTGGTGCTGATCTTGGAGACCATGCCGATTTCGGTGCCGCCTATCTTCACGTGTGCATTCGCGGGCAGGTTGAGTGCGTCCTTGAAAACGGCGTGCAACTCATAACCCGGTCCGCCGATGCCCGGCTTGGGCAGCGGCACATTGTCGACTGTCACGGCACACCCCGCCGAGGCGACAACAACGATGGCCGCGACGAACGCCGAACGCGCCGCCCTCATTTGGTGACCCCGAGCAGTGCGGCGGTCAACCCGAAGTCGGGGCCGAAGTCCTGGATCTTCCCGGTGCGGCAGCCGTCGAGGCGCAGCTGGATACGCTCGCAGAACAGCGAAAGCGCCTCGCCGTCCAGCACCGCTTTGTCCAGCAGACCGTGTAGGCGCAGTGCCCGGTTCTCGCGGCTCACGGCATTCGAGAAGTTTTCGAAGAAAAGCGGTGTCACATCGGTGATTTCGGTGAGCCCGCGGGCATTGGCCCGCATCTGCGCGGTCAATGTCGTGAATCGGGTGAGCGCACCGAGCAGTTGTTCGCGGTTCTGGCCGACCACGGTCGAGGTATTGGTGATGAAGTCGTTGAGCTGGGTGATCACCGCCTGCAAACCCGGCGCCTGCTCCCCCATCAGTTGCACGAGTTCGGTGAGCCGCCCGCTGAAATCCCTTACCGTCTGGTCGTTCTGGGCGATGATCTGGGTGATCTCATTGAGTTTGACGATGGTATTGGAGATCTGATCGCCATTGGCGAGAGTGACCTCGAATGCCGACGACAGATCGTCCAGCGTTTCGCGCAGCTTGTCGCCATTGCCGTTCAACAGCGGGAACAACACCCGGCTCGCCATCGGGCCGGTTTCGTTGTCGCCCTTCAAGGCCGCGCCGAGTTGATCGAAGGTTTCGAGAATGCGGTCGAGTTCGACCGGGGTACGGGTCCGGGCGAGCGGGATGTGCTGTCCGTCGGTCAGCACCGGACCATTGCCTTCGTATGCCGGGGCGAGTTCCACATGCCGATTGGTGATCAGCTGTGGTGAGACCAGCGCCGCCATGGCGTCGGCCGGAATGCGCACGCCCTTATCGATGGACATGGTGACTTCGACGTAACTGCCCTTGGGTGTCACGGTATCGACCCGGCCGACCGGAACACCGAGCACCGCAACGTCATTGCCCGCGTATAGACCGGCGACATTCTCGAAATCGGCACTGATCTGCAGATGTTCGCCGAGATAGTGATCGGGCAGTGCGGTGAGGCTGTCGGGTAGGAGCGAACAACCGGTCGCCGCCGTTACAGCGAGGCCGAGCACCATCGATTTCAGCAAGGTACCCATCTTCATCAATTGCACCCCTGTACGGCTTGGGCGAAGCACAGCCAGTTGTCCGGGAATACCCATGGCGCCCACACATCGCCGTACGGGCCATTGCCGAGGGCATTGTTGAACTGCCGCAGTGCGACCGGCATGATCTCGTAGAGCGAATCGAGGTTGTCCCGGTTCTTTTCCAAGCCCTCGGACATGGTGTTCAGACTCTGGATCAGCGGACCGAGCTGATTCTGGTTCTCCAGGCCCATGTCCTGCAGCAGCCGCGACAGGCTCGCGACATTGTCGAGCAATTGTTTCAGCAGGTTCTGCCGCAGTGCGACGGCATTTCCGATGGCCTCGCCGCGGGTCAGAAGCAGCAGCACGCTATTGCGGTTGTCGGAGGCCAGCTCGGCCACCTGATCCATGCTCTTCAGCAGTGTGTCCACCTCGTCGCGGCGATCATTGATCACCTTGGCCAGCGCGCCGATGCTGTTCAGCGCCTCGACGGTGAGCTGCGGAGAGTCGCCCATCTGCTGGCTGAGCACATCCAGTGACTGCCGCAGTTTCGCCGGATCCAGGCGTTCGATGCGCTCGAAGGACGATTTGTAGTTCGGATCCCGGATGACCTTGCCGAGGTTGTAGGGCACCGAGGTCTGCTGCAGCGGAATTCGGTTGTCCGGCAGTCCTTTTCCATTGCCCGGCACCAACTCGACGTGCAGCTTGCCGAGGATGGTCGTCATCTTGATGGCGGCCGAGGCATCCGGACCGAGTCGAAGATCCTTGCGCACCTTCAGATCCACGACGACCTTCGCACCGTCGAGTCGCACGGCACTCACCGAGCCGACCTCGATGCCGGAGACATCCACCGATGCTCCCGATCGCAGACCCGCCGCTTGCGCGAATTCGGCACGAATCGTCTTATCGCCGAGATGCGCCTGCGATAACGCACTCGAGCCGACCAGCAGCACGACGACCGAACCCGCCGCGAGCAGTCCCAGCCACAACAAGCGATTGCGCACCCGACCCACTGATGCCGTCATCGGCAGACCTCCGAATGAGAATTGCCGCCCACCTGCGAGAACAACCCGGGTGGCAGCAGCACGCCCCACAGCGAGACGTCCAGCGAGCAGATGTAGGCGTTGGCATATGCGCCGTAGCTGGTGAACCGGGCGAGACCATTGAGGACGGTCGGCAGCTCTACCGCCGCCTGATCCAAGGACGCACCATTGAGGGTCAGTAGGGCGACACCGCTGGTCGCATCGTTCTGTGCCCGAGCCAGATTCGGCTTCACCTGACCGATCAGGGTCGCCAGCGAATCCGTGGACTTTGCGACCGTATCAACCGAAGACTTCAGCGATTCACCCTGTGCGTAAAGAGATTCCACCAGCGAACGCGCCTGCGTGATCAGGGTTTCCAATTCGCCGCTGCGATTGGCCAGGCCCGCGATCACACTGCTGAGATTGCCGATGACATCGCCGAGAATCTTGTCGCGCTGACCGAAGGTGCCCGCGAGTTCGGCAGCCTGGGTAATCAGCGCACTGAGCGAGACGTTGTTGCCTTGCAGGGCCTGGATCAAGGTCTCCGACAGCGAATTGACCTGATCAGGTTGCAGCACACTGAACAGCGGTTCGAAACCCGACAGCAGCGATGACACATCGAATGACGGTTCGGTGCGCTCGACCGGAATCGCGGATCCGGCGGTCAGCACCGCGCCCTCGTCCTTGCCCGGAACCAGCGCGATATAGCGTTGGCCGATCAGATTCTGGTACCGCACCAGGGCTTTCGTCGTCGTGGTCAGCCGCTGATTGTTCTGGATACGGAAGTCCACGCGCGCCTTGTAGTCGCCGTCGAAATCGATGGCGTCGACCCGTCCGACCCGCACACCCGCCATCCGGATGTCATCGCCGACGCGCAGTCCGAGCACGTCGGTGAAAGTGGCCGAGTACGAGTCGGTATCGCCGGTCACCGAACGTTGCAGCGTCGACCAGATCGTGTACGTCAACAGCACCGCGACCACGGCGAACAGACTGAATCCGGCCAGTGCCTTCCCTGATTTCATGTACTCACCGCCCTTCATCCGGTGCGGTGTCGTACACGGTCACCGAACCACCGGCCAGTACCGGAGCCAAGAGCAGGTACTGCGCGGTGGTCGGCCGACCACCGACGATCGCCGCCGCGGCATCGAGTCCGCGCAGATCCGAATTCGGCTGGTCGGGTTGATCCGTGGCAGCGGCTGGCGCGGTGATACCCGGAATCATCGGCAGCCCCGGAATACTCGGCAGTCCGGGAATACTCGGTAGCCCCTGTGCCGGAGCAATGGGCGTCGGTCCCGCGGCGGCCAACCGCTGCGGCATCAGCTGCGGCGGAAACTCCTGCGGTGGTGCGACATCCGGCACCGTAGTGCCCCCACACCGCGGACCGGCCATGGTGCCGTAGTGCGGACAGTCCTTGGCCGTGTACTGCTGGAACGGTGTGAAGCTGACATCCATCTTCCACACCATCTGCCGGCTCGGTCCGAATCCGAAGGTCGTGCGCACTCGTTGCAGCGCGGCATTGAAGTTGGCGGCGGTATCCGGGATGGCCTGCGGATCCCTGGCCAGACCGCCGAACAGGCCGTCGAGTCCGACGACCAAGTCCTTCCCGGCGTCCGGATTACGTGCGAAAAGTGAATTGAGCGAGTCGACCGCGCCGCCGGCATTGGTCAGTAGCGCGACGAGGTTGTCGCGCCGCTCGGTGAGCGTGCGTGCGGTGGTCACCGAATCCGACAGCACGCCGACCAACTCCGGCGCCGAAACGCTCAGCGCCGTCGCGGCCCGGCCGAGGTTGCCGAGCAGATCGCCGATGCCGGGAGTCGCGTGTACCTGGGTGAGCCAGGTATCGAGACGTTCGATGGTGGAACCCGGCACGCGCGCGGTGGGATCGAGTGCGTCGGCGAGTGTCGCGAGCACCCGGCCCAGCTTCTCCGGCTGGATATGATCGAGCACATCGCGCAGCACGCTGAGCGTGGTCTGCAACTGCACGGTGCCTTCGCTGGTGTCCTCGGGAATCCGGGCCCCCGCCCGCAGGGTTTCGCTGGCGCGCCCGTTGTCGACGAGTTCGATGGCGGTCACGCCGAAGATATTGTTGGGGATCACCCGGGCTGTGACATTCGCCGGAATAAGGCTCGCCACAGCCGGTTTCAGATCCAGGGCCGCATCCTGACGTTCACCCTTGGCGACGACATCGACACCGGCCACGGTACCGACGACCATGCCGCGGAACTTCACATCCGCATGCGTCGGCAGCCCGTCACCGGAACTGGTGAGCACCGCGACAACCGAGATCTTGTCCTGGAAATAGCCGGTATAGCGCAGGCCGAGCAGGTACAGCAGCAATGCGGCCGCCGTGGTCATGGCTATTCCAGCGAGCGTGAGTTGCCGTGCGGTGGGTCCGCGCCCACTTGGATCGAGCAGCATCGCCACCTACCCCGAAATCCGGAATCCGGGGTCGATGCCCCAGATCGCAAGGGTCAGAAACAGATTCACGAACACCATGACGACAATCACCATCTTGATCGCGCGGCCGGCCGCATGGCCGACGCCTTCCGGACCACCGGTGGCGATGTAGCCGTAGTAGCACTGGATGAAGGTCGAAATGAGTACGAACACCACGACTTTGACGACCGAGAACAAGACATCGATACCGTTGAGGAACTGGAAGAAGTAGTGGTCGTAGGTCCCGGCGGAGGTGCCGCCGAGGAACAGCACGGACAGCTTCGTCATCAGATACGCAACGGCGAGACCGACGCTATAGAGCGGGACGATGGTCAATGTCGCGGCGATCATCCGCGTGGTCACCAGATACGGAAGTGGCCGGATGGCAATGGATTCCAGCGCATCGATCTCCTCGGAGATCCGCATCGCACCCAATTGCGCGGTGAATCGGCAGCCCGCCTGGATGGCGAAGGCCAAAGTCGCCAGGATCGGTCCGATTTCGCGCGTCGTCGCGAAACCGGAGATCGCGCCGGTCAGCGGATTCATGGTGAGCAGATTCAGCGCGGTGTAGGACTCCATGCCGACGGTGATCCCGCCGAATCCACACAGGATGATGACCACACCGACCGTGCCGCCGCCGACAATGAGCGAACCGTTGCCCCAGCCGACATCGGCGGTCAGCCGTAGCACTTCCTTGCGATAGTGCCTGAGCACGAAAGGAATTGCCGCCACCGCTTGGCAGAAGGTGATCGCCTGGTGGCCGAGCCGTCGGTTGGCCTGGACCGGCAAGCTGGTGACCGCGCCGACCGCGCGAAACGGCTTCAGCGCGGGCGGGGTGTATCGGGTGCCCATCTCAGATCACCTTCGCCGGGAAGAGCGTGTTGTAGATCTGGGTGATGATGATGTTCGTCGCGAACAGCATCAGCGCCGAATTGACCACCGCGGCGTTCACCGAGTTGGCGACCCCACCCGGACCGCCCTTGGTGTGCAGTCCGATATCGCAGGCGATGATCGCGGTCAGCGCACCGAAGATGGCCGCCTTGACCAGGGCGATCACCAGATCGTTCGCCACCGCGAAGGAGGCGAAAGTGCTGATGAACGAGCCTGCCGTACCGCCCTGGGCGTACACGTTGAACATATAGCCGGTGGCGAAGCCGACGAACACCACGAATCCGCACAGCAGGATGCTGACCAGTATCGCGGCCAGCAGTCGCGGCGCGACCAGTCTGCGCACCGGATCGACGCCCATCACCATCATCGCGTCGATCTCCTCGCGAATGGTGCGGGAGCCGAGATCGGCACAGATGGCCGAACCGACCGCGCCCGCGATCATCAGCGAAGTGACCAGCGGCGCACCCTGCCGAACGATGCCGAGACCGCTGACCGCGCCGATAAAGGTCGTCGCACCAACCTGATTCACCAGCGCGCCGACCTGGATCGACACGACAACGGCCACCGGGATCGCGACGAATACGGTCGGTGCGGCGGAAACGCTCGCCATGAACGCGCACTGCTTGATGAACTCGTGGAATGGGAAGCGGCGCACGAACATCGCGCGCAGCATCTCGATGAAGGCATCGCGCATGAGCCGAACCTGGCGCCCCAAGGTCTCCAGCGACCGCTGCGGATGCCGTTGCCACAGGCCCTTCAGATCTTCGACGGCCCGTTCCAGATCTGTTGGCTCAGTCGGTCTTTCGGAGAGTCGAGTACTCATGCCGACTCGCCGAGTTGATGCTGCAGCAGGACGAGGAGATAGCCGACCACGGCGATACCGGCGACGGCGGTGCTGAGCACGGCAAGCCAGAGCCCGAACCGCAGCACCGGATTGACTTTCATACGGCCCCCGAGGATCTTGACGCCGATCACCAAGATGTCGATGAGCCAAACCAAGATCATCATCAGGTCATGCACACATTCGAGAAGGTGAGCACCGGCCAGCACACGATCGAGCCGAGGAAGGATATGACCACGTCGATGCCGTGCATGCGGTGCAGATGACTGGTGTGGGTCAGCGTCCAGATGAGGCCGACGAGCCCGTATGGAATGGCGAGAATGATGATGGTGCCGAGGAATTCGGAGACCTTCATCTCGTAGCTGAATATTCGATCCAGCTTCTTGAGCATGCGCCTGTGTCCTTTCCCCCGCCGCCTGAGCGGCACAGCCGGACACCCGCCGGGGGCGAGGCATCGCTGCGGCGCGAGTGCGGCCGATCACGCTGCGATCGGTCGGGTATGGGTGCGTATGTTACGCATGATTCCGTTGGTTGCGGAAGAACTTTGCAACACTTAGGGCAAAGATTTCCGCTTAGCACGCTGTACAGCGCGCTACATATGGCTGATATACCATAGAATCTTCAGTAACATACTCCTCAACCCTTGGTATGCGCGCCTACACGTGGGGGCGCCGACGGTAGTCAAATGGCGGCGCACATTGCTGGCCTAGGCCGCCATTTGACTACGTTCGGCGAACAGCGGCCCGGCGGATTGCGTGACGGATGGGTTCGGTGAAGTGGGTGGGGTGGTGGTAGACGTCGGGGGCGGCGGCGTAGTAGATGGTCCAGCCGTCGGTGGTCAGCCAGTTGTGGCGGGGGTTGTCACGCAGTGCCGCCTCTTCGCCGGAATGCCAAGTAGCGCTGTCATATTCGAGGCCAATGCGCCACGGCCGCCAACCCAGGTCCAGGCGGCGTACGCCGTCCCGGGTCCACACCTCCACCTGCGGCTCGGGATGCGGCAGGCCCGCGTCGATGCACCGCAGTCGGGTGCGCGACTCCATCGGGGATTCGGCTCGGCAATCGGCCAGCTCGATCAATTCGGCTGCATGCCTGCAGCCGCGCCTGCCTGCGTGCTTTCCGATCTCATTCGCGAGTTCGGTCCGCGAAAGTCCATGACGCAGTGCCGTATCCAGGGTCGCCAAGGCATCCAGCCGCCGCAAAGTCCGAGCCAGATCGACCGCCGTCCGAGCTGCGTTCGTGGTCATCGTGCCTTCGATAGACACCAACAGGGCAGGGTCAGCCCGGTCACGGTGCACGATCAACTGCCGTGACCGCGACTCTTGTATGCCGAGCACGTGCGTAGGCTGATCATCGAGCACCGAAAACCCGTGCAGTTCCGCAGCGGTGTGATACGAGGCCGCGATGAAGGTCAAGCCCATCGAAAGCCGAGCCGCCTCCACCCGCAGCGCCGCCGACGGCGGGGTGACGGCCTCGCGGTACACGCCCTGGAAGACGCGCACCCACTCGCCGCGCTCCAGTCGAGCGCGGATTTCGGCGCGCGTGTACTCCGAGCAGGCCTGTCGCACAGTGAACACGCCGAACTGCCTACCCCGAAAGACCTCCACCCCTGACCGCATCCACCAAGCATTGACCAGCCGGTCCATGGCTCCCCCGCCCGAACCAGCACCTTTGCCAGCCCTGTGGACAACCTGCCCCCTGTGGATAGTTTTCGACGGTAGTCAAATGGCGGTTCGAATGCAGCCATGGGGCCACCATTTGACTGCGCTCGGCGGATCCGGCTACCGGATCGGGTAGCGACGGTCGATGATGTCGAACATGTTGGGTTGGGATGCTCGGTAGAGTTCGCGGTCGAGGAGTTTGAGTGGTTCCCAGAGGGGCATGGTGAAGCGGGGGGTGACGGTGGCCGGTCCGGCCGGCGAGCCGGAGGCGTGCAGGATGGCATTGGCGGCGAGGCGGCCGCCTTCGTTCGCGCCCTCCATACAGGCGACGTTCATGCCGGTCTTGATCCAGTCGCCTGCGAGGAAGAGGTTATCGATCGCGGTAGCGGCGTCGGGGCGGTCGGACCATGAGCCCGGATTTTGGATGAAAATGGAGTCGTCGTAGGCGATTTCGGCCGTGCCGGCGTCGGTGAGGGCCGGGTCGATCATCCAGGAGTGCAACATATCGTCGGCGAGCTGGATTTCGCCGTCGTCATTGATGTGCGCCTTGATCTGCGCCCAGGTTTCGCGGGCGATCTCCTCGGGGGTGCACTGCTTGGCGGTCTTGCGGTTGAAGGTGCCCGGCTCCTCCCATTCGGAAATGATGGCGGACAACACATCCTGGACACTGCCGTCGCCGTAGGTGGTCACTGGACGTCGCCAGAACTGGGCCTCGCTGATCGAGGTCAAGCCCCAGGGCGCATCGTTGTAGCCGACGTGCCCGTTGGCCAGATCGACACGTTTACGCAGGAAGAACTGGATGCCGACCATCCAGGCGGCCTGCAGGTTCCGGATGCGCTCGAGATTCGGATCGGCCGCCGCCATATCGTCGGTGAGTACGTCGGGGAACTTGTCGAGCGGGATTGCGGAGAGGTAGTAGTCGGCTTCCACCCGATGGCGCACACCGCCCTGGTCGGTCACGGTCGCCGAGGTGAGGTGCGAGCCATCGCTGTCGAAACCCGAAAGGCGCTGGCCGAGTTCGAAAGTCACGCCGATCGAGCGCAGATAGTCGATCCACGGATTGATCCACACCTCGCTGGTCGGGCCGTTGAGCACGCGGTCGTTGCCCTTGCCGTCGCTGTCGTTGTTCAGGTTCAACACCGACCACACGTACTCCTCACCGACCAGCCCGATCGAATGTGCGCTGCAGTTACGGGATTTGGTGGCGACGAGCTCGCGGATGAAGCCGTCGCCGAGGAAACGGTTGTATTCCGGGGACGAGTTGTCCAGGCGCGCGAAATCGGTCCAGGTCATCCGCTCCCACTGCCCCAACTTGCGCTCGGTGCTGCTGGAGACGTAGACGGCCAAGCGCTCCGCGGCGAAGACGGCTTCGTGCAGCGGCAGCCGGAACAGCGATTCGAAGACCGATGCGACGGAGTCGATGAATCCCTTGGGAGTCATCGGGAATTGCGAGAACGGCAGCGGGAACGGCAGGGGGACGGTGAGATTGCGCCGGTCCATGCCCGCGATCATGGCCGCATCGAGTCGGACCAGGTTGTCCCACACGCCGTTCGCATTGCCGGGGAAGGGGATTCGGCGCAGCGTATCGGGCAGATTGTGATAGAAGCCGAAGAAGCTGCGGAATCCGTGTTCGCCGGGTAGGTCGTCGGCGTAGATGCTGCGGGTCTTGCCGCCGAAAGCACCGAGCTTCTCGTACACCGTGACCGCGAAACCGCGTTCGGCTAGTTCGTGCGCGGCGGTCAGACCCGCCGGACCCGCACCGAAGATCGCCACGGACCGGCCCGGCTGGGCGCTCGCCCGACCGCCGGTGGGCGCCAATGTCATGGCGGCGGCGACACCACCGGCCACGGCGGCGTTCCTCATGAATGTTCGTCGCGACTGCTTGGTTCGCATGCTGAATCTCCCGACCATCCGGCCTGCCACGTCCATGTGGCCGCGCACAGGCGCCTGCGATGTCGCACGATGTTACTCATAATTCTTCACACAGGTGGGCAATTTCGGCGATGTGGTGGAAGACAGAAAATGGTGCATAGTATTCCAAGATCATCTCCCCACGACAGTTGCAGCGCCCCATGATGTTTCTACTGATTCTCCACAGGTGCGTAGGCCCGCGTGTAGATCCGCCCCCCAAGATTCACCTGATTTCGATGCGGCGAATCCAGGGCTTGCGTTGGAGTGTGCTCCAACTTTTAGAGTCGAGACATGGCTAAGACAGAGACCTCTACCAGCAATGATCGGTTCGAGCGCGGGTTGGCGCTGCTGCAGAAGATCGGCGGGCAGGAACGGCCCGCGGTATTGGACAGTCTGGCCGATATCGCGCCGGACCTGGGGCGGCTGACCGTCGAGTTCGGGTATGGCGACATTCTCTCGCGGCCGGGGTTGACGTTGCGGCAGCGGCAGCTGGCGACGGTGTCGGCGCTGGCTGCGATGGGAAATGCCGCGCCGCAGTTGCGATTCCACATCGACGGGGCGCTGAATGTGGGATGCACGCGGGAGGAAATCGTAGAGACGCTGATCCATGTCAGCGTGTATGCGGGGTTCCCTGCCGCGCTGAACGGACTGGGTGCGGCGCGCGAAGTGTTCGACGCCCGTACCGATCTCCCCGCACCGGCCGAACCGGCACCGGCACCGACCGGTGACCGGTTCGAGCGTGGGAGCGCCAAGCTCGCCGAGATCGACGGGCACGCAGGCGAACAGGTCATCGCCTCGCTGCGTGATATCGCACCGGATCTGGGGCGCTACATCATCGAGTACAGCTTCGGCGATATCTACTCGCGTGCCGGTCTCGATCTGAAGACCCGTGAGATGGTCACCGTGGCCGTGTGCACCGCGCTGGGCACGGCGGCACCGCAACTGGGCGTGCACATTCACGGCCTGCTGAATGTCGGCGGCACCGAGACCGAGGTCGTCGAAATCATCACGCAGATGGCGGGTTACGCCGGATTCCCGGCCGCACTCAACGGAATCACAGTGGCACGCACGGTTTTCGCGGAGCGCTCGGGCGACTGACCAAGGCCTTTCGGCCCATCCCGGTGCGGCGCTCTCTGCGGATAAGCGCCGCACCGGAACCCCCATCAGGGCCGCGGGTTACCTCTCGGCAGTGCGCCGGAAGCAGTGCGCGGAGGCGGCCAGATATTGGCGGCAGCGGGCACCGTGTCCAGCATGAACGGAGAGGATGAAACGAGCCCGGTCGTCACTGAGACCCACCGGCTCTTGATTGCAATCGCGGCTCTGCACCAGCCACAATTCCCGGATATCCGAATGCAAGACGTCCATTGTTCACCTCCGCCGAAGAGTTAAGTGCACCCGGCACCGGCAGCGCCACCGGAACCCGCCGTCGACACTGTGGATCGGAACAGCGTCGGGACCGTGCGTCGGGTTCCGGAGAGCCGGCACCCCCGAAAGGGTTTGGGGTACAAACCCGGTGCCGGGTACCGCTTCAGCGTGCACGTTGCGATTCGGTGCATAACAGAGCCGAATGCGATAAATGCGAGTAATTTCCGATTGAATCAGCCTGGTACGAGGGAGCGGGACCTATGGTTGAGGTCGACTGGACCGGCGAAGACGTACTCGCTCTTCGCGTGGCGATGAAGCGAAGTCGCTATGAGTTCGCACGCCTGGTGGGCGTCACCCCGCGCACCGTGATCTTGTGGGAGAACGGCCGGACAACCCGGATGCATGCCGCAAGCAGGCGTTTGCTCGATCGAGTGCTCTCGGAGGCCGATTCGGTCGTCGCTGCGCGATTCGAGCGCGCGATCGCGGGCCCGACTGCCGCCCGCGATACCGAAGACACGAGCGCGGCGCTCGATCGGATACAGCTCGGTAGGGACATCGGGCTCGACAAGGAAGTCGAGGATGACGACGTGAGAAGGCGATTGCTATTGGCCTGCATCGGCGCGGGCCTGGCCGGTCAGGCGGCCGATATGGTCGCGAGCGAACCGGAGAAGATGCTCGCCACCCTGGACGCGGGCTCGATGAGCGAACGGCGGCTCGGCCTGCTCGAGCAATCCGTCGAGGCCCTCGGCACCCGCGTCGTGCAGGTGCCGCCGCACGAGTTGCTGCAGGCCACGCTCGACCAATTCCGCGCGGTCCGCGGCTGTCTCGCGGAGCGGCAGGCGACCCATCATCAAATCCGACTGGTCCGTACGGCGGGTCGCCTGGCGAATGTCGTCGGCGAAATTCTGTTCAATGAGGGCCATTTCGGTCAGGCCCGATTGTGGTACACCACCGCAATTCACGCCGCCCAGGACATCGGCGATCGCTTTTCCGAGGACATCGCACTGGCTGGATTGTCGTATTTACCAACCTATAGCGATAATCCGAAGGAAGTTTTGAACCTGCTCAGCCCGCGCCTCGAAGAAAATCCGGGCAACGGTCCGGCGGCGGCCTGGTTGTGGGGAATGGCGGCCCGCGCGCACGCGAGCCTCGGCAATTTCGACGGCTTCGCCCGCTGCATCTCGAGGTCGGAGCAGGCGCTGGAAAATGTTCCCGCGGAACAACTCTCGATCGGCATCTTTTCCTTCCGCCCGGAGAAGCTCGCCTTCTATCAAGCCATCGGCTACTCGCGATTGGGCCGCACCGAGCAGACCGCCCTGGCATCCGAGCGAGCTATCGGGCTCTACGACCCGAGCGAGACCATGGAACCCGCACTGGTCCGGTTCGAACACGCCACCGCGTTGCTGGCCTCGGGTGAAGTGGACGAGGCCTGCGCGGTGGCGACCCGCGCGATCACCAATGGCCACACCTACGTCGGCCTCACCGTCACCAAACGCGCCAAACAATTCGATACCGCGCTGTCGGGGTTCCAGGGTCGCGCGGTCGCCGACTGGCGCGAGCAGGCCCGGATGGTCGTCGATACTCCGCGCACCCGGGCTTGAGGGAGTAGGGCGCACCGGTCGGCAGGGGGGATTACGGACCGGCGCGCCCCACCCATTCAGTTGGCCTCGGGCTGCATCGCGGCGATCAGCGAATTGGGACGCATATCCAGCCAGTGGGATTCGACGTACTTCAGGCAGGAGCGACGCGCGGCCGCGCCGTAGGCGATGGTCCAACCGCCGGGGACGGCGGCGAAGATCGGCCACAGGGAGTGCTGCCCCTCGGCATTGGTCAGGACGTAGAACTGGGCGTCATCGTCGTCGAATGGGTTGGTCATCTGGTCGGCCTTCCTGGTGGGAGAGTTCAGGCCCGGTCGGCGTGCGCCAAGACATTCGTCAGGACGTGGCCGATGCGGGCGAGGGCGGATTCGGAGGTCATGCGCCAGTGCGTGGCCTGGACGGCGTGGTTGTGCACAGTGCCGTCGACGGCGTCGGACCAGCCGGCCGCGCCGGTGGCCCCGGTGGGGTCGTCGAGTGCGGCGGTGAAGTAGACGAGATTGCCCTTGTAGGGCCGTGGGCGGTAGCGGGTGATGAGCTCCAGTGAGTGCGTGCCCGCGTCGAGGAGTCGGCCGAGCCGGTCGATTCCGAAGGATGCGAACGGCTCCGGAAGTTCGGCGATGCGCCGGGCGAGCCGGGTGCGATCGAGTTCGGTATCGGTGTCGTCGGCCTGTTCGCCGAGTAGTCCGCCGAGCAGATCGGCCACCGGCACCCTGGCCGTCTCGTCCACCGTGATGTGCAGCGGGCTGTCCATCATGGCCAGCAGCGCGACATGTTGGCCTTGGTCCTGTAATTGGTTCGCGACGGCGTGCGCGAGTACACCGCCGAGCGACCAGCCGAGCAGATGGTAAGGGCCCTCGGGTTGTACCGCGCGGATTTCGCGGACGTAGTGACCGGCCCAGTTCTCGATGGAATCCGGCAGCGCCGCATCCGAATTCAGTACCGGGGACTGGATGCCGTAGATGCCGCGTTCCGCATCGATATGTGCGGCCAGACCCGCGAACGACCAGGCGACACCGCCGACGGGATGGATGCAGAACAGCGGTTCGCGAGAACCTCCGGGGCGCAACGGCAGTAGGACATCGAAGGCCGCTTGCTCGTCGACGCGGCCGCGGCCGCAGCGGTGCAGTTCCAGTTGCGTGATCAGATCCGCGGGTGTCGGCGCGGCGAACAGCCATACCACCGGGACCTGTTCGGCGAGTGCGGTACTCAGCTCGGCTGCCAGCCGGGTAGCCAATAGTGAATTGCCGCCACGTTCGAAGAAGTTGTCGTCCAAGCCGATTCGCTCGACCTCCAGCGACTCGGCGAAGACGGTGCAGACCAGCAGCTCCAACTCGGTTTCCGGAGCACGGAATTCTCGGGTGCCCAACTCGGGTTCGGGGAGTGCGGTCCGGTCGACTTTTCCGTTGGCGTTGAGCGGCAAGGCATTCAGTTGGATCAGCACGGTCGGAACCAGGTAGCTCGGCAGGGTTTCGGTCAGTGCGGATTTCAGCGCGTTCGGGTCGATCGGCTCGGTGGCGGTGAAATACCCGACCAGCAGGTCACCACGATGGGCGATGGCGACGGCCTCGGCGACCGTCGGACGTGAGCGCAGGGCGTGCTCGATTTCGGCGAGTTCGATGCGGTAGCCGCGTACCTTCACCTGGAAGTCGCGGCGCTCCACATATTCGAGGTTGCCGTCCGCACCCCAGCGGACCATATCGCCGGTTCGATACATCCGGGTGCCGGGTACGCCGAATGGGTTGGCCACGAACCGTTCCGCGCTCAGGTCGGGCCTGCCGTGATAGCCGCGAGCCAGCTGCGCGCCGCCCAGGTACAGCTCACCGGTCACACCCGTCGGCACCGGATGCAGCCGGTCGTCGAGTACGTAGACCTGGTTTCCGGATTCCGGTGTGCCGATCGGGACGACCGTCTGGCGGATACCGCCGCCGGTGCGGAACCGGGCCACCGAGACCGCTGCCTCGGTGGGGCCGTATAGGTTATCGATCCTGGCGGCGGTGCGTGCGCCGATCCGGTCGACGGTCGCGGCGGGCAATGCCTCGCCGATGACGAGCAATCGCCGCAGCGATCTCGGCAGTCGCTGATCGCCGCGGACCTCGGCCAGCATGGCCAGCAGCGATGGCACCAGCGTCACCGTGGTGACCGACGCGCGTCGGATCAGATCCAGTACGCTCGCCGGATCACGTTGTGCGCCTTGTGGTGCCAGTACTACTCGGGCACCGGTGCGCAAGGCCCACCAGAACTCCCAGACCGAGAGATCGAAGGCGGCCGAGGTCATCAGCAACGTGGCGTCGTCGGCTTCGAGCGCGTATTCCGTTTGCAGCCAGGTCAATTGGTGTGCAACCGCAGCGTGCGGGACGGCGACGCCCTTCGGGGTTCCGGTCGATCCCGAGGTGAAGATGACATAGGCGGTGTGTGCGGGAGTCAGCGTGGACGGCCGCTCCTCAGCACGAATCGGACTGCTGTCGAGTACACCGGCGGCAACCGAGATATCCAGCACCACATCGTGATCCGCCACCGACTCGGGCAGCATCGGCCGATCGGCCGAGGTCAGCACCAGTGCCGGGTCGGCGGCGGCGAGTACGCTCGTGGTCCGGTCGAGCGGGTGGGCCGGATCGAGCGGGACATACGCGCCGCCCGCGGTCACCACCGCGTACATTGCGACCAGCAGGTCGACACTGCGCGGAATGGCCAGGGCCACCAGCGATTCCGGGCCGATGCCGCGGCCGATCAGCGCGCGGGCGAGGCGGTTCACCCGCGAGGCGAACTGGCCGTAGGTGACCGTTACGGCGTCATCGACAATCGCTACCGCATCGGGCGTCTCGACGACCTGTTTTTCGAAGGCGGCGATGAGGGTGGCGGGGGTGAATTCGTGTTCGGCCCGATTCCAGGACACCAGCATCCGGTCGCGTTCGGCGGTGTCCAGTAGCGCCAGATCTCCGACCGGCAACTGCGGTTCGGCGCAGATGGCGGCCAGCAGGCGCTGCAGTCGTCCGGCGAGACCGGCGACCGTGGCTTCATCGAACAGTGCGGTGGCATAGGTGATCGCTGCGGCCACGCCTGCCGCATTTCCATCCGGGCCGTAGCGATCGGTGACGACCAGATGCAGGTCGAATTGCGATACCTCGGAATCGAAATCGACTGCGATGGCGGTCGATCCGTCCAGTGCGAATTCCGCCTCGGCCTGGTTGTGGAAGGAGAAACCGACCTGGAACAGCGGATGCCGCGCGGTCGAGCGCTCCGGATTCAGCACCTCGACCAGCCGCTCGAACGGTACGTCGGCATTGGAGAAGGCGGCGACATCCGCGGCGCGCACCCGATCCAGGAGTTCGGCGAAGCCGGTAGCCGCGTCCACCTGGGTACGGAGCACGAGCGTATTGACGAACATGCCGACCACATCGTCGAGTTCGGCCGCACCACGGCCCGCGACGGGAGTACCGACGGCGATATCGGCGCTGCCGGACAGGCGGGCCAGCAGTACCGCGAAGGCGGCGTGCAGGACCATGAACAGTGTCGCCCCGGTGTTCCGGCCCAAATCCACCAATCGCGCCTGCATGTCGGCGTCGATGGTGAAATCGACATGCCGGCCGCGGGTGGAGACGATGGCGGGTCGGGGGCGATCGGTGGGGAGGGTGAGTTGTGCGGGCAGTCCGGTGAGGGTTTGGGTCCAGAACCCGAGTTGCTGGGAGATCAGCGAATCCGGATCGTCCTCGCTGCCGAGCAGATCCCGTTGCCAGCGGCTGAAATCCGCGTATTGCACCGGTAGTGGGATCCACTCCGGCGGGATGCCGTGCTTACGTGCGGCGTAGGCGGTCATCACGTCACGTGCCAGCGGTGCGAGTGACGAGCCGTCCGCGGCGATGTGGTGTACGACCACGACCAGCACGTGCTCACCGAGAGCTGTCGAGCCTGCCACCGGACGGAACAGCCTGGCGCGCAATGGAACCGAGTCGGTGACATCGAATCCGCCGCCGACGAAATCCGCCACCGCGGACGTCAGATCGTCGACGGGCACCGGAATCGGGGCCAGCACCGGCACTCCCGCATCGGCCATCGGCAGAACAACCTGTACCGGGCCGCTTTCGTGCTGCGGGTAGACGGTGCGCAGCACCTCGTGGCGTTCGACCACGTCGGTGATGGCGGCATCGAGTGCTGTGATGTCGAGATCGCCGATGAGCCGCACTGCCAGTGGGATGTTGTAGGCGGTGGACTGGCGGTCGAGGCGGTTGAGGAACCACATGCGCTGCTGTGCCAGCGAAAGCGGGATCGGATCGGTGTCGGTGCGCCGGGTCAGTGCCGGACGGGCACACGTCGCAGCGGTGTCGAGAGCGGCGGCCAAGGCCGATACGGTCGGGTTCTCGAAGACAAGTCGCACGCCGACCGAGGTGTCCGATCGAGCGCCCAGTCGTGCGGCCAATTGTGTTGCGGTCAGGGAGTTTCCGCCGACGGCAAAGAAGTCGTCATCGAGGCCGACCGCTGCCAGGCCGAGTACCTCGGCGAAGATCTCGGCCACGATCCGCTCGGCGGCCGTCTCCGGTGCGCGGAAGGTCGCGGTACGGAACTCGGGTGCGGGCAGTGCCTTGCGGTCCAGCTTGCCGACCGGGGTCAGCGGGAGATCGTCGAGGACCATGATGGCGGCGGGCACCATATAGGCGGCCAGCGAGCGCGCGGCGAAAGCGGTGAGCTCGGCGGTGTCGATCGCTCGGTCGGCTACCACATACGCGACCAGCGAAACCGAACCTACGGCGTCGGTGTGCCCGATCGTCACCGCGAATTCGACGCTCTCATGGGCCGAGAGCACCGCGTCGATCTCACCGAGTTCGATGCGCAGACCGCGCACCTTCACCTGATGGTCGGCACGTCCGACGTACTGGATAGCGGCGGATGCGGTCCAGCGCACCAGATCACCGGTACGGTACAGCCGCCCGCCCGCTGGACCATAGGGATCGGCGACAAAACGTTCCGCCGTAAGTCCCGGCCGCGCGTGATATCCGCGAGCCAGACCCGGCCCGCGCAAGTACAGTTCGCCGGTCACCCCATCCGGGACGGGTTGCAATCGAGTATCGAGCACAACCGCGGACATGCCGTGAATGGTGGTGCCCAGATCGAATTCGCCGGGCCGCAGCGGCGCGCTGATATTGGTGATGATCGTGGTCTCGGTCGGGCCGTAAGTGTTGTGGAACGCCCGCCCGGTTCCCCAGCGTCGCACCACATCCGGGCCGTACGATTCGCCGCCGACAGTCAGGTGGGTGAGTTCGGGAAGTTCGTTCGGATCCAGTGTTTGCAGCACGGCCGGGGTGATGAAGGCGTGGGTCACCCGTTGATCCCGGATGAGCGCGGTCAACTCCGAGCCGCCGTAGACACCGGCGGGAGAGATCACCAGTGCGGCGCCGGCGGGCAGGGCCAGCAAGAGTTCGAGCATGGAGGCGTCGAAGCTGGGCGATGCCACGTGCAGGACGCGGGATGTCGCGGTGACCTGGTAGCGATCCCGCTGTGCACGCGCCACTCCCGCGAGGCCGCCGTGGGTGGCGATTACGCCCTTCGGGGTGCCGGTCGAACCCGAGGTGTAGATCATCCACGCGGGATCGGCCACGCGCACCGGACGGATCAGCTCATCGGGGGCAATGGGTGCCGCGCTCGAATGCCGCATGCGGGCCGCCGTGGCCGGTGCGTCGAGTACCAGCCATTCAGCGGTGCCGGGCAGCGCCGGGCGACACGCGGTGAGCGTAAGGCCCACGGCAGCAACAGAATCCGACAGCATGTGTGCGATTCGATCTGCCGGGTACGTCGGGTCGACGGGGACGAAGGCCGCTCCGGTCTTCGCCACCGCCCAGACGGCGAGGATGGATTCTACGGAGCGCGGGATGGCTACCGCGACGAAGTCCTCGGTGCCGATGCCGTGTCCGATCAGCATTCTGGCCAGGCGGGAGGAGTGCTCGTCCAGTGCGCGGTAGGTCAGCTCACGGTCGTCCGAAATCAGCGCGAGGGCATCGGGATTCATCCCCACGGCCGCGGCCATCAGTTCGGCGAGGGTATGCGGCTGCACCGGTTCATCGCCCCGTCTGGACAGCAGTTCGGTGCGTTCGGCCGGAGTGAGCACATCGACGGTGCCGATCGGCGCGGACGGATTCGCGGTGAGTGCGCCGATTACCCGACCGAACCGTCGAAGCAGTCCAGTGGCTGTGGTTTCGTCGAAAAGGTCTGTCGCGTAGTCGAGTTCGACTGCCAGGTGACCTTCGATGTCGAGTTCTGCCGCGACGGTGAACTGGAGATCGAATCGTGCGACCGGTTGATCGAATTCGACAGCCGTCAACTCCAGGCCGGGCAGCGTGAATTCCTCCGTGCCTGCATTCAGATAGCTCAGCGCCACGGTGAACAGCGGATGCTCGGACTGTGAGCGCTCGATGGCGAGTTCATCGACGACGCGCTCGAACGGCACGGTCGCATGGGCGAACGCGGCCAGATCGTTTGTTCTGGTCTCGTCGAGCAAATCGGTGAACGAACTGGCCGGGTCCGGATATGTGCGCAGCACCAGGGTGTTCACGAACATGCCGACCAGGTCGTCCAGCGCCGCCGCGCCGCGGCCCGCGACCGGGGTGCCGATGGTGATATCGCCTGAGCCCGACAGCCGGGCCAGCAATACGGCAAGTGCGGCGTGCACCACCATGAACGGTGTCGCGTTGTGCCGCGCGGCAAGTTCGTTGACGCGGGCGCCGACACCACCGCCGATGCGGGCGCGCACCGTGCCGCCACGCTTGGACGCGACAGCCGGGCGTGGCCGATCGGTGGACAATGCCAGTTCTTCCGGCAGATCCCGCAGCGCTTCGGTCCAGTAGGTGAGTTGTTCGGCGGCAACCGAATCCAGCTCGGCCGTCTGCCAGAGCGCGTAGTCGGCGTACTGTGCGGCGAGCTCCGGCCAGACCGGAGTCCCGCCGACGACTCGGGACAAATAGGCCGACAACAGGTCTCGCAGCAGTGGGCCCATCGAATAGCCGTCCGCCGCGATGTGGTGCAGCACGGCGACGAGCACATGGCTGGTCGCGTGCTCCCGCAGCAGTATCGCGCGCACCGGTGCCTCGGCGGTGATATCGAAGCCGGTGCCGAGGAACTCGGCGATGCGCTCGTCCACCGAGCCGGGGGTCTCGACCACGAGGGATACCGGGGCCGGTTCGGCGGGCAGGATCACCTGGTGTCCGATGCCGTTCGCATCGGCCGGAAATACCGTGCGCAGTGCCTCGTGGCGGGTGATCACATCCGTGAACGCGGCACACAGCGCCGCCTCGTCCAACTCGCCTGCGATGCGCACCGCGACCGGGATATTGTGGGCGGCCGAGTCCGGGTCGAGCCGGTTGAGGAACCACATGCCGCGCTGTACCGGCGCGAGCGGAATGCGCTCGGGGCGTGGCCCCGCGATGAGCGGTACGACCCGGTCATGTGCGTGCGCGGCCAGGCGTGCCGCGAAGGCGTGCACGGTAGGCGCCTCGAACAGCAACCGCACGGGCACCCGGCCGAGTCGCTCGCCGAGCCTGGCCAGGACCCGGGTGGCGATGAGTGAGTTGCCGCCGAGGTCGAAGAAGTTGTCGTCGGCACCGATCGGCGACCGCGCGAGTACGGCCTCGAATGCCTCGGCCACCAACCGTTCGGCCGGGGTGACCGGCGCACGGTAGGCGATACCGTCGAATACTGGCTCCGGCAGTGCCTTTCGATCCAATTTGCCGGAGGCGTTGAGCGGGAAGGCATCCAGTACGACGATCGCCGATGGGACCATGTACGACGGCAACGCATCCAATGCGGCCGCCAGAACTGCCGCGCGCACATCTTGTGCATCACTCACCACATAGCCGACGAGCCGGTCACCGACCACGTCGGCCGCGGCCTGCGAAACACCGGGCACCGCCGCGAGTACGGCCTCGATCTCGCCGAGCTCGATGCGCTGGCCACGGAACTTCACTTGGAAGTCGGTGCGGCCCAGGTACACGAGTTCCGGGGTGACGCCACTCGTGTCCCAGCGCACCAAGTCGCCGGTGCGGTACATGCGTTCGCCCGCAGGTCCGAATGGGTTCGCTACGAAGCGGTCCGCCGTCAGATCAGGCCTGCCGTGATAGCCGCGGGCGAGTTGAGTGCCCGCGAGATACAACTCCCCCGCGACCCCGGGCAGCGTCGGTCGCAGCCGGGAATCCAGCACGTACACGCGGCTGTTCCATTCCGGAGTGCCGATCGGCATGACGGTGCGTTCGATTTCACCGGTGACGTCGCGGTAGGTGATGCTCACCGCGGCCTCGGTCGGCCCGTACAGGTTGTGCAGGCGCGCGGAACTCACCGCACCGAAGGCACGGACGGTCTCGGCGGGCAGTGCTTCGCCGATCACGAATACCGTGCGCAATGTGTCGAGGTCGGCGGCGGTTTCGACATGTCTCGCGAACTCGCTCAACATCGATGGCACGAAATCGGTGACAGTTACGCCGTATTCGGCGATTGCTCCGGCGAGGTACCGAGGATCGCGGTGGCCGTCCGGAGCGGCCAGCACCAGCGTTGCGCCGATGCGCAGCGGCAGGAAGTAACCCCACAGTGAGACATCGAAGCTGGTCGCCGTCTTTTGCAGGTATACGTCTTCGGCGGCCAGCCGGTACTCGGACTGCATCCACGTCATCTGGTTGACGATCGCGGCGTGGGATACGCTGACGCCCTTGGGTTTTCCGGTCGAACCGGAGGTGAAGATCACGTAGGCCGGGTTTCGGGGGTGAATCGGCGCGGTCCGCTCGTTCACCGCGATCGGGTCGTCGGCGCAGTCGTCGAGCGGAACGGTATCGACACACACTGTCGCCCCGGCATATCCGAAGTCCTGACGATCACTCTCGGTGGTGAGCAGTGCGATAGGTGCGGCGGTGTCGATGATGTGGGCCATGCGCTGGGCAGGATGGTCCGGGTCGATCGGTACATAGGCGCCGCCCGCCTTGAGCACCGCATACATGGCGACCACGAGATCGGACGAACGCCGAATCGCCAATGCCACCAACGACTCCGGCCCGACACCGGTCGCGATCAGATATCGGGCCAGCTGGTTGGTCCTGCGATCCAACTCACCGTAAGTCATGGTGGTTTCGTCGAAGATCAAAGCCATATCGTCCGGTGTCGCGGCGGCCTGTTGCTCGAATTCGTCGAGCAGCATTTCCGCGACGAATGCGGTGTGCGCGGAGTCGTTCCACGCGGTCACCACCCGTTCCAGCTCACCGGTCTCGAACAGATCGATATCGCCGACCACCTGTTCCGGATGGTCGATCACCGCGCCGAGCAGGCGAATGAAGCGTGCGGCGAACGTCGCGACGGTCGACTCGTCGAACAGGTCGGTGGCGTAGGTGAAGCGCAGCGCATCGTCGGTGACGGTCAGTTGCAGATCGAATCGTGTTGTCTCGTAGTCGATTTCGCATTCGGCGACGGTGATGCCCGCCAGCTCCACCGATACGGGAGCGAGATTCTGGAAGAACAGCGCGACCTGGAACAGCGGATGCCGTGCCTCCGAGCGCGGCGGATCCAACACCTCGACCAGCCGCTCGAACGGCACATCGGCATTGGCGAAGGCATCCAGGTCACCGTCGCGGACGCGGCGCAGTGCGGCGGCGAAGGAGTCCGAGCCCGCCACCTCGGTACGCAGCACCAATGTGTTGACGAACATGCCGGCGAGGTCGTCGAGGGCGGCGGCACCGCGGCCCGCGATCGGCGCGCCGATGGCGATGTCATCCATGCCGGACAGTCGCGCGAGCAAGGTAGCCAGCGCGGCATGGACGACCATGAACGGGCTGACGTCGTATCGTCCGGCGATGGCGGCTATGCCGTCGCGGATCGCGGTATCGAGCCCGATGGTGGTGCTCGCGGCGGCATGGCCGGCAATGGCGGGACGTGGCCGATCCGAGGGCAGATCGAGCTGAGCGGGCAACCCGCCGAGTACGCGGCTCCAGTAGCGCAGTTGCTGTGCGGCTACCGATTCCGGATCGTCCTCGGCTCCGAGGATGTCGCGTTGCCA
The DNA here is from genome assembly GCF_055584605.1 of Nocardia sp. NPDC102475. Lineage (NCBI taxonomy): Bacteria > Bacillati > Actinomycetota > Actinomycetes > Mycobacteriales > Nocardiaceae > Nocardia > Nocardia sp. NPDC102475. The sequence continues at coordinate 257,270 of NZ_JBVJLS010000009.1, read as the reverse complement.
AAGGGCGTAATCCGCGTACTGCACACGCAGGTCTGTCCACGTCGGTGCGGTGCCGGTGGCCCGTGCCGCGTAAGCGGTGGCGATATCGCGCGCCAGCGGAGCCATCGAGAAGCCGTCCGCCGCAATGTGATGCACCACGATGGCGAGTAGGTGTTCGCGATCCGACAGGGTGACCAGCCCGATGCGCAGCGGTATTTCAGTAGTGACGTCGAAGGGTGTGGCAACCAGGTCCACCAGTGCCGACGAATCCAGCTCGAGGATTTCGGGCGTCGCGTCCAGAATCCGCTGGTAGCCGGTGCCGCCGACATCCGGATATACGGTGCGCAGGGTTTCATGGCGGGCGACGACATCGGCCAGCGCGGCGGCGAGCGCATCGGTGTCGAGATCTCCGGTGAGCCGGATCGCGGCCGGAATATTGTTCACCGTCTCGCCGGGATCGAAACGGTTGAGGAACCACATCCGCTGCTGTGCGGGCGAGAGCGGAATCAAGTCGGGGCGTGGGCGCGCGGTGAGCTCCGGACGACCGCCAGTGCCGGTGAGCGGGGCGGCTCGGGTGGCTATTCCGGCAACGGTCGGTGCCTCGAACACCATCCGCACGGGGACTTCGGCATCCAGCGCGGCACCGATCCGGGCGGCCAGCTGGGTGGCGATCAGTGAATTGCCGCCGAGGGCGAAGAAGTTGTCGTCGGCGCCGATTCGCTCGATGCCGAGCAGTTCGCCCATGATCTCGGCGACGGTCTGTTCGGTCGCCGTCGCGGGAGCTCGGTAGGTGGCGGTCTCGAATACGGGAGCGGGCAGCGCGGCGCGATCGAGCTTGCCGGAGGTATTGAGCGGGAGAGCATCGAGCACGACGAAGGCCGACGGAACCATATAGGCGGGCAGCGCGGCGTCCAGTTCCGCGCGCACGTCGTCGATATCGACCGCGGGATCGGCCACCAGGTAGGCGACCAACTGATCGCCGGCTCGCTCGTCGCTACGCACCACGACGACGGCCTGGCCGATGACATCCAGTGCGGTGAGCGCGGATTCGATCTCACCGAGCTCGATGCGCAACCCGCGCAGTTTCACCTGGAAGTCGGTGCGGCCCAGGTACTCCAGCTCGCCGCTCGCAGTCCACCGGACGAGGTCACCGGTGCGATACATCCGCTCCCCCACGCCGCCGAGGGGATTCGCGACGAAACGTTCAGCGGTCATTTGCGGCCGGCGTACATAGCCGAGCGCCAACTGCTCACCCGCGAGGTACAACTCACCGGGCACACCCACCGGCACCAGCCGCATCCGTGCATCCAGCACCAGCAATCGGGTGTTGAATACCGGCTTGCCGATCGGCACCGACTCCGCATCGGCATCGGTCACCTCGTGGAAGGTGACATCGACCGCGGCTTCGGTCGGCCCGTACAGATTGTGCACGCGGGCACCGGTCAGCTCACGGGCCCGCTGCGCGGTCGGTGCGGACAGCGCCTCACCTGAGGCGAATAGCGCTCGCAGCGTGACGCATTCGCGCGCACGGGGTTCCGCTAGGAATACCGCGAGCATCGAAGGCACGAAATGCGCGACGGTGATTCTTTCATCGCTGATCAACCGCGCCAGATAGGCCGGATCCCGGTGACCGTCCGGCCGCGCGAGCACCAATCGCGCTCCGATCTGCAACGGCCAGAAGAACTCCCAGACCGAGACATCGAAAGTCGCCGGGGTCTTCTGCAATACCGCGTCGTCGACGTGGAGCCCATACTCGGATTGCATCCACACCAGGCGGTTGACAATCGCGCCATGTGATACCGCGACGCCCTTGGGACGGCCGGTCGAACCAGAGGTGAAGATGACATACGCGGGGTGGTCCGGCAACAGCACGCCGAGACGATCCTTTGCGGTCAGCGGCGCGGGTGAGTATCTCGTCAGTTCCAGGCGATCGATCCGAACCTGGCGTGCCGCGACAGCTTCCAGATCAGTACCCGAGGTGAGCACCCACACCGGACGCGCTGTCTCGAGCACATATACGATCCGGTCGGCCGGATGGTCGGGATCGAGCGGCAGGTACGCGCCACCGGCGACAGTGACCGCGTACATGCCGACCACCAAGTCGAGCGAGCGCCGCATGCCGAGCGCGACAACCGAATCCGGGCCTACGCCATGCCCGACCAGCCATCGCGCCAGCCGATGGACCCGGCCCGCGAACTGGGCGTAGGACAGACTGCGCCCCTCGAACGTCACCGCGGTCGCGTCGGGTGCCCGCAGTACCTGTTCCTCGAACTGCGACACCAGAGTCTGTGACCGGTTTTTCGCGAACGAAGTGTCGTTCCAACGATTGAGCAGGGACAGCTCGTTCCGGTCCAGTAGCTCGATATCGCCGACACGTATGGCGGAATCGGCGGCGACCGCCTCGAGTAGGCGCACGAAGCGGGCCGCGAACGATTCGACTGTCGCCCGTTCGAACAGATCCGTCGCGTAGCGCATCACGGCACGCAGCGCGCCGTCGCCCTCCGCGAGTTCGAGCGCGAGGTCGAACTGGGCGATCTGATTGTCGATGGGATACGCGGCGACCTCGAGCCCGGGTAGGCGCAGCACCGTATCGTCACGGTGCTCGAAGGTGAGCAACGTCTGCACGATCGGCGAATGTGCTTGCGAACGTACCGGATTCAGCTCGTCCACCAGTCGCTCGAACGGCAAATCGGCATGTGCGAATGCTCGGACATCGGTGGCACGCACCCGAGCGAGCAGTTCGGCGAAGGTTGCCCCGGCCGCGACCTCGGTGCGCAAGACCAGCGTGTTGACGAACATGCCGACCAGATCATCCAGCGCCGCCTCGGCCCGGCCCGCGACGGGGGTGCCGATCGCGATATCGTCCGCGCGGGCCAGTCGGGCCAGCAGTGCCGCATAAGCCGCGTGCACCACCATGAACGACGACACCCCGTGTTTGCGCGCCAGATCCGCGATCGCGGCGGTCAGTTCCGAAGTTATGGCGAACTCGACCGCTGCACCGCGACCGGAGGCCACGGCGGGGCGCGGCCGATCAGCGGGCAATTCCAGCACCGGGGCGAGTCCGTCGAGTTCGGTGCGCCAATGCGCGATCTGGCGGGCCAGTACGGAGTCCGGATCGTCGGCCGAGCCGAGCACTTCGTGCTGCCACAGTGTGAAATCCGCGTACTGGACCGGCAGCGGCTGCCACTGCGGTGCCACACCTTCGGTGCGAGCGCTGTATGCCACCATCAGATCGCGCGCCAGGGGGGCAGTGGAGACACCGTCGGCGGCGATGTGGTGCACCACCACGACGAGCACATGATCGTCGGATGCGACCCGGAACAGCGTGGCACGCACCGGTATCCGGGTACGCAGATCGAACCCGATCCCGGCGACGCCGACAACCGCCGCGATTAGGTCGGATTCGCCGATATCGACCCGCCGCAGCTCCGAAGTCGATTCAGTCACCAGCTGCGCGGGACCGATGCTGTCCGCAGGAAACACGGTGCGCAGCGACTCGTGCCGGGTGACAACATCGCCCAGCGCGGCACGCAGCGCTGCTTCGTCCAACGCACCGGTCAGGCGGATGGTGATCGGAATGTTGTAGACGGCCGATTCCGGATCGAGCCGGTTCAACAGCCACATCCGAGTTTGGGCCAGCGACAACGGAATACGCTCCGGACGATGCTGTGCCACCAGCGCGGGCCGCACGACATCGGCGCGGGTCACCCGCAGTGCCAATTCGGCCACGGTCGGTGCTTCGAAGATCTCGCGCACGGTCAGCGCGCTGCCGAAAGCCGCGTTCGCTCGTGCCACGAGGCGCATGGCCAATAGTGAATTGCCACCGCGCGCGAAGAAATCGTCATCCGCGCCGATCCGCACGCCACCGATCAGGTCGGCTATCAGTGCGGCGAGCACCGATTCGGTGCCTTCCCGTGGTGCGCGGAATTCCGTTGCGGCACCGGCGACTTCGACCGCTGGAAGCGCCGCGCGATCGAGTTTGCCGACCGTGGTGAGCGGCATCTCGTCGAGCACAACCAGCTGCGCGGGCACCATGTATGCGGGCAGATACTCACGCACCTGCGCGAGCACCGCATCTGAGGACAGTTCCGCCCCACTGATGTAGCCGACCAGGCAGTCATAGCCCGAGGTGTCGCGCGTCGATATGACCGCGGCATTCGTCACGCCCGCCACCCCGGCCAGCGCCGATTCGATCTCCCCGAGTTCGATTCGCTGACCGCGCAACTTGATCTGGAAATCATTGCGGCCCAGATAGATCAGGTCGCCGCCGCGGTTCCAGCGCACCAGATCGCCGGTGCGGTACATCAACCGCCCGGGCACACCGAACGGATCGGCCACGAAGCGCTCGGCGGTCAGTCCGGCGCGTCCGTGGTAACCGCGCGCCAGTTGGTCGCCGGCGAGATACAGCTCGCCCGTGACACCGACCGGGACCGGGCGCAATCGTGCGTCCAGCACATAGGCACGGGTGTTCCAGCACGGACGTCCGATGGCGACATCATGGCCGGAATCGTCGTCGGTGAATTCGTGATAGATCGCCGAGATCGCCGCCTCGGTCGGGCCGTACGCGTTGTGCACCGCGCCGCCGGCATGTACGCGAATCGCCGCGAGCAGGTCCGGGGTGAGCGCCTCACCGCCGCAGTGCAGATGGCGAAAGGAGCGCAGCGCATCGCCCATGCCCTCACCGATGAGCGCCGCGAGTACCGATGGCACGTATTCGGCGATGGTGATGCCGTGTTCGCGCAGCAGTCCGGCGAAATACGCCAGGTCGAGGTGGCCGCTCGGACGGGCGATCACCAGCGGTGCACCGACCGCGATCGGCAGGAAACACTCCCACACCGAGACATCGAAGGTGAGCGGGGCGCGTTGCAGAATGCGGTCGGCGGCGGTGACGCCGTAGCGGAATTCGAGCCAGCGCAGCTGGTTCATGATGGCGCGGTGGGTGACCGCGACGCCCTTCGGCCGACCGGTCGAGCCGGACGTGAACAGCACGTATGCCGTATTGTCGCGGCGCAGTGGCGCTCTGGGGCTCGGCGCGGCGTCCAAACCGCTGAGATCGGTGAGATCGACGACCCGGATGTCACCGAGGTCGGGCAGTTCCGCGCCGCCGACGGCCAACACCAGAGCCGGTGCGGCACTATCGATCACCTGCGCGATCCGGTCGGCCGGATGAGTCGGATCCAATGGCAGATAGGCACCGCCCGCACGCACGATCGCGAATATGGCCACGAGCATGTCGGCAGAGCGCAGCGCGGCGAGTCCGACGATCGTCTCCGGACCAACGCCTGCCGAATTGAGCCAGCGCGCAAGGCGATTCACCTTGGCTTCGAGTTGCGCATAGGTCACGGAGGTGTCCTCGAAGATCACCGCAACGGCATCGGGTGTCGCGGCCACGCGGGCCGTCAGCAGATCATCGAGGGTCTCGGAAGGCAGTATCCGCGCGGTGGCATTGCGATCCGAAAGCAGTAGTCCGCGTTCGGCCACCGACATCAACTCGACATTGCCGACGAGGGTTCGCGTCTCACGCACCATGGCGCGTACTACCCGCTCGAAACCTGCCAGGAACCCGTCAACGGTTGCTTTGTCGAAGATGTCCAGTGCGTAGTGCAGATGCACATCAATGCCGTCGGGTGTGCCATCGGAGTCGTAGCGGTCGGTCAGCGTCCAGTCCAGATCCAGCTGGATCGGCGCGGGTCCGATATCGAGCGCGGCAATATTCAAACGGTGCAGCCGGAAGTCCGGCTTGGACTGGTTCTGCAATGTCATCGCCACCTGATACAGCGGCGCATGTGCCTGCGAGCGAACGGGATTCACCACATCGACGAGCTGTTCGAAGGGCACGACGGCGTGATCGAAGGCCGCCAGATCCGCTGTGCGGACGGTCGCCAAGAGCTCACCGAGCGTTGCGTCGGCGCGCACCTCGGTACGCAGCACCAACGTATTGACGAACATGCCGACGAGCTCGTCCAGGGCTTCGTCACCGCGCCCGGCGACCGGCGTACCGATGACGATGTCGTCGGCAGCGCTCAGGCGGCTCAGTAGTACCGCGAGCGCGGCGTGCAGCACCATGAACGGGGTGACCCGATGGGCGGGCGCCACATCCTGGATGCCCTGGTGCAATACCCGATCGAGACGGCCGGTGATGGCACCGCCTCGGTTCGAGGCGACCGCAGGGCGCGGCCGGTCCGTGGGCAACGTCGATACCTCGGGAACGCCCGCGAGCCGACCGGTCCAGTACCGCAGCTGATGGGCCAGCGGCGAACCCTTGTCATCGGCCCGGCCCAGAGCAGCGCGCTGCCAGATCGCGAAGTCCGCGTACTGCACGGCGAGCGGACTCCAGGACGGTGCGACGTCCGCACAGCGAGCCACATAGGCGGTAGCCAGATCCCTGGTCAGCGGCGCGAAAGACCAGCCGTCGGCGGCGATATGATGCACGACGAACAGCAGTACGTACACCTGTTGGCGGGACCTGCTGTCACCGTCGTCGATTCGGAGTAGCCGGACGCGCAACGGAACTTCGGCAGTGACATCGAATCCGGTCTGGGCCGCGGTGGCGACGAGTTCGGGTAACTCGGCTGTCGACACCGCACGAGCGACGAGTTCCACCAACTTGGTCCCGGCGGGCAGCACCACCTGCGTTGCGGCGCCGTCGTGTTCGGGATAGATGGTGCGCAGTGTCTCGTGCTTGGCGATGACATCGGCAATCGCACGTTCCAGTGCGGGCACATTCAGCACACCGGTGAGGCGCAGCGCGAAGGGGATGTTGTATCCGCCACTCGCGGAGTCGAATCGGTTCAGGAACCACATGCGCTGCTGGGCGATCGACAGCGGAATCGGCTCATTGCGATCCTGAACCGTCAACGGCGGCAGGGCCGCAGGTGCCACCTCCGGCTCGACCGTGATCCGACGCGCCAGCTCGCGCACTGTAGCGGCGTCGAAGATGGTGCGCACGGGTACATCCGCGCCGGTCGCCTTGGTCAGCCGGGCCGCGAGTTGGGTGGCGATGAGCGAATTGCCGCCGAGGGCGAAAAAGTCGTCATCCGCACCGACGGGGTCGATGCCGAGCAGCGCGGTGAACGTCTCGGCGACAAGGGCTTCCGCGAGATCGCTCGGCGCGCGGAATTCGGCAGCGGCAAAAGCTGGGGCGGGCAATGCTTTTCGATCGAGCTTGCCCGATGTCGTGATCGGGAATTCATCCAAAATCACAAAAGCCGACGGGACCATGTAGGCGGGCAGCCGCCGCGCGACTTCGGCTCGAACGCTATCGATATCGAGTTCACCGTCCGCCACCAGGTAGGCAACCAGTTGGTCGCCGTGGTCGTCGCGAACCACGACGACTGCCTGCGCGATCGCGGCAACCGACAGCAATACCGACTCGATCTCACCGAGTTCGATCCGCAGGCCGCGGACCTTCACCTGGAAGTCGGTGCGTCCGAGGAATTCCAGCACACCCCGCTGATCGGACGCCCGCCAGACGACCAGATCGCCGGTGCGATACATCCGGGCACCGGCCGGACCGAACGGATCGGCCACGAACCGCTCACCGGTCAGATCGGCCCGACCGAGATAGCCGCGGGCCAGCTGAGCTCCGGCCAGATACAGCTCCCCGGGTACACCGGCAGGCACCCGACGCAACCGCGCATCGAGCACATACGCACGGGTATTCCAGATCGGCCCGCCCATCGGCAGCGCACCGCTATCGGCATCGGTCACCTCGTATGCGCTGACCTCGACCGCCGTCTCGGTGGGCCCGTACAAGTTGTGCACCCGCGCGCCGGTAACCGCGCGTGCCCGCTGCGCGATGGTGGCGGGCAGCGCCTCGCCTGAGCAGAACACGTGCCGCAGGGTCGGCACATCGATATCGTCCGCGACGAAGAACGCGAGCATGGACGGTACGAAATGCGCGACCGTAATCGACTCGCGCCGAATCAGATCCGCCAGATACACCGGATCCTGATGACCATCCGGACGAGCCAGAACCAGCCGGGCACCGACCTGCAGCGGCCAGAAGAACTCCGGCACCGAAACATCGAAGGTCACCGGCGTCTTCTGCAGCAGCGCATCGGTGCCATCGAGCGCGACATGCGCCGACTGCATCCACAGCAGCCGGTTCACGATGCCGCGGTGGGGCATCGCAACCCCCTTGGGCCGACCCGTTGAGCCCGAGGTGAAGATGACATAGGCGGTATTGGCGGCCCGCAGCGGCGCACGCCGATCCACATCGGTCACCGGCGCGGCCGAATACTCGGAAAGGTCGAGTCGATCGATACGGACCTGCGTGGCAGCGATATCCAGATCCATACCCGAGGTCAGCACGCAGAGCGGAGCGGCGGTATCGAGGATGTGGCCGGTGCGTTCGGCCGGATGGTCCGGATCCAGCGGCACGTAGCCACCGCCCGCCACGGTGATGGCATACACACTCACCACGAGTTCGATTGAGCGCCGCATACCCAGTGCGACAAGCGAATCCGGACCAACGCCCTGCTCGATGAGCCAGCGTGCCAGCCGGTTCACCCGTCCGGCGAATTCGGCATAGGACAGGGTTGTCCCCTCGAAGGTGAGCGCGGGTGCCCCTGGAGTGCGCACCACTTGCTCAGCGAATAGCGAAGCGAGCGTTTGGGTTTCGTCGACAACGTGCGTCGTGTCGGTCCAGCGGTCCAATAACGACCGCTCGTCGGCAGCCAACAGCTCGATCTCGCCGATCCGGGTCTGCGGCACATCCGCCACAGTGACGAGCACCCGCCGAAAGCGACGGACGAACCCAGCGACGGTCGCCGCATCGAACAGATCGGTGGCATAGCGCAGGCTGCCGCTGAGCCCGTGATCACCGGCGCGTTCGTGCACCACCAGGTGCAGATCGAATTTCGCGGTGGGATCGAGCGATTCGAGCGGTTCCACGGTAAGCCACGGGACTTCGAGCGCCCGGCTGCCCGCGACGATGCGCGGTGCCGTACCGAAGCTGAACAGCACCTGGAACAGCGGGTGCGCTCCTGTGCTCCGATCCACGGCCATGGCATCGACCAGCCGCTCGAACGGCAGATCGGCGTTCGCGAAGGCAGCGAGGTCGGCATCGCGCACGCCCGCAAGGAGTTCGGTGAAGGTGGCTGCCGCATCGACCGGGGTGCGCAGAACCAAGGTGTTCACGAACATGCCGATGAGCGCGTCGAGTTGGCGTTCGCCGCGACCGCTGACGGGTGAGCCGATAACCACATCATCGGTGCCGCTCGATCTCGCAATCGTCGCCGCGAAGGCCGCGTGCACCACCATGAACAGCGTCGCACCGCTGCGATGTGCGAGTACGCGCAGGGCGGCGGCCAACGCGGGTTCTATCTCGAAATTCACGGCGGCACCGCGATTCGATGGCAGCGCGGGGCGTGGCCGGTCGGTCGCCAGCGCGAGTTGGGCCGGCATGCCATCGAGAGCGGCGCGCCAGAATCGCAACTGCTGGTATGCCGGATCGCCCGGCTCGTCCTCGGAACCGAGCAGCTCGCGATGCCAGAGGCTGTAATCCGCGTACTGCACCGGCAGCTCGCGCCAATCCGGCTTCCGGCTCGGCCCACCCGTCGCCCGACCACCACCCCTCACGGAATCGCTGCGCGATGCAGTACCTAATCTGGCCAGGTAGGCGTGCACCAGATCGGTGATCAGCGGTGTCATCGAAAGTGCGTCGGCCGCGATGTGATGAACGACGAAGACCAGCACGTATTCGTCGCCAGAAATGCCGCGCCGGTCGTCCACCCGATCGACGATCAATAGCGCGACACGCGACGGCAGTTCGGTGGTCACATCGAACCCGGCGGTGGTGATCGCGGTAATGGCGGCCGTCAGATCGGCACGTTCGACAGGTACCGGATCGAGAGTCAGGCCGATGCCGGCCGGTGTCAGAATCGACTGGTACGGACCGGATTCGCTGTCCGGGTAGATGGTGCGCAGGGATTCGTGCCTGGACAGCACATCGAGCACCGCACGCTCCAGCGCGGTGACATCGAGCCTGCCGGTGAGCCGGAGCACGACCGGGAGGTTGTACACACTGGCGGCGCGGTCCTGGGTTTCGATCCGGTTGAGAAACCACAGCCGCTGCTGGGCGGGCGAAAGCGGAATGCGTGCCGGGCGCTCGCGGCGCACCAGCGGACGCACGGACGCACCCGCCCTGCTGAGCTCGTCGACGGCGGCCGCGAATCCCTCGACCGTCGAGGCATCGAAAAGGGCGCGCACCGGGATGCGCGTGCCGATGGCCTCCCCCGCCCGCGCGGTGACCTGGGTGGCATCCAGCGAACTGCCGCCGAGCGCGAAGAAATCGTCATCGAGGCCGACTCGTTCCACTCGCAGTACCTCGGCGAATACCGCGGCGACCAGACGCTGTGCCGCGTTGGTCGGCGCTCGGAAGCTCTGTTGCCGCAGCACCGGCACCGGCAGCGCCTTGCGGTCCAGCTTGCCGCTGCTGTTGAGCGGGAATTCGGACAGCTCGACCAGCGCGGTCGGCACCATATATCCAGGAAGACGCCGGGCCAGCCCCGCCTTGACAGCCTCGAGATCCAAAACGCTGCCCGGCGTGCGAATCACGTACCCCGCGAGATAGTCGCCATCGATCAGCCGTACCGCGGCCTGACTCACCTCCGGCGCCACGAGTAGTGCCGTCTCGATCTCGGCGAGCTCGATGCGCTGACCGCGGAACTTCACCTGGAAGTCCATCCGGCCGAGGTAGACGAGTTCCCCATCGGCACTCCAGCGCACCAGATCCCCGGTGCGATACATTCGCGCACCCGCTCGGCCGAAAGGGTTGGCCACGAAGCGATCCGCGGTCAGATCGACCCGGCCGTGATAACCACGGGCCAGCTGGTCACCGGCCAGATACAGTTCGCCGGGTACCCCGATCGGTACCGGATGCAGTCGCGCATCCAGCACATAGACCTGGGAATTCCACTCCGGCTCGCCGATCGGCACCAGCTCGTCGTCGACCGTGACCTCGCGATAGGTAATGGATACGGCTGCCTCGGTCGGACCGTACAGATTGTGCAGCGCGGCATCGCTCACCGCGTGGAAGGCCGCGACGGTCTCCGGCGGCAAGGCCTCGCCGATGACGAAAACATCGCGCAGCGAATCGAGTTCGTTCGCTTGGGTATGGGCGGCGAAAACCGCGAGCATCGATGGCACGAAGTCGGTCAGTGTGACGCCGTGGCGGGCAATGGTTTCCGCGAGGTAGCGCGGATCGCGGTGGCCATCGGGCGTGGCGAGTAGCAGGGTCGCGCCCGCGCGCAGCGGCAGGAAGTATCCCCACAGCGAAACGTCGAAGGTGGTCGCGGTCTTCTGCAGATAGACATCGCCGACGCGCGGCCGATATTCGGCGTGCATCCAGGCGAGTTGGTTGGCGATGGCGCGGTGCTCGACCGATACGCCCTTCGGTCGACCCGTCGAGCCGGAGGTGAAGATTATGTAGGCGGGGTGTTCGGGCCGCAGCACCGCAAGGCGCTCGCGATCGGCGATGTTCGCCGCCGAGTACTCCGAAAGGTCAAGTTCGTCGATACGGTGCAGGTGCACGCTGGGCGGCACGGTCGCGGGGAGGGTGAAGCCGGTACCGCGCGTGGTGAGTACCGAATGCGGCCGGGCGGTATCGAGAATGTGCCAGATGCGTTCGGCCGGATGTCCGGGATCCACCGGCACATAGGCGCCACCGGCGCGCAGCACCGCATACATCGCGACGACCAGCTCGATCGAGCGCGGCATCGCGAGCACCACCGCCGATTCCGGGCCGACGCCGGTGCTGATCAGCATGCGCGCGAGGCGATTGGCCCGCTCGGACAGTTCGGTGTAGGTGAGTTCGGCGGTATCGGACACCAGGGCAACGGCCTTCGGCGTGCGACGAACCTGGCTGTCGAACCCTTCGTGCAGAAATTGATCGGCGACCTTGTGCCCGCTGGCATTCCAGCTCGCGGTGACGTAATCGAGTTCACCCGCGTCGAGAAGTTCGATATCGCCGACCGTGACATCCGGATCGGCGGCCGCCGCGCGCAGCAGCCGGAGAAATTTGATACCGAACTCGCGCACGGTCGCGGCATCGAACAGGTCTGTGGCATAGGTGAATTCGGCGCGGTAGCCGGACTCGGTATCGGAAAGAGTCAGCTGCAGATCGAATTTGGCGAAGCCGGGATCGAAATCGACCAGCTCCGCATCCAGGCCTGGCATCGTCAATGCGATCGGCCCGATGTTCTGCATGAACAGCGCGACCTGGAACAGCGGATGCCTGCCCCGGGAACGCGCCGGGTTCACCACCTCGACCAGACGCTCGAAGGGAACATCGCTGTGCGCGAAGGCATTCAGATCGCGCTCGCGCGCATGGGCGACGAGGTCGGCGAAGCTCAGGTCGGCCCGTACTTCGGTACGCAGCACGAGCGTATTGACGAACATGCCGACGAGGTCGTCCAGGGCGCGATCGCCGCGCCCCGCGACCGGTGTGCCGATGGCGATATCGGCGGTGCCGGACAGGCGCGCGAGCAGGACGGCGAGCGCCGCATGGACCACCACGAAGGGCGTGGCTCGACTGCGGGCGGCAATCCGGTCGATCGCATGGCGTAGCTCCGCGTCGATCGCGAACTCGTGGGTCGCCCCGCGGTAGGACGCGACGGCGGGGCGGGGCCGATCAGTGGGCAGATCCAGCTGTGCGGGCAGGTCGGCCAATTCGGCGTCCCAGAATCCGAGTTGGCGCGCGGCCACCGATTCCGGATCGTGCTCGCTGCCGAGCACATCCTGCTGCCACAGCGCGTAGTCCGCGTACTGCACGGGCAGCGGCGCCCAGTCCGGTCGGCGCCCGGCACGACGGGCCGCATAGGCGGTGACGAGATCGCGCATCAGCGGCCCCATCGAGACTCCGTCGGCGGCGATGTGATGCACCACCAAGACCAATGTGTGGTCCTCGGGTCCGCTGCGCAGCAACCGCACCCGGACCGGAATCTCCTCGGTGACATCGAATCCCTGTACCGCGCTGGCCAATACCGCCGCGGCGAGTTCGACCTCGGGAATATAGCTCGGCGAAAGGTCGAACGTGGCGTGCACCGGTCGCACCACCTGAGCCGGACCATCGGCGGTCTGCGGATAGACGGTGCGCAGGATCTCGTGCCTGGCAACGAGGTCGGTGATCGCCGCGGACAGGGCGGTGACCTCGAGTGCACCGCGTAGCCGCAGTGCGACCGGAATATTGTCCACCGCTGCGGTATCGAAGACGTAGGCGGATTCGGTGTGCGTGCCGAACCGGTTGAGAAACCACATGCGCCGCTGCGCCGGGGACAGTGGAATGTGCTGCGGCCGCGCGGCTGCGATGAGCGCCGGTCGTGCGGCTCCGGTCCGTGCCAGCCCGGCCAGCGCCGCTACCGTCGGGCGGTCGAAAAAATCGCGGACATCGACGGTAATGCCGAGCGCGGCCCCGATTCGGGCAATGGCGCGGGTGGCGATGAGCGAGTTACCACCGAGCGCGAAGAAGTCGTCGTCCGCACCGACCCGATCCGTCTCCAGCAGCCGGCCGAAGATCTCGGCGACGGCCACCTCTGCCTCGGTCGATGGTTCCCGGTATGCGGCCGTTCCGAATACCGGATCCGGCAGTGCGCGCCGATCGAGCTTGCCATTGGCATTGACCGGCATTTCGTCGAGGACAACCACCAGCGATGGCACCATGTAGTCCGGTAGGTCCCGGCGCGTGGATTCCAGCACCGCGGCCGGATCGACGATGACGCCACCGTCGGCCACCACGTAACCGACCAGATGATCGCCGCCCGCATGCCGATGCAGCCGCACCGCGGCCTGCGCGACCTGTTCATTGCGCAGCAGCGCCGCCTCGACCTCGCCGAGTTCGATCCGCAGCCCGCGCAGTTTGACCTGGAAGTCGATGCGACCCAGATATTCCAGTTCGTCCGGGCCGCCGCCGCCATCGGTGCGCCAGCGGACCAGGTCGCCGGTGCGGTACATCCGGTCACCAGGCGCACCTTCCGGATTGGCCACGAACCGGTCGGCCGTCAGTCCCGGACGGGCCACATAGCCGCGGGCCAGCTGCACCCCCGCGAGATAGAGCTCACCGACGACCCCACTGGCCACCGGCCGCAGATTGTCGTCGAGCACCAGCAATTCGGTGTCGTCGGCAGGCGCACCGATGGGCACGGTCGCGCTGTCGGCGGCGGTGACCTCGTGCGCGGTGACATCGACGGCGGCCTCGGTGGGGCCGTACAGGTTGTGCAGTGTCGCGCCGCTGATATCGCGGAAGGCGGCCGCGGTGGCGGCCGGCAGCGCCTCGCCGGAGGCGAATACCAGGCGCAAGGTCCGTGCCGCACTTTCGATCTGCGGTTCGGCCACGAATACCGCGAGCATGGAAGGTACGAAATGCGCGACGGTGACGCCACGCTCGGCGATCGTGCGCGCCAGATATGCCGGATCGCGATGACCATCCGGCGCCGCGATCACCAGTCGCGCACCGACCTGCAACGGCCAGAGGAATTCCCATACCGAGACGTCGAAGGTGAACGGCGTCTTCTGCAGCACCACATCGTCGCCGCGTAGTCGATACAGACGCTGTCGCCACCGCAGGTTGGCCAGAATCGAACGGTGCGATACCGCAACACCTTTCGGGCGTCCGGTCGATCCTGAGGTGAAGATGACGTAGGCCGCATTGTCCGCCGACGGACGCGGGCGGTCATCGATCGACGCCGCTGCCTCGGCGGTGTCGAATTCGTCGATCCGCAGTACCGGGATACCCGGTCCGAGCTCGGGCTGGTCGTGGGCCGTGGTGAGTACCAGGACCGGTGCGGTGACCTCGAGCACGTAGCCGATGCGTTCGGCCGGATGTTCCGGATCGATCGGCACATACGCGCCGCCCGCCTTCAGGATCGCGTACATGCCGACCAGCAGGTCGAACGAGCGTCGGACGGCAAGCCCCACCAGGCTGTCCGGGCCGACACCCAGGTCGATCAAGCGCAGCGCGAGGGCGTTCACCCGGCCGTCGAACTCCGCGTAGGTGAGTGTTGCACCAGCGAATTCCAGAGCTACCGCGTCCGGTGTCCGGCGCACCTGCTCCTCGAATTCACTGACCAGGGTCTCGATCGGCGCGAATATCGACGGCAGCACGTGCGCCGCCGCCGTCAGGGCGTCATCGAGCAGTCGCTCCAGCACAGTGCCGAGTGCACCGTCCCCGGACTCCAGCAGGGCGGGCAGTTGGCTGGAGACCACGACCGATACCAGTGCGTCGGCACCGAGACCCCCACCCATCGCCTCGTCCAGCACCATGATCTCGGTGGCCAGCACACCGTAGGTGATGGTGGTCCCGTCGTGCCGCAGGGCGACCCGCTCCGGATCCAATTCGGCGACCTTGTCGATCAGGATGGGGAGATCGTCGAGTCCGTACGCCCGGCGCAGTGCCGAATGATCGTATGCGGCAATACAATTGCCGAGTTTGCTGGATGCGACCGATTCTGCCTTGGCCATCAGTTGATTCCTTCCGAATCGACTTCCGAATCCGAGTTGGAGAGCACGGCCCGCGCCTCGGTGCGCAGGGACCGCAGGACCGCGGCGAGACCACTGCCACCGAGAGCGGCCAGGAGGCCGGGCACCAGCCCGGCAAGGGCGACATTGATGAGCGCTTCCGGTTTCGCGGTCGCCCCCATGGCCTTGGCGACCGTCGCGAGCTTCGCGGCCAGCTCGCCGAAGGTCACCGCGCGCGTGTCATGAGTGAAAGCAACGGCGCCGGAATTGATTTCGGCGGCAGCGGAAATCAGCGCGGGCAGGTCGGCCGCAACCGCAGGACTTTCCGGCTGTTCGGCGGCATCGCGAATGTCGATGGCGCGGATCGCGATAGCCGGGTCTTCCACGATTACCTCGAATATGCGAAGCAGCCGCTCGGCGAACAGCCGGACCGTTGCGGCGTCGAAAATGTCGGTCGCGTAACCGAATCGCATATCCAATCCGGTCCGGTCACCGGCCGCATCGAACAACTCGATGCCGGTGAGCTGCAGGTCGTATTTGGCGTCCGCCAGCACGAGATCGAGCACCTCGACCTCGAGTCCGGGCAGCGCGATACGGCCGGACGGCATGTTCTGGAAGGCGAACATCACCTGGAAAATCGGGGTGTAGGCACTGGACCTGGTCCGGCCCACAGCATCGACCACCCGCTCGAACGGCACGTCGGCATGTGACAGCGCCGCGATATCGCGATCCCTGGCCTGCCGAAGCAGATCCGCGAAGCCGGTGCGCGCGTCGACCTCCGTCCGCAGTACGACGGTATTCACGAACATGCCGATCAGATCGTCGAGTGCACGCTCGCCACGCCCCGCGACCGGTGCGCCGATGGCAATATCCGTGGTGCCGGACAGTTTCGCGAGCAGGACCGCGAACGCACTGTGGATCAGGGTGAACAGCGTTGTGCCGTGCGCACGGGCAACCGTGTCCAACCGCGCGGTGAATACCGCGTCGATCTCGAAACCGATTGTGGCACCGCGCATATCCCGGCGCGCCGGGCGCGGTCTATCGGTCGGCAATGGAAGTACCTCGGGCAAGCCCGCCAATTCCGTTGTCCAATAGCCGAGTTGCCGGGACAGCAGGCTGTCCGGATCGCGGTCGGAGCCGAGCACCGCGCGTTGCCAGACGCTGTAATCGACGTACTGGATCGGCAGTGGCTCCCAGTCGGGCGCAGTGCCCGCGATCCGGCTGAGGTAAGCACGCATGAGATCCCGCGTCATCGGGGCGACGGAATAGCCGTCGGCGCTGATGTGGTGCAGCACCACGACGAGCACATGCTCATCGACATCGGTGCGGAACAATGCCGCGCGGACCGGTGGTGCCGAGGTGATATCGAAACCGGAGGCGACGAATTCGGCGATGCGCGCGTCGATATCGTTCTGTGCCGACAGGATCGGTGCCAGATCGACCTCGGCAGCGTCCAGTACTTGCTGCACCGGTTCGGGTTCGGCATCCGGATATCGGGTGCGCAGGGTTTCGTGGCGTCGGATCACGTCCAGGATCGCTGCGCCAAGGGCAGCGATATCCAGTGCGCCGGTCAGACGCAGCGCCGCGGGGATGTTGTAGGCCGAGGAGTTCGGGGCCAGCCGGTTGACCACCCACATCCGCTGCTGTGCCAGCGAAAGCGGGGCAGGTGCGCTGCCCGAACGTCGCGTCAGCGCGGGCCTGGCATCGGCATCCCCGAGTCCGGCCAGTCGCGCGGCGAGCAGCCCGACGGTCGGTGCGTCGAATACCGCGGCCACCGGGACCCGCACTCCGAGTGTCGAGCCCAGCTGCGCCGCAAGCCGGGTCGCCAGCAGCGAATTGCCCCCGAACGCGAAGAAGTCGGTATCCAGCCCGACCGTTTCCTCGGCTGCGATCACCTCGGCGAAGGTGGCCGCGACCAAGCGCTCCAGCTCACTGGTCGGTGCGCGGAAAGCAGCCGCGGTGAACACCGGGTCGGGCAGTGCGGCCCGATCGACTTTGCCATTGGCATTGAGCGGTAACGACTCCAGCACAACGATCGCGGCGGGCACCATGTAGGTGGGCAGCTCTGTCGCCACGGCCGCACGCAACGCACCGGCCAATTCAGCGGCAGCCGTCGAGTCCGGCATCGCAACATAGGCGATGAGCCGAGCTCCAGCGTGCGCCACCGCGACCGCGGCGCGCACGTCGGGCAGCCGCAGCAGCGCGGCCTCCACCTCGCCGAGCTCGATCCGGAAGCCGCCGATCTTGACCTGGAAGTCGGCGCGCTCCAGATATTCCAGCGTGCCCTCCGGACGCCAGCGGACGATATCGCCGGTCCGGTACATCGTCGTGCCGACGGCGCTCGCGAAGGGATCCGCGACGAAACGGTCGGCCGTCAGCGCGGGCCTGCGTTGATAGCCGCGCGCCAATTGCGCGCCGGCCAAATACAACTCGCCGGTCACACCCACCGGGACCGGCTGCAGCCGTGCATCGAGCACGTAGAGCCGACTATTCCAGGCGGGCGCGCCGATCGGCACGATATGGGCCGGGTCCGCATCGACTTCGAAGGCGGTGATCGACACGGCTGCCTCGGTCGGGCCGTACAGGTTGAACAGTCGCGTGCCGGCATGTCCGGCCCGACGGCGGAATTCGATCGCGGTGGCGGGCGGCAGCGCCTCACCGATGGCGAGCACCTGCCGCAGCGAATTCGGCAGCGGCGCATCCGATACCGCGAGCAGCATGCCGACGAGCGAAGGTACGGCGTGCAACACCGTCACCGCATGTCGTTCGATCAGGGCCAGCAGCCGATCCGGATCGCGTTCGGTACCGGGCTCGGTCACCACCAGGCGACCACCCGTCGTCAGGACCGACCAGAACTCCCACACCGACAAGTCGAACGTCGCCGGAGTCTTGAGCAACGCACTCCCGTGTGGCCCGAGTGCGAATCGGTCACGCAGCCAGGCCAATTGGTTGACGATCGCCGCGTGCGAAATGGTGACGCCCTTGGGCAGTCCGGTCGAACCGGATGTGAAGATCACATATGCCGGGTGCTCGGGCCGCAAGGGTCGCACCCGTTCGTCATCCGTAATCGGAGTCGCCGCGTAGTCAGCCAACTCGAGTCGATCCACTTCCACTGCGGGAAGGGATGTTTCGATGGGTGCACCATCGCGTGACGTGGTGAGCACACACACGGGCGCGGCCGTCTCGATGACGTATGCGATGCGGTCGACCGGATGATCCGGATCGATGGGCACATACGCACCACCGGCTCGCACCACCGCGTACATGGCGACAACCAACTCGACCGAGCGCCGCATGGCGAGCACTACGGTCGCCTCCGTGCCGACGCCGTCGGCAATCAACTTGCGCGCCAATCTGTTGACCGCAGCGTCGAATTCGGCGTAGGTAAGCACTGATTCGGAGCTCGCATCGATCAACGCCACACCCTCAGGTGTCCGCGCGACCTGAGCATCGATGAGATCCGCCAAGGTCGCCGAGGCCACCGGATGCGTGGTCCGATTCCATTCGCCGAGCAACCGCGCACGCTCTGCCGAACCCAGCAGATCCAACTCACCGACAGCCGTATCCGACTGGACAACAATCGATTCGAACACTCGCCGCAGCTGCTCACTGAACCGTTGCGCACTAGCGGGCTCGAACAAGTCCGTCGCGAACCCGAGCGCAAGATCGATGCCCTCAGGCACGCCGTCCGCACTGTAGTGATCGACAGCGAACAAGTGCAGATCGAATTGCGCGACCCCACTATCGAATTCGAGCTCTTGCACTTCGATCCCGGGTAGCCGTAGTTCACCGCGCTCGTGATTCTGGAACGAAAGCCCGACCTGGAACAGCGGATGCCGGGCCGTCGATCGCTCCGGATTCAGCACCTCCACCAGGCGCTCGAACGGCACATCCGCGTGCGAGAAGGCGGCAATATCGGCTGCCCTGACCCGCTCCAACAGTGCATCGAAGCTTTCGTCGCCATCGACCCGAGTACGCAGCACCAGCGTGTTCACGAACATGCCGATGACATCGTCGAGTTCCGCATCACCCCGGCCCGCGATCGGCGTACCGACCGCGATATCCGAACTGCCCGAGAGCCGAGCGAGCAGTGCGGAGAATGCCGCGTGTACAACCATGAACAGCGTTGCGCCGCTGCGTCGTCCGAGTGCGACGAGCGCGCTGTGCAACCGCGCGTCGATCGCGAACTCCACCTTCGCGCCGCGCAAACTCTGCCGCGCGGGCCGCGGATGATCGGTCGGCAGCGCCAGCTGATCCGGCAGTCCGTCCAGGGTCCGGGTCCAGTACGCGATCTGTTGTGCCGAGAGCGATTCGGGCTCGTCCTCGCTGCCGAGCAGTTGCCGCTGCCACAGTGCGTAATCCGCATACTGCATGGCGGGCGGTGTCCAGCCGGGTGCACTGTCATCCAGGCGTGCGCTGTAGGCATGCATCAGGTCACGGACGAATGGCGCGAGCGAGGATCCGTCCGCCGCAATGTGATGCAGCACCGCCGCCATTACGAACTCCGCGCGCCCCGCCATCCGGAACAGCCGCATCCGCACCGGGATATCGACGGTCACATCGAACGTGGTGGCGGCCAGCTCCCGAATTCGGCCCGGCAGTTCGGCTTCAGAGATATCAATCGGATACAGCGACGGGATCGCCTGCACGACCGGCACGATCAGCTGAGTCGCCGCACCGTCCACTTCTGGATACCGCGTCCGCAGCGATTCATGTCGGCCGATCAGATCCGCGACCGCGGCTCGTAGCGCCGCGATATCCAATGCGCCGGTGAGCCGCAGCGCCAACGGAATGTTGTACGCAATGGAGTGCAGGTCGAACCGGTTGAGGAACCACATCCGCTGCTGTGCGGGGGAGAGCGGAATCCGGTCCGGACGGGCGCCGGCCACCAGCGCGGGCCTGGTCGCAGCCGTATCGCTCGCGCTGACCGCTGCGGCGAGGTCGGCGACCCGCGGCGATTCGAACAATGCGCGGACTCCGACGGTGCGCCCGAGCGCGGCCCCGATGCGGGCCGCGGCCTTCGCGGCCAGCAGGGAGGAACCGCCGAGGGCGAAGAAGTCGTCATCCGCACCGATCAGACCGTCTATTCCGAGCACATCCGCGAAGGCCCCGGCGACAATCCCCTCGACGACAGTCCCGGGCTTGCGATAGGTCGTCGCCTCGAACTCCGGCGCGGGCAACGCCGCCCGATCCAGCTTCCCGTTGACGGTCAAAGGAATTCGATCCACCACCATGATCGCGGCGGGCACCATGTGCTCGGGCAACCGGCGCGCGAGCTGTTGTCGCAGCTCTGCCCGATCGACCGCGTCGAAGCCGACCACGTACGCGACAATGCGCGGCTCATCCACCAGATCGCTGCGCACGACCACCGCCACCTCGCGCACCGCTGTGCTCGCATCCAGCAGCGCCGCCTCGATCTCCCCCAGCTCGATGCGGAACCCACGCAGGTTCACCTGCTGGTCGGCCCGGCCCAGATACTCCAACTCGCCGTCGGCCGTCCACCGTGCGAGGTCACCGGACCGATAGGCCAGCGCACCTTCCCCCGCGTACGGATCGGCGACGAACCGGCTCGCGGTGAGCGCGGGCCGTCCGAGATAGCCACGCGCCAACTGACCACCGGAGACGTAGATCTCGCCGGGTACCCCGACCGGCACCGGCCGCAGCCGCGCATCGAGCACGCGCACGACCAATCCGGGTATGGCCCCACCGATCACGCTCGCCGAGCCGGTACCCGCCTCGATCGGCCGGTAGGACACATGCACGGTGGTCTCGGTGATGCCGTACATATTTACCAGTCGCGGCGACCGCTGATGCCGGGCGAACCAGCCGGCCAGCCGCTGCGGTTCCAATGCCTCGCCACCGAAAATCACATAGCGCAGTGCGAGTTCGGCAGGCTCCGCGGCAATCAGTTGATAGAAGGCCGACGGCGTCTGATTCAGCACTGTCACCCGTTCCGCGGCAAGCAGTTCCAGGAACTGCTGCGGTGATCGCGAGGTGTAGTAGTCGACCACCACGAGCGTGCCGCCGTGCAGCAGCGCACCCCAGAGCTCCCAGACCGAGAAGTCGAAGGCGTAGGAGTGGAACAGGGTCCAGACATCCGAAGGCCCGAACTCGAAGTGGCACCGGGTGTTATCGAGCAGGCGCAGCACATTGCGGTGTGGGATGGCCACACCCTTCGGATTCCCGGTGGATCCGGAGGTGTAGATGACGTAAGCCGTATGCGCCGGATTCAGCGACCTGCGTCGCTCCGCCTGGGAGATGGCGGTCGAACACTGATTCGCGGCCGCGATATCGATCACCGGCCCGCCGAACCAGCCGGGTGCCAATTCGGTTCCGGCGCTGGTTATCGCACAGATCGGACGCGCGTCATCGAGTACGTATTCGATCCGATCCGCCGGATAATTCGGATCGATCGGCAGATAACCGCCGCCCGCCTTGATCACCGCGACCAATGCGACGACCAGTTCCACCGACCGCGGCAGTGCCACCGCCACCAGCGCTTCCGGTCCGACCCCGGCCGCGATCAGCCGCCGGGCCAGCCGGTTCGACCAGGCGTCGAGTTCGGCATAGGTCAGCGATCGCATCCCGGCGCGGACGGCGACGGCTGTCGGATCGATCGCGGCGGCCTGGGCGAACCGGTCGGCCAGCGTGGCCGTTTCGGTGACATAAGTCCTTGTCGGAGTCGACCATTCATACAGTGCGCGATGCTGTTCCTCGGCGCTGAGCAATTGAATATCCCCGACCACGACCGTGGCGTCGGCGGCGATGGCGGCCAGCACTTGGGTGAACCGGCGACCGAGCACCGCGATCGTGTCCGCATCGAAAAGGTCGGTCGCATAGGTGATCTCGATATCCATGCCATCCGCACGGCCATCGGCGTCATCGGATTCGACCACCGTGAACTGCAAATCGAATTTGGCCGCCGCCGCGTCGAATTCGACCGGACGCACCACGAGATCGGCGAGTTCGAGCGGCGGCAGCGTGAAGTTCTGGAAAGTCAACGCCACCTGGAACAGCGGATTCCGATTCTGTACTCGTGTCGGCGCGATAACCTCGACGACCCGCTCGAACGGCAACTCCGCATGCGACAGCGCCTCGATATCCTGTGCGCGCACGGTATCGAGCACCGACTCGAAGCGCGCCCTGGTATCGACATGGGTGCGCAATACCAGGGTGTTGACGAACATCCCGACGAGCCCGTCCAGCGCGGCAGCACCGCGACCCGCGACCGGCGTGCCGATCGCGATGTCCTCACTCACCGACAAGCGGGACAACAAGACGGCCAGCGCCGCATGCACCGTGCTGAACAGTGTGGTTTCCCGCTTGCGGGCCAGTTCGCGCAGTTCACTGTGTAAATCGGAGTCGATACGGAGCCGGTGGGTGGCACCGCGATACGACGAGACGGCCGGTCGCGGCCGGTCCGCGGGGAGCTCCAGCTGTCCGGGCAGACCCGCCAGCGCGCGCCGCCAGTAGGCGAGCTGCCGGTGCGCCTGCGACTCTGGATCCGCATCGTCACCGAGTGTTTCGGCCTGCCAGAGCGTGTAGTCGGCGTACTGCACGGGCAGTGTCGCCCATGCGGGCGCGGTGCCATCTCGACGTGCGACATAGGCGGTCATGAGATCGTGCGCGAGCGGTCCGAGCGAGAATCCGTCGGCCGAAATATGGTGCAGCACAAGCGCTAGCACGTGTTCGTGGCCATCAGTGAACAGTCGGGCCCGCAGTGGCATGTCTGTGGTCAGATCGAACGTCGTCGCCGCGAATGCGGACAGGTGCGGCTCGAGTTCCGCTTCGGTGACCAGCTCCGGTCGCAACGACGGAACCGCCGCAGCGATGATCACCTGCTCCGCACCATCGGTTCCGTCGGGATAGACCGTGCGCAGTGTCTCGTGCCGAGCGACCACATCCGCCAGCGCTGCCGACAATGCCGCCACATCCAGATCGCCGGTGAGCCGCAGCGCCACCGGAATGTTGTCCACGGCATCCCCCGGACCGGCCGAATCGTCGGCGAGGAACCGATTGAGAAACCACATGCGCTGCTGAGCCGGTGAAAGCGGAATCCGCGCCGGGCGCGTGCGCGCGCTCAACGCGATATAGCCGCGTCCCTCATGCGCCTGCGTCGCGGCCGCCAATGCCGCGACCGTGGGCGCCTCGAACAGCACCCGCACCGGCAGCCGCATATCCAGCGCCGCCCCCAACCTGGCCACGACCTGGCTGGCGTTGAGTGAGTTTCCACCGAGTGCGAAGAAATCATCGTCGAGGCCGACCAGCTCGACATTCAGCACCTCGGCAAAGGTCCGCGCAACGATTTCCTGGGTCGCCGTCACGGGAGCCCGGAAAGCGGCAGCCTCGAATACGGGCGCCGGCAAGGCCTTCCGATCCAGCTTGCCGGAAGCATTGAGCGGAAATTCATCGAGCACGACGAACGCGGACGGCACCATATACGCGGGCAGTTGCCTGCTCAGAGCGGATTTCAGGGCATCGGTATCGACCCCGGCCACCGCGATGACATAAGCGACCAGTTGCTGCCCGTCCAGCAGCACCACCACCGCCTGCGCAATCGAATCCAAGCCGGTGATCGCGGTTTCGATATCACCGAGCTCGATCCGCAGACCACGCAGCTTGACCTGGAAATCGGTGCGCCCCGAATACTCGAGCGCCCCATCCGCACGCCAGGTCACGAGATCCCCGGTCCGATACATCCGCGCACCATCGCCGAACGGATTCGCGACAAACCGGTCACTCGTCAGATCCGGCCGCCCGATATATCCACGCGCCAATTGCGCACCGGCCAAATACAACTCGCCGGCAACCCCCACCGGCACCGGTCGCAACCGCGCATCGAGCACATAGACCTGGGTGTTGAATACCGGCCCGCCGATCGGCACGGTATCCACATCGGCATCGGTGACCTCGTGGCTGGTCACATCCACCGCCGCCTCGGTCGGGCCGTACAGATTGTGCACCGCCGCACCGGTCAGCTCACGCAACCGATGCGCAGGCTTCGGCGCCAACGACTCCCCCGACGCGAATACCATCCGCAGCGAATCACAGTCAGCCGCTGCCGGTTCCGCGACGAACACCACCAACATCGACGGCACGAAATGCGCGACGCTGACGCGCTCGCGACGAATAGCCCGCGCCAAATACGCCGGATCACGATGCCCATCCGGCCGCGCCACCACCAAACGCGCCCCGACCTGCAACGGCCAGAAGAACTCCCACACCGACACATCGAAGGTGGCGGGCGTCTTCTGCAGCACCACATCATCAGCGGTGAGCGCGTAGGTCTCCTGCATCCACACCAGACGATTGACGATCGCCGCGTGCGAAACCGCGACACCCTTCGGCCGCCCCGTCGAGCCGGAAGTGAAGATCACGTACGCGGCATTGCCCGGCACCAAGGAGCCGAGCCGATCGCCATCGGTGACCGGGGCGTCCGAATAGTCGCAGGTGTCGAACAGATCCACATCGAGCACCGCCCACGCGCACGAGTGCTCGTCGGTGTCGAGATCCAGCCCATCCTCCGAGCGGGTGAGCACGCACACCGGACGCGCCAGCCGCAGCGCCTGGGTGATCCGCTCGGCCGGATGCTCCGGATCCACCGGGACATACGCACCGCCCGCCGTGAGTACGGCGTACATGGCCACGACCAGATCCACCGATCGCCGCATGCCGATGGCCACCGTGGTATCCGGACGAACCCCGATCGACACCAGCAGCCGCGCGAGCCTGTTCACCCGACCGGCGAATTCCGCGTAAGCCAGCGACTCGCCCTCGAAGGTGACCGCGATGGCATCCGGAGTCCGCGCGACCTGCGCCTCGAACAGCGATACCAGCGTCGCGTCGGCATCCACCGGATACGCTGTCGCATTGCAGGTGTCGAGGATAAGTGCCCGCTCGTCATCGGCGAGCAGATCGATATCACCGATCCGCACGTGCGGATCGGCGACCGCATCGAGTACGCGCTGCAGCCGAGTCGCGAACGAAGCGATCGTCCGCGCATCGAACAGGTCGGTGGCGTACTCGAAGGTCGCTGCCATACCGGCCGCGCCGACAGACTCGGTCAGCGTCAATTGCAGATCGAATTTCGCTGTCCGCGTGTCGATATCGAGCATCGAGGCCGCGAGCTCGGCCAACTCCAGGCTGGTCTGCGCGGTGTTCTGGAAGTCGAGCATGACCTGGAACAGCGGATGCCTGGCCGCGGAGCGCTCCGGATTCAATACCTCGACCAGCCGCTCGAACGGCACATCGGCATGTGCGAGGGCACGCAGATCACCGTCGCGGGCCGCCGCGATCAAGTCGGCAAAAGTCAGTTCGGGCCGCACATCGGTCCGCAGCACCAGGGTGTTGACGAACATCCCGACGAGCCCGTCCAGCTCGGCAGTACCGCGACCGGCGACGGGCGTCCCGATCGCAATATCCTGCTGCCCAGCGAGTTTCGCCAGCAACGTGGCGAATGCCGCGTGCAGCACCATGAACAGGGAGGCGTTCGCGCCCTCCGCCACATCACACAGCCGACGATGGGTCGCGGCATCGATGGTGAAGGCATGACGCGCACCACGGCCCGACGCGACCGCCGGACGCGGCCGATCCCCCGGCAGTGCCAGCACATCCGGCAGATCGGCCAATTCGGTCGACCAATAGCGGATCTGCGCGGCGATCAGCGATTCCGGATCATCCTCCGCACCGAGCGCTTCCCGCTGCCACAGCGTGTAGTCGGCGTACTGCACCGGCAGCGGCACCCAGTTCGGCTCCGCGCCCACGCAACGTGCGGCGTAAGCGACCATCAGATCCCGGGTAAGCGGCGCGATGGACCAACCGTCCGCACTGATGTGATGAATCGAAACTACAAGTACATGCTCGGTCCCAGTGCACAGCAATGTGAGTCGAACCGGTGCCTCCCGGTCCACCGCGAAAGGCATGGCCGCCAGCGCTCGAACCCGATCAGCCAACTCCGTAGCATCGACCGGCTCCGGCACCAGCGATACCGCATCCAGCGGCAGCACTTCCTGCTGCGGCACACCGTCGACCGCCGGATATCTGGTGCGCAGCGCCTCATGCCTGCTGATGACATCGGCGACCGCGTCCGTCAGCGCGCCGAGCTCGAGCGCGCCGACCAGTCGCACTGCGGCCGTCAGATTATTCGCGACGGAGGCGGCATCGAACTGATTGAGGAACCACATCCGCTGCTGCGCATAGGAAAGCGGCACCACATCGGGCCGAGCTTGCGCGACCAACGCCCGTCGCGCCGTCCCGGAACCGGGCAGATGCGCGGCCAATGCGGCCACCGTCGAATGCTCGAACAACAGCCGCACCGGAATATCAGCGTCGACGACCGCGCCGATTCGCGCGGCAATCTGCGTGGCCACCAGAGAGTTTCCGCCGAGTGCGAAGAAGTCGTCGTCCAGCCCGACCCGATCGAGACCGAGCACCGCCGCGAACACCTCGGCAACCGCATGCTCGGCAGACGTGACCGGTGCACGAAACGTCTTCGCGGTCAGCACCGGATCGGGCAATGCCTTGCGATCCAGCTTGCCCGAGCTGGTCAGCGGCATTTCCGCCAATCCGGCATAGGCCGTCGGCACCATGTACGAAGGCAGTACGGCGCGCAACCGCTGCCCCAGCACCTCGGCCAGCTTGGCCTCCGGCATGTCGGCGACGACATAGGCGACCAGCAG
This sequence comes from Nocardia sp. NPDC102475, assembly GCF_055584605.1. Classification (NCBI taxonomy): domain Bacteria; kingdom Bacillati; phylum Actinomycetota; class Actinomycetes; order Mycobacteriales; family Nocardiaceae; genus Nocardia; species Nocardia sp. NPDC102475. The sequence goes on along the minus strand of NZ_JBVJLS010000009.1, from coordinate 230,157 downwards.
CTCACCCGCCGCGTGCGCGAACACCCGGACAGCCGCGGCACGCACATCGTCGGCAGCGACCAGTGCCGCCTCGATCTCACCGAGCTCGATTCGCTGCCCCCGCAGCTTGACCTGAAAGTCGCTGCGCCCCAGGTACTCCAGATCACCGGACCGATTGCGCCGCACCAGGTCTCCGGTCCGATACATCCGGGCTCCGGCCGGTCCGTACGGATTGGCCACGAACCGCTCGGCCGTCAATTCCGTCCGCCCGTGGTAACCACGCGCCGTCTGAACGCCGGAAAGATACAGCTCACCAACGACCAGGTCCGGTACCGGCCGCAACCGAGCGTCGAGCACCAGCAACTGACTCGAACGCACCGGCCGACCGATCGGCACCGCCCCCGGCACCATCGGATCGACAGGCGCATAGGTGGCGTGCACCGTGAATTCCGTTGGGCCGTACAGATTGTGCAGCTCGGCTCGGCACACGGCAGCGAAGCGGGCCGCAGCCTCACCGGTCATCGCTTCACCCGCCACGAAAACCATACGCAGCGAGGCGATCTCGGCAATGCCGGTGGCATCGGCGAACACCGTCAGCATCGACGGCACGAACGAGGTCATCGTCACCCGGTGCGCCGCAATGGTCGCGGCCAGATAGGCGCTGTCCCGATGCCCGTCATGCTCGGCGACCACCATGCGCGCACCCCGCGCCAATGGCGCGAGCAGCTCCCACACCGACACGTCGAAGGTCGCCGGAGTCTTGAACAGAACCACATCGTCGGCCCCGATGCCGTATTCGTCGGCAATCCAGTCGATCTGATTCACCACCGAGAGATGCTGTACCGCGACACCTTTCGGCACGCCAGTAGATCCGGAGGTGAAGATGACATACGCCGTATTGGTCGCCCGCAACGGACTCAGCCGATCCGAATCCCACACCGGCGCATCCGAATAACCGGAGCAGTCCAGTGCATCGACCACCAGGACCGAGGGGCTGGCCGACCACCCGTCACCCGTCCGAGTCAGCACACACACCGGCCGAGCCGAAGCAACAACCTGCGCACGCCGCGCCGCCGGTTGATCCGGATCCACCGGCACATACCCGCCACCCGCGGTCAATACGGCATAGGCCGCGACAACGAACTCGACCGACCGCCGCATTCCCAGCACGACCAGCGTCTCGGGCCCGACACCGGCGGCGATCAGCCGACGAGCAAGCCGATTCACCCGCCCCGAGAACTCCGCATACGTCAGCGCACCGTGCTCATCGACCAGTGCGACAGCATCGGGCGTCCGCCGCACCTGCGTCTCGAATGCGGCAGGCAGCGTCGCTACACGGCTCGACGACTCCGCGATTCCGCACTCGATCGCACGCTGGCGACCCGCCACATCCAGCAGCGGCAGATCGCCCACCGCCAGTTCGGCATCGACCACGATCGCGCGCAGCAACCGAACCAACCATTCCGCATAGTCCGCGATGGTGGATTCGTCGAATAGATCTGTGGCGTACGTGAAGTCCGCACAGACCCCCGCCGGTGCCGAACCTTCCCTGAGTCCGGCACCGGCGAAGCCTTCGGTGACCGTGAGCTGGAGATCGAACTTGGTCACTCCGGTGTCCAGGGTACTGGTGCAGACCGACAAATCGGGGAGTTCGAAGGCGATGTCCGCAGCATTGTCGAAAGCGAGCAATACCTGGAACAGTGGATGTCGTGCCTGCGAGCGCGGCGGGTTGATGGCATCGACCAGCTGCTCGAATGGCAATTCGGCATGGCCGAAGGCGGCGAGATCGGTCTCGCGCACCCGTGCCAGCAGCGACGAGAAGGGGGCGGCGGCATCGATCACGGTCCGCAACACCAGCGTGTTGACGAACATGCCGACGAGATCGTCCAGCGCCCGTTCACCACGGCCGGCCACCGGCGTGCCGATCACGATGTCGTCGCTACCCGACAGCCGCGACAGCAGCACGGCGAGTGCGGCATGCAACACCATGAAGTTCGAAACACCCTGGGCACGCGCAAGTTTCACGACCTCGGCGTGCACGTCGCCCGGAATTTCGAAACCGAGCACCGCACCCCGGCCGGATGCGACCGGGGGCCGGGACCGATCGGCGGGCAGCTCGATCAGATCGGGTGCACCGGCAAGCGTGGCCGTCCAGAACTCCAGCTGCCGGGCCGACGCGGCATCGGGATCCTCGGCTGAGCCGAGCAATTCATGCTGCCAGAGGCTGTAATCCGCGTACTGCACCGACAGCGGCAGCCAATCCGGCACGTCACACGCATGCCGAGATCCATACGCGGACATCACATCTCGTGCTAACACCCGCAACGACACGCCATCGGCGGCAATATGGTGCAGCACCAGCGCCAGCGCACAGCTCTCGTCATCGACCAGGAAAATCCGCGCCCGAATGGGTATTTCACGCTCCAGGTCGAATCCGAGCGCCGCGAACCGAGTCAGCTCGTCGTCCAGTTCGTCCGCACCGATCGATTCCGGCTCGCCCACGACGACAACCTCGTCGGCGGACAACACGACCTGCTGGGCCGCCACTGGAGCCGATACCGCGGGAAAGATCGTGCGCAGCACCTCATGCCGATCGACCAGATCGGCCAAGGCCAGCCGCAGCGCGGAAATATCTACCGCACCGCGCAACCGCACCACGAACGGCATGTTGTATCCGGCGCTGGAAGTCTCGAACCGGTTGAGGAACCAGATCCGCTGCTGCGCCGGAGATAGCGGAACCAGTGGCGGCCGGTGCCGCGCCCGCAGCTGCGCGAGCACCGGCACGCCACTGGATCCACCCGCCCGCTCGATGAGTTCGGCGAGTGCGGACACCGTGGTAGCGGTGAACAATTCGCGAACCCCGAGCCGACAGCCCAGTTCGGCGCCCAACCGCGCCGCGACCTGGGTGGCCACCAAACTATTGCCGCCGAGCGCGAAGAAATCGTCGTCGCGCCCGACCCGATCATGTCCGAGCACCGCACCGAACACCCGCGCGACCGTGGCCTGCACCGGCGTCGCGACCTCGGCGTAGTCGGTCGCGATCCGCTCGGGTGCGGGCAACGCGGCACGATCCAATTTGCCGGAGGCATTCACCGGCAGCGCATCCAACATCACGAATGCGGCGGGAACCATATACGCGGGCAGCGCGCGCAGCGCCGCAGTACGCAGTTCGGCGGGAGACACCGCGCCGCTCTCGGCTTCGACCACATAGGCGACCAACTGCTCGCCCACCCCGGCGTCATCGCGCACCACGACCACCGCGCGCACCACCGAATCGACGACACCGAGGACGGCCTCGATCTCACCGAGCTCGATCCGCAGCCCACGCAACTTCACCTGGAAATCGGTGCGGCCCAGGTACTCCAGCTCACCGTGGGTGGTCCAGCGCACCAGATCACCGGTGCGATACATCCGGGTGGCCGACCCGAACGGGTCCGCGACGAACCGATCGGCGGTGAGACCGGGGCGGCCGACATAACCACGGGCGAGCTGTACCCCCGACAGATACAGCTCGCCCGCAGCCCCGACCGGTACCGGCCGCAGCCGCGAATCGAGCACGTAGAGCCGGGTGTTGAAGACCGGCGCGCCGATCGGCACCGAGAGGGTATCGGTATCGGTCACTTCATGAAAGGTGACGTCCACCGCCGCCTCCGTGGGACCGTACAGGTTGTGCAGCCGCGCACCGGTCAGCGCCCGCAGCCGCTGCGCCAGCGCCGCGGGCAGCGCCTCGCCGGACGCGAAGACCATACGCAGCGCAGTGCGACCGGCGAATTCTGACTGTGCCAGAAAGACTTCCAGCATCGGTGGCACGAAATGTGCTGTTGTCACGCCATATTCGTCGATCACGGCCCGCAGGTAGGCCGGATCGCGATGACCGTCGTGCTCGGCGAGCACCAGCCGCGCGCCGATCTGCAACGGCCAGAAGAACTCCCACACCGACACATCGAAGGTGGCGGGCGTCTTCTGCAGTACGACATCATCCGCCGACAGCCGATACTGCTGCTGCATCCACACCAGCCGATTCACGATCGCCTCGTGCGTGACGGCCACCCCCTTCGGCAGCCCGGTCGACCCCGAAGTGAAGATCACGTACGCGGGCTGCCCCGGCCGCAGCGCGGCGGTGCGTTCCCGATCCCAGACCGGACCATCCGGATATTCCGCGAGATCCCGCTCATCGAGACGGATCACGGTCACTCCGGAAAACTCCGTGGCTTCAGTTGTCAGTACACATGCCGGTCGCGCGGTGGCCAGAATGTGCGCCGTGCGCTCGGCCGGATGATCCGGATCCAGCGGCACATACGCCGCCCCCGCAGCGAGCACGGCGTACATGGCGATTACCAGCTCCGGTGACCGACGGATGTCAAGTGCGATCAGCGTCTCCGGCCCGACGCCGAGTCCGATCAAATGCCGCGCCAGCCGATTGCTGCGCGCCGCGAGCTCCCGATAGGTCAGGTCCGGCACACCCGTGAACCGCACCGCAACCGCATTCGGCGTCCGCGCGACCTGCGCCTCGAACAGCGAAACCAGCGTCGGCGCACCGGCGACCGCCGCGGGCACATCGAATCCGGTCGCATTCCAGATCCGGGTGCTGACCTCGAGTTCCAGTTCGGTCGCCACCGCTACCGCCGCCATCGGCGTATCGACCTCGATGGCCACCAACCGCTCCAGATATCGCACGAACCGCGTCTGATGGCGCGCAATGTCGTCGGCGGTATAGAGATTCGGATTCGCCTCGAAATCGACGTGCACGCTGTCGCGCTCGCCGTAATAGACATTGAGGCTCAGGTCCTCTACCGGCCCGGTGGACAACAAGTGGTAGCGGCCGACCGTTTCGCCCAGCGTCAGCTCGCTGCCGAAAAGCATGATGTTGGCCAGCGGTCCGAACAGCGCACGGCGCGCCGGATGCCCGTCGTGCTCGGCATCGCGGCGGATGTCCTCGTGCCGATACCGCTGGTGCCGCAGCGCACCCGCCACCTCGACGCGCGCCGCCCGCAGCAGATCCCCCCAGGTGCCGTCGACCGCGAGCCGCAGCGGCACGATATTCGACAGCATTCCGGCCGACCGCCGCATGAGCGCGGTGGTGCGTGCCGTCACCGGCAGACTCAGCACCGCCTCGTCCCGATCGGTGAGCCGCCCGAGATATCCGGCGAAGGCAGCGAGCAGTACCACCGCGAGTGTCGAATCCTGGTTCGCCGCAAGCGTATTCATCCGATCGATGAGCGCATCCGGCAATACCCGCCCCACCACCAGATTGGTCGCCGCGCGCGGTGCGGTCCGCCCGTCCAGACTGGCCGCGCCGTCGAGCCCCGCGATCCGCTCGGCCCAATGCGCCCGGTCGGTCTCGAAACGCGAACTCTCCCGGTAGGCGAACTCACCGTCGACCAATTCGGTCATCGCCCCCGGCTGGACCGCCTGCGGCTCGGTGCCGAGCACCCTGGCGGTATACAACTGCGCCACCCGCTGCGTATTGGTCAGCGCGCCGAACCCGTCGAGCACGATGTGATGCGCCCGCAGATACCAGAAGCACCGCTGGTCCGCGACCCGCAGCACGGCACCGGCGAACAGCCGATCGGTCAGCATGTCGACCGGCGCGCTCGCATCCGCCCGCATCCATTCGTGCGCCGCGGCCACCGGATCGGCGTACTCGCGCAGGTCGATTGCCTGGATATCGACCGAATTCGCCGGATCTACGCACTGATTCGGCACACCGCCGGATTCGCCGAGGCGCACCAGCACCGATTCGTATTCCCGCGCCGCAATGACCGAAACCTCCTGCAGGATCGCGGGATCCAGCACGCCGGGCACGTCGACGTATTGGGCCACATTGATCGGCACGTCGGGATCGAGCAACTGCGCGTACCAGACCCCCAGCTGCGCCGGTGCGAGCGGAAACGGCTGGTTGTCCGGAGCGTCCGGTAAGCAGTCACTCGCCAGGCGCGCGGCCCCGTCCGGTCGCGCCCCACCCAACTCCGTACCGTGCACCAGAGCCTCCTTGTTCGGCGTAAAAAAGCACGCCGAACGCATTCGGGCAGCACGAATAAGCCGCTGCGGCAACGCTGTTCAGCGTTGACACATGGCTTCGACGCCACCACAAGAAGATTCGGCGAATGCGCGGGGCATGACGACACCCGCGCGGGATCGAAACAGATTGCGCCCCGCGTGCGCCTAGCTCTCGAGCACTCCTCCAACGTCGCTGCCGCGGTGCGGGCTCCGCGGCGGTGTCAGCTACATCACACGGATGTGATCCGCATTGCGAACACTAGGCGCTTCGTTAATAAAAAGGAACTTTTTGCACTAAAAAAAGTTGGTCGGCCGTCCAGCGTGCTCAGCTGGGCCGACACAGCTGGGCAAAACTGTGTTCGCGACCACAATTCGATCGCGGATGTGAGCCACAGCACTTTCGGATGTGCAGACTATGAGCGGGAACGTTGCATCCGCGTTGCATCGGCGCCGAGCCGCCTATCGAGTACCCGAATTTTGGCCTCGATCTGCGCGTACATCGGTGAATCGCGATCTATGGTCGCTCGGTATGCGACCCAGGCCGCGGCGTCGTCGCGCCCTTCCGCACATGCGGTCCACCGGCGCAGCACCGCGGCGTCACCGGAACCGAGCACCGCGGCGCGCAGCCGGACCCGAAGTTCATCGCGGATATCGATAATTCCCGGCGCGGTCGAGCGCGGCAGGACCGGACCCGCGTACAGGCGTAATGCGGTATCGACATCACCAGAATCGAGCGCCGCTCGCAGCGCCTCGATATCGGTTGCGATATGCACCCGCAACCGATAAGGGCGCGAACCGAATACGGTCGGGCCGACCACCGCGCGCAACCGCGACATGGCGGCGCGGATGGTGCCGTTATCCAGATCCGTGTCGTCGAGCAGCAGTGCGAGATGATCCGCGCCCAGCCCTTCCGGATGTTCGGCGAGCAGCAGCAGAATCTCGGCGTGCCGCTGCGACAACGGAACTCGATCACCCGCGACGGTCAGCAGCGGCTGGCCGAGCCCGAGCACATCCAGACCCAATCGCGCCGCCGCGATTTCACCGGTCGAACTCACCGCGCCGCGCTGACCAGCACGCATCACGGTCAGCAGCAGATCCATTTCGGCCGCGGTCGAGGTCGCCTTCACCAAGGCCAGAATCTCCGGCTTCGCCACCCGCACGCCCCCGGCGATCATCAGCACCCCGACCAGCCTGCCGTCGGGATCGTGCACCGGCGCCGCGGCGCCGGTGATCTGATGCATCCGGTGCAGAAAGTGTTCGGGCCCATGGATCCACGCGGCCCGTCCGGTGCGTACCACCAGCCCGACGGCATTCGTGCCGATGCGGCGTTCGCTCAGATCATCACCCGCGCGCAGACCGATTTCGGCGGCGGCATCGACCTGATCGGGATTGCCGTGCACCCACAGCACGCGGCCGAACTGATCGGCGACCGCGACGATCAAACCCGTTCTGGCCGTGTCCTGTACGAGCAATTTGTCGATCAGCGGCATCAATGCGGCAATCGGATGCGCGTCGCGGTAGCGCTGTAGATCCGCGCCGCGCAGACCGCGCCCGTCGAGCGTATCCATCGGGTCGACACCGCCGCGAACACTGCGCAACCAGGATTCGAGCACGACGGGACGCAGCAGACCGGCAAGCTGCGACAGCTGCTCGCCACCCGCGCTAAGATATCCGTGTGCTTGTGCGGCATAGGCTTCCAGTGCGCCGAGCTGAGTGCCGGGTTCGACGCCGTGCCGTGGGGGCCGCCCACCTGCAAGATTGCTGACCATTTGCCTTTCTTTCCGCCCCAAACTGTACCGGCGCGCATAACTCGGACAAGGGCGGTTGCCTTCGTTTGTCCGCCAGGTCACACACATTCAGACCTCGCGCAAATGTGACCTACCCATCTTCCAGACCCCCTGGGTGAGGTATTCGGCGACGCGTTCGGCGATCAGTACCGTCGTCGCCTGCGGACCGCGACTCAGCGGCACCGGAACAACGGAAAGATCCACCACGGATAAACCGGTCGTGCCGTGCACCCGGCACTGCTCATCGACCACCGCGCGCTCATCGTCCGCACCGCCCATTCGGCAGGTGCCCGACAGATGTTGCGAAGTAGCCAGATTCGCGTGCAGCCACGCGTCGTCCGGTATCGATTCCGGCGGGCGCACCATCGGTATCGCGTGCAATATCTCGCGCGCCACGGTGACCACCTCCCGTAATCGAATCCGATCCGCCGACTCCGATAAGTAGCGGTAATCGATGTGCGGCGGCACGGTCGGATCGGTGGAGCGGAGCCGGAGCACGCCTTCGGAATGCGGACGCATGAGCGCCACACCCAAACGTTGGGTATACGGGGTAAACGTTACGGCGTACGGACGGATTTCGACATCGTCGAGTTCCAGCACATATTCCAGCGGGACGCCTTCGGCAGTCGAGTGCGACGGATCGAAGCGGTAGTCGATGCCGACCTCGGGGTGATCGCTGAACCCGGCGCCGACGGGCGCGGGATGCACCACCGGAATATCCAGCGCCCGAAGCCGGTCCGGATCGCCGATACCCGAGCGCAACAGCAGCGCCGCGGATTCGATTGCGCCCGCGCACAACACGATGCGATCCGCGTCGAGTGCGCCCGGCTTGCCCTCGTGCACATAGTCCACCCCGATGGCGCGCGTGCCGTGGAAACGGATGCGGGTCACCAGTACGGCGCCGGTCACCGTGAGATTCGGTCGCGCGAGCGCGGGCGCGAGATATGCCGATCCGGTGTCGACGCGCCTACCATCCTCGATATTCCACGGCACCGGCCCGAAACCATCGGCCGGACCCGTGCCGGGCAGTGCGTTCAGGTCAGGTGTGAACGGAAGACCGAGTGCCGTACATGCCGAGGCGAATTCGCAGCTCAGGGGCGCGGGAACAGCGGTGCGACGCACCGGTATCGGGCCTGTCGTACCGTGTCCCGGCTGGTCGCCGAAGTCGTGGTCGCGCTCGAGTCGGCGATAGGTGGGCAGGACCGCGTCGAAGGACCAGCCGTCGAGTTCCTTACTCCACGTGGCGAAATCCGCGGCCGTCGCCCGCACGAAGTAGCCGCCGTTGACCGCGCCCGATCCGCCGATCACCTTACCGCGCACGATATTCCCGGTGACCGCACCTGCCAACGTGACGGGATACCGCCACACCCACGGTGATTCGTGCCCGATCGGCATCCGAGTCGCATCGAGCAGTGCCGCTGGATCGGCCGACACCGGCCCCGCCTCCAGCAGCCGCACCCGATGTTCCGGGTCCGCACTCAGCCGGGCCGCCAGTACACACCCGGCCGAGCCACCACCGATGATCAGTGTGTCGATCATCTACATCAGCTCATCGGGTGGTACAGCCATTACACGTCGATTCAGCCCCGGGGCGTACTCGGTTTGAGCGATTCCAGGCTGCGCGCGCGGAATGCGCCGAGCCACAAGCCCGTTCCGTAGGCGATATCGTCCATCCGCTTGTAGGCCACGTAGCGGAACGGGTCGAGCCCGCCCGCGTCGCGATGGGTGAACCAGTCGGCCAGACCGTCCGCCACCGCCATGGTGACCGCGATGCGCCGGACCCGCCGGGAAAGAATCATCGCCAACATGGTGACCGGCCAATAGTGCCGGCACATCGCCGAGGCCAGTCGCCAGATACCCGCGAAATAGCCACGCGCCAGATAGATCGCCGCGATCCGGGTCGGGTTGTCCAGTCCGGTGAAGACCCGGCGTAGTCGGGCCAGCGCGGTCACCAGGGTGATGAGTCCGCCGAGCAGGCCCCACTTCGTCAGCGTGGCGAACAGCATGGTCGCGACCACCGTCCAGAACGGCACCGACAGCGGCGTCACCATGCCCGCATGCCGCTCGCCCAGCGGCGCGGCCCCGGTGCCGTAGAACAGCTTGCGACCGAACCACGCGCGGAACGAGATTCGATGATCGTGCGCGACGTGCGCGGCCGGCTCATAGCGCAGCCGCCAGCCCGCCTGCTCCAGCCGCCAGCACAGATCGACGTCCTCGGCCACCTGCATCGTCTCGTCGAACCCGTCCTGCGCGAGCAGCGCCCGGCGGCGCACCAGCATGGCCGCGCTCGGCACATACGAGACCAGTCCGCGCGACTGCACGGCCGATTCGCGCCGACCGAGATCGAGCGAGGAGCGGGTGTGCTCATAGCGCGCGAGCGCGTTCGACTCCGGATCCAGCGCGACGATCCGCGGCGCGACCAGCGCGACCTCCGGATCGCTGAAGTGTCCGAGCATCACCTCGAGCCAGCCGCTGCGCGGGACCACATCGGAGTCCAGGAAGGCGACGAAGTCGGTTGTCGCGGCCCGCAACCCGGCATTGCGTGCGGCGGCCGGGCCCTGTCTGCGGTCGTGGCGCAGCACGGTCACCCGGCAGCGAGTGCCGCGGTTGCGCGGGATCTCGACAGGCTGATCCGAACCGTCGTCGACGACGATCACATTGTGTCCGCGCAATGCCGCGAGCAATCGGGCGAGGCCGTCGGCATTGTTGTGCAGTGGCACGATCACGGTCACATCGTCGAGGGACGGCAGCAAACGGGGGCGCGGATTACCGACGCCGGAGTCGAGCAGCCGTCTGGCAACAACGGCGGACTTCGGGCCGGTGACCTCGAGGTACCCGTCGCCGATCATCTCGGCGGCCTCCGGGGCAAGTCGCAGCAACCGGGCGGGTGAACCCCCGATCAGGATGCGTCCCCCGGAGTATGCGCGTACCCGTGGATCGATCCGCACCCCGAATCCGTCGGGCAGGCGATCGTGGCGCATTCCTGGCATGTTAGGCGGTGATTCGCGCATTGGCACCATCAGTCCGGAAAAAAGGATGGAATTCCGCACGAATCCGCCCGTGTGGCGCAATAACTCCCGCCGAATCGCGTCTTCGGCGGGTCGCAAGCGACTCGCCGAAGACAGCTGGCAACGCGAGGGCAATCATCGATTTGCTACTCGATAGCCATCGTCGATCAACGGGACAGCACATAACTGGCTACCGGGCCGACATCAGTTCAGCGGACTTTCGTCGCAGGCTCGCGCGGGGCGCCGCTCCGGCGAAAGGCGTTCGGGCGCGGGCCGAGATACCGACAGTGTCAGCGGAATCGGTCCCGACTTACGCGAGCCGGGTCGGCTCGGCGCAATGCGCCGGGAGTGGTCCACCGACGAACGCGGAATCATCCGCCCGGCATCGGCCAGCGCCGCCTCGCCGTAGCCCTGGACGCATTCCGGATCCGGTCCGTCGGCGGGCAGGCCGGTGAAGAACTTCGCCGCCATGCAGCCACCGCGGCAGGAGTCGTAGTGCGCGCAGCCGGAGCACGCACCGCCGCCGCTGGGCTCGCGCAGTTCCGCGAAAAGCTCCGATTCCTGCCACACGGTGCGGAAACCGCCGTCCGCCACCACATTTCCGGCGAGGAACTTGTCGTGGATGGCGAAGGGGCAGGCATACACGTCGCCGAGCGGATCCACCAGGCAGACCACCCGCCCCGCACCGCACATATTCAATCCGGGCAGCGCTGAACCGAAGGCGGAGAGATGGAAGAACGAGTCGCCGGTGAGCACCCCCTCGCCGTTGCGCACCAGCCAGTCGTAAAGCACCCGTTGCTGTTCCGGCAGCGGATGCAGTTCGTCCCACACATCGGCGCCGCGTCCCGAGGGCCGCAGGCGGGTCAAACGCAGTGTGGCGCCGTACTTGTCGGCGATCGCCTTGAACTCGTCGAGCTGGGCGATATTGTGCCGGGTCGCGACCACGGAGAGTTTCGCGTCCGCGAATCCCGCGGCCGCCAGATTCTCCAGCGCCCTGATCGCCATGGCATAGGAACCCGGTCCGCGCACGGCATCGTTGACCTCGGCGTCCGCGCCGTCCAACGAAATCTGTACGTCCACATAGTCACTGGCGGCCAAGCGCGCGGCGACCTCGGGCGTGATCCGAACTCCGTTGGTGGAGAACTTCACTCCGACATGATGCGCCGTCGCGTAGTCGACGAGCTCCCAGAAGTCCGGGCGCACAGTGGGTTCCCCGCCGCCGATATTCACGTAGAAGATCTGCATGCGCTCGAACTCGTCGATGAGCGCCTTGCACTGCTCGGTGCTCAGCTCGCGCGGATCGCGGCGGCCCGAGGACGACAGGCAGTGCACACAGGACAGATTGCAGGCGTAGGTCAACTCCCACGTCAGGCAGATCGGTGCGGCCAAACCGTTTTCGAACTTATCGATCAGTCGCCCACCGGTGACGGCCGACGGCTGCCCGGCGAGCGGCAGCGGCGCGACCGCGGGGGTCGGAGCACTGCCCGGCGCGGCCCGCCTGATCATGTCGGAGTCGGCCAGCTGATCCAATGCCCGGACATACTGTCCGGCTTGGTCATCCGTGACGCCCGCCGCATGCAGGGCCGCGCGTGCCGAGACATGCGCGGGCAGCGACCGCACGATCTCGAGTATCCGGGGACTCTTCAGAAACGAGAGCTTGCGGGTGCCGAAGTGGTAGAGCAGCGCGCCGAAGGACTCCGGCCGCAGCGCCACCCGCGGATGCAGCTCCCATCGGGTATCGAGATCGAGCATGGTCGCAGCCCCCGTCAGTAGACGCCGCACATACCGTCGATGGAGACCTCTTCGATGAGGGTCTCCTCGACCAGCGGCGCTTCCTCGATCGAACGGGACTCGGCCGCCCCGATCCTTCCGGTGTTGTCGGTATCGGTGTGTCCGATGGATCCGTACTCCGGCATGCCTACCTCCGAGATGTGACCGGGTTCCGCGGCCACTGGTGTAGCCGTCATCACACAATAACGTCATGAGCTGACAAAATGGAACAGGGGATGCGCAGCTCCCGCTCAACGCGCGCGCGGACGCACGCCGACCTACTCACAGCCGCGCGCTCTAGACTGCGGATGGCAAGCAGCTGAACAGGACGTGACGGGCGATTCGACCCGCAGTGGTAGAGGTGGCATGGGAGTCGGACGAATGCAGACGAGCGGGGGCGGCGGCAATACCCCGCAGTGTGAGCTCAAGGCCCGGAGGCGGAAGCTTGCGTAACCACGTAGGGCCTGGGAGCACCGCAAATAGGACACTGTCGGAGTCCGAGATCGTCGAGGCCGCGTTGCGGGTGGTACGTGAGGACGGTGTGGAGAAGCTGTCGATGCGACGGCTCTCCCGTGAGCTCGGCGTTTCCCCGATGGCGCCGTACTACTACGTCGCGGATAAACGCGAGCTGCTCGATCTCGTCGCCACCGCGGCGCTGACCGGAGTTCGCAAACCGCCGGCCGATTCCGGACCGTGGCAGCAGCGGCTGCGCGATCTGATCGACCAGATCGATGAGAAGCTGCGCAAGCATCCCGGACTCGGCGATGTGCTGATCGAACAGATGCTGGGCAAACAGCTCGACCTGATCGCCGCGATCATGGAGATCCTGCTCGAGGCCGGTTTCAACGACCGCAATGTGCTCGCCGGGTACGCGACGATCCACACGTATCTGTTCGGCCGCCGCCGGGTGAACCCGAGGGAGCCGCAGCCGCTGGCGGATGTCGCACTGCCCGAGTCGGTGGCACGTGCCACCAGATACATGCCCGACCTGCGCGGAAAGTATGCCTACGACTTCGGCATGGAGGTACTGATCGCGGGTCTGGAGGCCCAGCTTGTCCGGCAGCCCGATCCCGACGTACGATGAAACTGAAACACGTTCTAGTTTTGGTTCGGTTCGAGAGGACGAGAGCTCAGTCATGACCACCGTCGAGGTTCCACACGGTTCGCGTTCGGTCGTGCTGCGGGTAGCCGCGGTCATCACCGAGACGCCGGACACCCGTTCGCTGGTCTTCGACGTCCCCGACGACCAGCGTGAACGTTTCAGCTATCAGCCAGGGCAGTTCCTCACCCTGCGCATCCCGAGCGATCTGACCGGCTCGGTGGCCAGGTGCTATTCGCTGGCCAGCTCGCCGTACACCGACGACAAGCCCAAGGTGACCGTCAAGCGCACCGTGGGCGGCTACGGGTCGAACTGGGTGTGCGACAACGTCAAAGCGGGCGACGCGATCGAAGTGCTGCCGCCCTCCGGGGTATTCACGCCGAAGGATCTCGATGACGATCTGCTGCTGTTCGGCGCGGGCAGCGGCATCACGCCGGTGATGTCCATCTTGAAGTCGGCGCTGGCGCGCGGCGGCGGCCGAATCGTATTGATCTACGCCAATCGCGATCACGAGTCGGTGATCTTCGCGGGCGAGCTGCGCGAATTGGCCGAGAAGCATCCCCAGCGGCTCACCGTGATCCACTGGCTCGAGCACCTGCAGGGACTGCCGACCGCCGACGGTTTGGCCGCCCTGGTCGAGCCGTACACGAGCTACCACGCCTTCATGTGCGGGCCCAAGCCGTTCATGGACCGGGTGCACGACGCACTCGCTCAGCTCGAGGTGCCGCGCTCACGCACCCACGCCGAAGTGTTCAATTCCCTTGCCGGAGACCCATTCGCGGATCAGGCGCCGGTCGAGGTGACCGACGAGGAGGCGGCGGATGCGGCCACCGTCGAGGTCGAACTCGACGGCGAGGTGCACGAGCTGACGTGGCCGCGCAAGCAGACCCTGGTCGACATCATGCTGTCGAAGGGTCTGGATGTGCCGTACTCCTGCCAGGAGGGCGAATGCGGTTCCTGTGCTTGCACGGTACTCGAGGGCAAGGTCGAAATGGACAATGCCGAAATCCTCGATCCGGAGGATATCGAGAACGGCTATATCCTCGGCTGCCAGGCGCATCCGGTCACCGATCACCTGCGCATCCAATTCTGAGCCCCGGTGGGGGTTTACAGTTCGCGATAGTGGACGCGTAACGCGGGATCGAGGCGTTCGGTCGCGTAACTCAGTGCGGTGCGGCCCATTTGCGTCGCGTGCTTGTCGAGGAAGCCGGTGAGCAGTTGCTCGTCGACGCGCTTGCCGACCTCGCGCAGCATCCAGCCGAGCGCCTTCTGGATCAGGTCGCGGCGGTCGTCGAGTAGCCGTTCGCCGAGTTCGAAGGTGGTCGTGGCTTCGCCCGCCTTGATGAACGCGAAGGTTGTCAGCAGCGCTACCCGGCGCTCCCAGAGCGAGTCCGCGCCTGCGAGTTCGAAGAGCAGGTCACGGGGTCGATCGAGTAGCCAAGGGCCGATGATGTTTTCGGCGGACACGTCGACCAGATCCCAGTTGTTCACCCGGCCTCGGCGCACCGCGGCGAGGTAGAACTCGACCATCGCCGCCTGTGCATCGATATCGAGCGTGCGCGGTTTGGCCGCCTCGGCGAATCTGGCGTTGAGGATGATCAGCGCGGCCAGGCGGTGCTCGTGCACGGCACTGTTCAGCAGTGTGTCGATCTCGTCGAGCGGAAGTGCCGCAAAGCGTTTCGCGATCGATCGCGTCACGGGCACGCGCACACCGAGGAAGACATCCCCCTCGCCGTACTCACCGGGCCCGGTCTTGAAGAACCGCTGCAGATGGATGGCATCGGCCGGGTCAGCGGCCTCGGCCAGCGCCGCATGCACATCGGCGGCGGTCGGCAGCGCCGCGCTACCCCTGGGCACCCAGCATCCGCCCCGACTCGAAAGCCGCCGCGCTGGTCGGCAATTCACCCGGCCGACCGCTGTTCAGCACCCGCACCTCACCATTGCCGGTGGTCGGGCGGTCGAGTGCCTCCATGCGCCGAATCGTCTGCGCCGCAACGGCTTGCGCACTGTCGAACAGTCGCACGCCGTCCGGCAGTGCGGCCACTATGGCATCGATGACCAGCGGATAGTGAGTGCAGCCGAGCACCACACCTTCCACATCGTCGGGCGTCTGTTCGGCCGCGCGCGCAATCGAATCACGAGCCGCGACCAGATCACCGCGATCGATCGAATCCGCCAGACCATGGCAGGCGATGCCGACGACCTTCGCATCGCCACCGAAGCGGGCGATCAGATCGGCCTGATAGCGGCTGGCCGTGGTCGCCGCCGTCGCCCACACCGCGACCGATTTGCATACCGCCGCGGCCGGTTTGATCGCGGGGACCGTGCCGACCACCGGAATACCCGGCCCGACCTCGGCGCGCACCTCGTCCAGAGCGGTGACGCTGGCCGTGTTGCACGGCAGCACGAGCACTTCCGCGCCGAGCCGCACCGAACTCCGCGCGGCGTCGACCACCCGGTCGGTCACCCACTGTTCCGGCTTGGGACCCCATGGCGCGCCATCCGGGTCCAACTGGAGTAATAGGTCGACATCGGGCCGCAGCTTGCGCAGCCAGGCGGCCGTGGGCAGCAACCCCAGCCCGGAATCGATGAGCGCGACGATCACCCGACCACCGTATTACAACGGCATGATCGCTACGGCTGGGCGGCCTCGAGCAGGTCCGCGACCGGCGCACCGGCGGCGATCTTCGCGCGGACCTTCATCACCTGAGCGGTCTTTCCGGCGCCGATCACACCGGTCAGATTGCCGTGCTGCGAGTAGTAGGCGAGGAATTTGCGGCCGTCGTCGGAGACGATGTGGATCTCGTCATCAGCGCTCGGGGTGCCGAGCGCCTGGATCTTCACGTCGTACTGATCGCTCCAGAAGTACGGCACCCGCGCCGCGGTCGGCAGTTCCGCGCCCAGCAGCGCACACGCCAGCAGCCGCGCCTGCTCACCGGCATTGGTCCAGTGCTCGACGCGCTTGCGCTGCCCGGTCTCGTGCAGCCAGGCCGACACATCACCGACCGCCCACACACCCTCGACCGAGGTGCGTCCCACCTCGTCCGCGAGTACGCCGCCACCAGCCGACGGCTCGGCGAGTGCGATACCGGAATCGGCGAGCCATTCGGTGACCGGTCGGGAACCAACACCGATGACCACCAGATCGGCGGCCACCTCGCTGCCATCGGAGAGCCGCGCGCCGCGCACTCGATCGTCGACAGAGAGGAAGGTGTCCAGGCTGGTTTCGCAGCGCAGATCGACGCCCTCGTCACGATGCATGCGCGCGACCAGCGCACCGATCTCGGTGCCGAGTACCGAGGCCAGCGGCGTCGGCTGCGGTTCGACCAGTACGACCTCGACGCCGCCGGCCCGGAAGCTCGCCGCGAGTTCACAACCGATGAATCCGGCCCCGACCACCAGGGCGGTACCCGCACCGGACAATTCGTCGCGCAGTGCGGCGGCGTCGGTATAGCCGCGCAGGACATGCACGCCCTTCAGATCCGGCAGCCCGGGCAGGCGACGCGGCCGCAGACCGGTCGCGATGATCAGCTGGTCGTAGTCGAGCGTGCCGCCGTCGGCCAGGCGAACCTGGCGCGCGGCGGTGTCGACGCCGACCGCCTCGGTATTCAGCCGCAGGTCGATCTGCTTCTCGTCGAAGAATTCGGCGGGGCGCAGGGTGGTGTCGTCGGTTTCGCCGCGCACGAACTGCTTGGACAGCGGCGGGCGATCGTAGGGCAGCCGCGACTCCTCGCCGACGAGCAGCAACTCACCCTCGTACCCGGCCCTGCGCAATTCCTCCGCCGTGCGCAAACCTGCCAAACCAGCCCCGATGATCACAATCGGCCCGTTCATGCCTCCACCTCGCTGCGCTCGGCTCCGGCATGACCAGGCCACCCGGCTGTATCTTTGGTTCGCTCGCTGCGCTCACTCACGCGCCCCCACCTCGCTGCGCTCGGCTCCGGCATGACCGGACCACCCGGCTGTATCTTTGGTTCGCTCGCTGCGCTCACTCACGCGCCCCCACCTCGCTGCGCTCGGCTCCGGCATGACCGGACCACCCGGCTCTGTTTATGGTTCGCTCGCTGCGCTCCCTCACGCGGCCTTCCCTTCGTAGTGCCTGGCAGGCGCCGGGTCGAGTTGGCATCCGTCACCGAGGGTGACGCAGCTAACCCTAACCTTTGCTTGGGCGCGAATCGCCGTGAGGGCCGTCACTCCGCACTACCCGACCTATCGGTACGCAATCGTGTCCATACCTACATTGATCGGGCGGTCAATCAGAGTTAGATCTGAGTGAGGAGAACAATTCAGAGCCTGAGGAGGCACCCCATGTTCACCGAAAGTCGCGCGCAGGACTTCCTGGCCGTTGTGCTGGGCGTCTTCACCGCGCTGTCACCCCTGTGGGTGACCCACAACGACAACGCCATGTGGACGCTGATCGTGCTCGGCGTGCTCATCGCTCTCACCGGCCTCGCGCAGATGTACCGGGCGACCCTGACAGCCGCCGACTACGCGATGGGCCTGTTCGGCGCGTTGCTGTTCATCTCCCCATGGGCAATGGACTACACCGACTACCGCGGCGCATCCTGGACCGCATGGGTAGTGGGCGTGGTGACGCTAGTGGTCGCGGTGGCGGCACTGCCGACGGTGTCGGGCCGGTTGCACGACATGGCGCCGCATCACTGATGCAGATGCCGAAAGCCCGGCGAGGCGGGCGTCGTCGTAGCGCGAAAGTCGACGGCGACGCCCGTCAGCTCATTCTCGATGCCGCGGAAAGACTCTTCGCGGCACAGGGATTCGACGCGACCGCGACAGCGGCCATTGCCGAGGGCGCCGGTGTCCCCAAGGGTCTGGTCTTCTATTACTTCCCCACCAAGGATTCGATCCTGTCCGCGCTGATGGCCGAGCGTGTGCCCGCCCAGCCGATCGCCGATATCGGCACCGTGGTCACACCGGGCGATCCCGCGGCCAGTCTGATCAATCTCGACGCCGCGCTCAATCTGCGCGACCATCATTCGTCGGTGCTGCGCGTGATCATGTGGCGCGAGGCCGATACCCATCCCGACGTGCGCCGGCAATTGCGCCACCTGCGCGATCAACTGCTCGACGTCACCGCCCGGGTGCTGCAGGCCAGCGCGCCCGGCCCGGTCCAGCCCGGCACGTTGCGCGCGTGTGCCGCGGCCTGGGTTTCGGCGATGTTCGCCATTGCCAGCAGCGATCGGCTGCATGCGCTCGACGGACTGCCGCTGCCGACAGCGGATGAAATCTGCAATGTCGCGCAGGTTGTCGCGGCGGGTATGACCCAGCTCGGCTGAGCACCGAAATCTGAAAGACTCGCGTTCTCAATACGAGTCCACGGTGCGTGATACAAGTTCCAATTGTGGAGATCAATCGAATCCTTCGAGATCTCACCGGTCTCGCGACGCGCGCAGTGCTTGTCGGCCTGCTGGTCGGCGCTTCGACGACAGTCCTGGGTGGAACCGAGGCCCAGGCCGCACCGATTTATCCGGATCCGGATCCGGACCCTTTCTATGCGGCGCCACCCGATCTGGCGAATAAGAAACCGGGGGACGTGCTCGCGACGCAGCAGTTGCCGCCTATATTGATCTTTCCCGATACCACCGTAACGCTGATCAAATTCCGTTCGACGAATTCCACCGGCCGACCGATCGCGGCGACGACCACGGTGCTGACACCCCGCTCACATCAACCCGATGGGCCGGTGCTGTCCTATCAGCACATCATCAACGGCCTCGGGGCGAAGTGCGCGGTTTCCCGTGTGCTGTACACCTCCGATCCGAATTTGCAGGTCCGCGAGGCGATATTGCTCAACGCCCTGCTGCTGAGCGGGTGGAGCGTCGCGCTGCCCGATCACCTGGGACCGACCTTCGCATACGGTGCGGCCCGGCTCGGCGGCCAGATCACCCTGGACGGCATTCGCGCCGTGCGCCGGGTCCCCGAACTCGCCGCCGCGCGCAGCCGGATCACGATGGCCGGATATTCCGGCGGCGGTATGGCCACCGCATTCGCCGCCGCGATGGCGCCGAAGTACGCACCGGAACTCGAGATCGCGGGCGCCGCGACGGGTGGCGTCCCGATGAATTTGGTGAAAATGCTGGAGGCGGTCAACTTCAATCCGCATCCGGCATTCGGACTGCTTATGGCGGCCGCTATCGGACTGGAACGGGAATATCCGGACCGCTTTCCGATCAGCAATTATCTGAACACACGCGGCGTGGCGGCACGCAAGGCCATCGCCAACGGCTGCACCAATGAAATCCTCACCACCGGCGCGGGACACAGCGTCCGGGATTACGCGAGCAGTATGACGATGATCGGTGATCGCAACGCCAGGGCCGTGGTCGAGGAGAACAGTCTGGAACTGTTCGACGGAATCCCGAAAATACCGATATTCGAATGGCATTCGCCCAGTGATCCGCTCATCCCGACCGATTCGATCCTGAATGTCGACCGCCGCTACTGCGCGGCCGGAGTGCCGCTACAGGCCGAACTCACCTACTCCCCCGAACACCTGAGCGCCGCCATCCTCGGCATCCCCTCGGTGCTGTCCTGGCTCGCCGCGCGCTTCCGCGGCGAACCGGCGCCGAGCAACTGCTAGTCGGCGAGAAAGGCGACGACGTCGGGAACGAACCGCTTCACGACCCCGATATGCGTGGTTTCCGGGTAGATGATCAAGTGCGAGTCCGGGATTCCGTCGGCGGTGCGACGGAAGGTCTCGGTGCTGTAGGCGCCGTCGCGGTCGCCGCCGAGGACCAGGGTCGGCGCGGTGATATCGCCGAGCCGACCGGCGAGGTCGAAAGCATCCTCGGCACGGATGAAAGCCAGCGTGTCCGCCGGATTCTTCGGGCGCGCAAGGGGATCGGCCAACCACATACCCGCCGCGGCAATGCGCTGCGCGATCGGCGAGGTGGAGCCGACGGCGGCCATATGGTGCAGTGCGCGCCTACCCGCGTAGGCCGCCTCGCCGTAGGCCAGTTGCGCCGCGCGGGTGGCATTTTCCAGGGTGTAGCCAGATGAGGCGATGATCAGCCTGCGCACCGCGGCAGGTCGATCCGCCGCGAGTTGCAGCGCAAGCGATCCACCCGAGGAGACACCGAGAACATCGACAGGCGCACCGAATTCGGCCAGCAACGCGTCCGCGTGCTCGGCGGCGATATCGGCCATCGTCGTCCCCTCGGCCATGCCGGGCGCACGGTTCACCGCATACACCCGAAAATGCGCCGCGAGCGGTGCCAACGTCTTGATTTCGGACTGCCGCATCCACCCGGTCGGATTGGCATGATCCGGGGTGAACCACCGCAGGAATACCAGCGGCCGCCCGGCTCCGAGCGCGAGATACGGCATACCGTGCACCAACGTCCCCTCGGTGACGTCGAGCGTGGTGGCCAGCGCCGAACTCCTCATCGAATCCTCCGATCAACCGGTCTTTACCCCTTTTGCCCGGCGTTAACCAAAGTGGCGGTTGCAAGCGATGACCACCGACGTCATGGACAGGAATACCGTTCCCCGGCAGGACGCACCGAAAACCCGAGCGGCGCCGCACCTTTCGATGCGGCCCCGAAATGCCGAACGGCGCCGCCCCTTTCGGAGCGACGCCGTTCGAAAGCGATTCAGCGAATCACTTGATGATCTTCGTGACGCGACCGGCGCCGACGGTGCGGCCACCCTCGCGGATCGCGAAGCGCAGACCCTCGTCCATGGCGACCGGCTGGATCAGCTTGACGGACATCTCGGTGTTGTCACCGGGCATGACCATCTCGGTGCCCTCGGGCAGGGTCACAACGCCCGTCACGTCCGTGGTACGGAAGTAGAACTGCGGACGGTAGTTGTTGAAGAACGGGGTGTGGCGGCCACCCTCGTCCTTGGACAGGATGTAGGCCTGACCCTCGAACTCGGTGTGCGGGGTGGTGGTGCCCGGCTTCACGACGACCTGGCCACGCTCGACATCTTCGCGCTTGATACCACGAACCAGCAGACCGACGTTGTCACCGGCCTGGCCCTGGTCGAGCAGCTTGCGGAACATCTCGATACCCGTGATGGTGGTCTTGGTGACCTTCTCGCGGATGCCGACAATCTCGACTTCCTCGTTCACGTTGATGATGCCGCGCTCGACACGGCCGGTGACGACGGTGCCACGACCGGTGATCGTGAAGACATCCTCGACCGGCATCAGGAACGGCTTGTCGGTCTCGCGAACCGGGGTCGGGATCGAATCGTCGACCGCGTTCATCAGCTCGACAATGGACTCGGTCCACTTCGGGTCGCCCTCGAGCGCCTTCAGACCGGAGACACGCACGACCGGCGCTTCCTCATCGAACTCCTGGGCGGCCAGCAGCTCGCGGACCTCCATCTCGACGAGCTCGAGGATTTCCTCGTCGTCGACCATGTCCGACTTGTTCAGCGCGACCAGGATGTAGGGCACGCCGACCTGACGGGCGAGCAGCACGTGCTCACGGGTCTGCGGCATCGGGCCGTCGGTCGCGGCGACCACCAGAATGGCACCGTCCATCTGCGCCGCACCGGTGATCATGTTCTTGATGTAGTCGGCGTGACCCGGGGCGTCGACGTGTGCGTAGTGGCGCTTGTCCGTCTGGTACTCGACGTGGGAGATGTTGATCGTGATACCACGAGCCTTCTCCTCCGGCGCCTTGTCGATCTGATCGAACGCGAACGCCGCGTTCAGATCCGGGTACTTGTCAGCCAGCACCTTGGTGATCGCTGCGGTCAGCGTGGTCTTGCCGTGGTCGACGTGACCGATGGTGCCGATGTTGACGTGCGGCTTCGTCCGCTCGAACTTCGCCTTCGCCACTTGGTGTCCTCCTGGACTTGTTGGTGCGTGCAGTTGCAGCAGTGCGGTTTACATATTGGGGGTCGTGCATTGACTCCCGGCTGATAGGGGCAAGTCTTGCACCTGCCCCCATCGGACTTATTCGCCGGTCGCCTTGGCGATGATCTCCTTCGACACGTTGGCCGGAACCTCCGCGTACGAATCGAACACCATGGAGTAGTTCGCCCGGCCCTGGGTCTTCGACCGCAGGTCACCGATGTAACCGAACATCTCCGAGAGCGGAACCAGCGCCTTGACGACACGGGCACCACTGCGTTCCTCCATGGCCTGGATCTGGCCACGGCGGGAATTCAGGTCGCCGATCACATCGCCCATGTAATCCTCGGGCGTGATGACCTCGACCGCCATCAGCGGCTCGAGGATCACCGGACCGGCCTTACGGGCCGCTTCTTTCAGGGCCTGCGAGCCGGCGATCTTGAAGGCCATTTCCGACGAGTCGACGTCGTGGTAAGCGCCGTCGAGCAGCGTGACCTTCAGGTTCACCAGCG
Organism: Nocardia sp. NPDC102475; assembly: GCF_055584605.1. NCBI lineage: Bacteria > Bacillati > Actinomycetota > Actinomycetes > Mycobacteriales > Nocardiaceae > Nocardia > Nocardia sp. NPDC102475. The sequence continues at coordinate 207,178 of NZ_JBVJLS010000009.1, read as the reverse complement.
GGTAGCCGGCGAGCACACCGTACTGCATGGCATCCTGCGCGCCCGCGTCCACCGAAGGGATGTATTCGCGGGGCACGCGGCCACCGGAGACCTTGTTCTCGAACTCGTAGGTCGCGCCGTCCTCACCGACGAACGGCTCGAGGGCGATGATGACCTTCGCGAACTGGCCGGAGCCACCCGTCTGCTTCTTGTGGGTGAACTCGAGCTTCTCGACCGGCTTGGTGATCGTCTCGCGGTAGGCCACCTGCGGCTTGCCGACGTTCGCCTCGACCTTGAACTCGCGCCGCATGCGGTCCACGAGGATGTCGAGGTGCAGCTCGCCCATGCCGCCGATGACGGTCTGGCCGGTCTCCTGGTCGAGCTTGACCGAGAAGGTCGGGTCCTCTTCGGAGAGACGCTGGATCGCGGTGCCCAGCTTCTCCTGGTCGGACTTGGTCTTGGGCTCGATCGAGACCTCGATGACCGGGTCCGGGAAGGTCATGGACTCGAGCACGATCTGGTTCTGCGGATCGCACAGGGTGTCACCGGTGGTGGTGTCCTTCAGGCCGATGACCGCGTAGATGTGGCCCGCGACGGCCTCGGTGACCGGGTTCTCCTTGTTGGAGTGCATCTGGAACAGCTTGCCCAGACGCTCCTTCTTACCCTTGGTCGAGTTGATGACCTGGGCGCCGGAGTCGACCTTGCCCGAGTACACGCGCACGTAGGTCAGCTTGCCGAAGAAGGGGTGCACGGCGATCTTGAACGCCAGGCCCGCGAAGGGCTCGCTGGTGCTCGCGTCGCGGTGGATGATCTCCTCTTCCTTGCCCGGAACGTGGCCGTCGGTGCCACCATCGTCCAGCGGGGTCGGCAGGTAGTCGATCACGGCGTCGAGCATGGGCTGCACGCCCTTGTTCTTGAACGCCGAACCACACAGCACCGGGTAGAGCTCGGAGTTGACCGTCATCTTGCGGATGGCGCCCTTGATCTCCTCGATCGAGAGCTCCTCGCCGCCGAAGAACTTCTCCAGCAGCGCCTCATCGGATTCGGCGACCGTCTCCATCAGTTCCTGGCGGTACTGCTCGGCCTTCTCCTTGAGGTCGGCCGGGATCTCTTCGATCTCGTACTTCTCGCCGAGCTTGGTCTCGCCCTTCCAGACCTTGGCATTCATCTCGACCAGGTCGACGATGCCCTCGAAGGTGTCCTCGGCGCCGATCGGAAGCTGGATGACCAACGGCTTGGCGCCGAGGCGGTCCTTGATGGTCTGCACGGTGAAGTAGAAGTCCGCACCGAGCTTGTCCATCTTGTTGACGAAGCAGATCCGAGGCACGTCGTACTTATCGGCCTGACGCCACACCTGCTCGGACTGCGGCTCGACGCCTTCCTTGCCGTCGAACACCGCAACGGCGCCGTCGAGCACGCGCAGCGAGCGCTCCACCTCGACGGTGAAGTCGACGTGCCCGGGGGTGTCGATGATATTGATCTGGTTGTCGTTCCAGAAGCATGTGGTGGCCGCGGAGGTGATGGTGATACCACGCTCCTGCTCCTGCTCCATCCAGTCCATGGTGGCGGCGCCATCGTGGACTTCACCGATCTTGTAGGTGATGCCGGTGTAGAAGAGGATGCGTTCAGTTGTGGTCGTCTTGCCCGCATCAATGTGGGCCATGATGCCGATGTTGCGGACCTTGTTCAGGTCGGTGAGCACGTCCTGTGCCACGGAAATCTTCCCCGCTCGTAGCTAGTTGGGATTTTCGGGGACGACCCTGTGGTCGTCTCTATGTCAACGCCGGAAGCGGCAGGTAAGTGCCGCATTCCGACTGTGCCTCCCGACCCAGAAAACGACGGGCCGGGTAGACGTCACCAGCGGTAGTGCGCGAAGGCCCGGTTGGACTCGGCCATCTTGTGGGTGTCCTCGCGACGCTTCACCGAAGCGCCGAGGCCGTTGCTGGCATCGAGCAGCTCGTTGGCAAGACGCTCGACCATGGTCTTCTCACGGCGAGCCCGCGAGTAGTTGACCAGCCAGCGCAGCGCCAGGGTGTTGGAGCGGCCGGGACGAACCTCGACCGGCACCTGGTAGGTGGCGCCACCGACACGACGGGGCTTCACCTCGAGCGCGGGCTTGACGTTGTCCAGCGCGCGCTTGAGGGTGACGACCGGATCGGTGCCGGTCTTCTCGCGCGCCTGCTCCAGCGCGCCGTAGACGATGCGCTCGGCGGTGGACTTCTTGCCGTCCAGCAGGATCTTGTTGACCAGCTGAGTGACCAGCGGCGACCCGTAGACCGGGTCGTTGATCAGCGGACGCTTGGGTGCGGGGCCCTTGCGTGGCATATCAGCTCTTCTCCTTCTTGGCGCCGTAACGGCTGCGGGCCTGCTTGCGGTTCTTCACACCCTGGGTGTCGAGCGAGCCACGGATGATCTTGTAGCGGACACCGGGGAGGTCCTTCACACGACCACCGCGAACGAGCACCATCGAGTGCTCCTGCAGGTTGTGACCCTCACCCGGGATGTAGGCCGTGACCTCGACCGCGCTGGTCAGGCGAACGCGCGCGACCTTACGCAGCGCGGAGTTCGGCTTCTTCGGGGTCGTGGTGTACACGCGGGTGCACACGCCACGGCGCTGCGGGCTCCCCTTGAGGGCCGCGGTCTTGGTCTTGGAGACCTTGTCGCGACGACCCTTGCGGACCAGCTGGTTGATGGTTGGCATAGACCGGCTTTCCTTAATTAGTTAACGCGGTGTCTGGAACTTCATGTCTTTGTCATCGAGCTTTCACCCGCACGTCCGGCCGCGTTTCTCGCGTCCCGAGGTCGGGCGTGTCGCACGCAAGACATATCCCGAATTCCGGGCACGCCGGAAAGGTCAGCCGCTCTCGCTGGCCTAAGTTTGCGCACGAACTTGCCCGCATGCTTCCGGGCACAGCGATCCACGATACTCGTGACCGCGACACAGGGTCAAAGTGGGGTCGGTCATCACGCCCTACGGGCCAATACCACCTGCCAGGCTACCGCGCCAGATTCAGCGTCAACTCGACCAATTTCTGCGCGCCCGTGCACGGATCGGGATGGCCGCCGGGGTGGTAGTTGATCCACCAGCCGATGATGCCGGTGTCGGCGGCGCCCGCACTGACCCCGCACGAGTCGGGATCGTTCGGACGCGTCGTCTTCAGACCGCGCCGCCCCTGCACGGTGATGTTCTCGGTGTTGTAGCCGAGCTTGTCGTTATTGGACTTCTCGTTGTTCAGCGAGCCTTCCTCGTACCAGTTCAGCGTCACCATGGCCGAGCCGCCGGGCGCGTCCTCGACATCCCACATGCACACCGCGCCGTTGAAGGACGGGGATACGACTGTCGCATTGCCGACCGCAGCACCGATCTGGTCGAGCCCGACCACCTCGCATTCGCGCAGCAGCTTGTCGAAATTTGTATTGATCGTGGTGGTGCCGCTGCCGCCCGCCGGATGCGCCGAACCCTTGACGGTTTTACCGCAGCCGCCCGCGGACACCGCGACCGCGAGCACCGCTGCGGCGACGGCCGCTACCCGCAGACCAGGACGTGAACTCATCCGCATTCCCCTCACTGCAGCCGCTGCACGGTCAACTCGGCCAGTTTGCGAGTCCGGTCACACGGATTGCCCTGCTCGGAGAACAGTCCGTAAGACATCGACCATTCGAAGAAATCGTCATCGAGTTGCACCGCGAGATCGCAGACCGAACCGCTGGGATCCAGTGCCTGGAAGCCCTTGCGGCCACCGACATCGATGGTCTCCGGATCGCGCCCGACATTGGAGACCCAGGCCTTCTCGCGATCGATCGGGCTACCCCGATAGGACGCGAAAGTGACACTCGGCGAAGCGAGTCCGGCGGATTGGAAGTTGCAGCCGACCGAATTCCGGTTGACCCGCGCGAGTTGGCTCAACCCGGCGATATCGCGCACCTCTTGATCGGTGACATGGCCGCACTCACCGACGAACGGGCCGAGCGTCGCGACCTTCGGCGGCGGGCGCAGCGGGGCATTCGAGGAATCGGAGTCACCGTCCGAGCCGCAGGCCGACAGCGTCAATGCCAAGGCCAGACCGGTGATGATCGCCGACGGGATCCGCATGCGATGAACTCTACTGAAATCTTGGCGGCGCGGGCGCCGCGTGGTCGCGGGCTTTGTCTGATTTGCGGCGCCTGCGGCGCCGCGTGTTCGCGGCCCCCTGGTGTCTCACGTCCGACCCTTTCGAGCGACCTGCAAGCAGTCGCTAGCGGCGCCGTCGAGACATACGACTGCGTCGTATGCGCTTCGACGCCTCGGCTGTGTTCGATGGCCGCGCCTTCGGCGCGGACGCGAGACGGGCCGCGAACTCCTCGCTCGTAAGACTCGCTCCGTTGTGGCTGGTAGTGCGATGATCCGACCTGCGGCTAAAGGTTTCCCCTGGCTTCTTGTTCACGCTCTATCGCTTGGAAGAGTGCCTTGAAGTTGCCCTTGCCGAAGCCGAGTGAGCCGTGGCGCTCGATGAGTTCGAAGAAGACGGTCGGGCGGTCGGTGAGTGGTTTGGTGAAAATCTGCAGCAGGTAGCCGTCTTCGTCGCGGTCGACCAGGATGCCGCGGCGCTGCAGCTCGCGCACCGGGACGCGGACGTGGCCTATGCGAGCGCGCAGTTCGGGATCGGAATAGTAGGTGTCCGGCGTTTCGAGGAATTCGACGCCCTCGCGGCGCAATACATCGACACATTCGAGGATGTCACTGGTGGCCAGCGCGATGTGCTGCACGCCCGGACCGCCGTAGAACTCCAGGTATTCGTCGATCTGGGACCGCTTCTTACCCATCGCGGGTTCGTTGAGCGGGAACTTCACCCGGTGATTGCCATTGGCCACCACCTTGCTCATCAGCGCCGAGTATTCGGTGGCGATATCGTCGCCGACGAATTCGGCCATATTCGTGAATCCCATGACGCGGCGGTAGAACTCGACCCACTCGTCCATCATGCCGAGCTCGACATTGCCGACGACATGGTCGATGGCCTGGAACAGCCTGGTCGGAGTGCCGACGCGGGGCTGATATCCGGAGCGGCGGGCGACATATCCGGGCAGATACGGCCCGTAGTACTCGGAGCGGTCGATCAGCGTATGCCTGGTCTCGCCGTAGGTGGCCAGGGCGGCCGAGCGGACGGTGCCGAATTCGTCTGTGTCGTCATGTGGTTCGACCAGGACCGTCGCTCCGTGCGTCCGTGCCCATTCGATGCAGCGGTCCACATCCGGAACCTCGAGCGCGATATCGACAATGCCGTCGCCGTGCCGATCGTGGTGTGCGACCAGCGGGCTGTCCGGGGCGACCGCACCGGTGACGACGAATCTGGCCGCACCGCTGCGCAGCACATAGGCCTTGTGATCGCGGTTGCCGGTCTCCGGCCCGGAGTAGGCCTCCAGCCGCATACCGAAGGCGGACTCCAGGAAGTGCGCGGTCTGGGTCGCGTTGCCGACCACCCACACCAGTGCGTCCCAGCCGATGACCGGGAACGGATCGATGCTGTCGTCGTGATCGACCAGCCCGACCAAGCGGCGCAACTCACCGTCGGTGGGCAGCGGGCCGCTCGGTCGCTGGGCATTCCGCAGATGCTCGATGGTCATGATCCAAGGAAATCGCCGCCCCACCGGATAGGCAACATCACTGATTTCGGTTAGACACTATGGCGAAATCGGCTAGCAAGTCACCCCTGATGCTGGACAATTTGAATAGCACCGCAAGTGACCCGCACCACGCCGGTCGCGCCCCGAATGGAGGCCGTCATGTCGCGCACGCCCGCGAAACTGGATGAACTCGATCTCGCCATCCTCACCGCGATGCACGAGTATCAGAAGGCGGGCATTCTCGAGCTGTCCCGGCGCACCCGGGTCGCCAGGGCCACCGTCCAGTCGCGCATCGCGCGGATGGAAGAGTCGGGCGTCATCTCCTCCTATGATCCGCAGATCGATGTCACCGCAGCGGGTTTCGATGTGCAGGCCTTCGTCACATTGGAGATCGCACAGGGTGCGCTGGATGCGGTGGCGGCCGAACTCGACGCGATTCCCGGTGTGCTGGAGGCATACGCGACCACCGGCTCCGGCGATGTGCTGTGCCGGATCGGCGCGGATTCACATGCCGGGCTGCAGGCGGTGTTGTTGAGCATCGACCGGACGAGTTCGGTGGTGCGCTCGCACAGTGTGATCGTGCTGTCGACGGTGGTCGCGCACCGGACGCTGCCGCTGCTGCGCACGCTCACACCGACCGGAACGACGAAAGCGCCCGCGTACCGGGACAACCCGGAGCGCTGATTCCATCTAGGCTCGTACTTCCTGTGTCGCCGAGTACGAGATTTCGATGAGCGAGCCTGCCGAATCCACCACCGCAACACCCCATGCCCGCGCCACCTGGGCGGAACTATTCTTCGACCTGGTCCTCGTCTTCGCGGTCACCCAGACCGCGCATGTGCTCGGCCACCACACCTCGATCGGCACGCTCGGCCATGCGCTGGTGCTGTTGGCGCCGCTGTGGTGGGGGTGGGTCGGGGTCACCATCCTGGTGAATACCGTGGAGGAGAACAACGCTCAGCGCCTGGTGCTGTTCGGGTCCGGGCTGTGCATCTTCCTGATGGCGGTGGCCGCGCCCGCCGCGCTGGACCAACCACGCGGGGCCGCAATGGTTTTCGCGGGTGCGCAGCTATTGCTGCGGATCGTCTTGTTCGTCGCCGTCACCCGGACGAACGGGTTCGCGACCACGATCAACCCCTTCAGCATCGGATTGGTCACCGGCATAGCGATTTTCGCGAGCGCGCCACTGCTGGAACATGCACGCATCTGGGTCTGGACCGGGGCGCTCGTGGTGCAGCTGGGTGCGCCGCTGCTGTACAGCAGGGCCGTGCGCAACCGGACGATCGGGGTTTCCCATCTCGCCGAGCGGTTCGGCCTGTTCATCATCATCGCGCTGGGCGAATCCGTGGTGGATGCGGGTGCGCAGGCGTCTTCGACCGGCCTCGATCCGGCGGTGGTGACCACGCTGGTACTCGCCTTCATGGTCGGCCTCGGACTGTGGTGGATCTACTTCCATCGATCCGCGCGGCTGATCGAACATGCACTGTCCACCATGCCCTCACCCGGGCTGATCGTGCGAGATGTATTGAGCTACGGGCATTTCGCGCTGGTCACCGGGCTGGTGGCGGTCGCCGTCGGGCTCGGACATTCGGTCGCCGACCCCGGCCATACCGCGCACGGCGTGGCCGCCGCGCTGGCGCCGGGTGGCGCCGCGCTGTTCATGGTGGCACTGGTGGTGAATCGGTGGCGGATGCTCGGCAATGTGGCGACCACACGCGTTGTACCGGCCGTCGCATTGATCGCCATCGCGCTGACCTCGTCGCTGCTGCCCGCCATCGTCGTAGTCGCGCTGACCGCGGCCGTGCTGGTAACCGCCAATATCGTCGAGCAACTGGTGGCCGCACCCGGTCGGCCGCTGCCCGCAGTGCCCATCGGACGCCGCCGTTCGCGATAACGCTGCCGGTTCAGGGACGCAGATCCCCGTTCACGTCGAGGATTTCGACGCTCGGCCGCTTGTCGGCCTCCAGGAATGCGACCAGCGCGTTGGCTTCGGCGTCCACCGCCGCGTATTCCGTCCCCGACCACTTCCGGGTCGGGGTGATGTGCAGGCGGGCGACATCCCTTTCCAGAAAGATCTTGTAGAAGCCCGCGAGAAAGCCGTCGACCAGGACCGGGGATACCGCGGTGGCGAATGCGCGCAGGGGTGGGGCCGTGCCGTCGGGGACGATCCTGGTTCGGTCCTGGTGCGAGAGGATCGCATTGTCGTACCAGCCGAGCAGGCGGACCGGCGCGGGCAGGTCAGGATCTGCGAGTTCGCCCTCCGCGATGTCGTAAAGGGTGCGGCCGCGTTCGTCGGTGTAGGTGCGCAGGCGGTCACCGAGCTGTTCGACGGCGGCCTTCATGCCGGTCAGCTTCGACCAGGTCTGCATATCCATTGTGCTGGCCGGACCGAAGGCACGCAGGTAACGAAAGACCAACTCCGCTAACGGATAACCATGTTCGAGCGGTGCCCCGAGCCAGGGTTCGACGCGGGACCAGACCGGCCTGCTGTTGTCCTTCCACCTGCCGCGCGGCGGAGTCTGCAATACGGGCAGTTGGTACAGCCAGGTCTGCAGCACCGCACCGGCATCGCGATCCGGGTAGATCGCCGCGGCCTTGGCGCGCAGGTCCGCCGCTGACATCGGCTCGTCACCGAGCGCGGCCTCGCCGTGCTCGCGCACCTGGTCCGGATCCAACCCGACCATCGCGCCGTAGTTGAAACCCTTTCGGAAGGGGACCTTTTCGAGCTCGGGTTGGATATGCGGTGCGATGCGCAACGCATCCGGTGGCGTGACCATATGAATCGTGCCGCGCATCAAGGTGATTCGCACCAGCGAGCGATCCTCCAGCCCCGCCGAAACCGTCGCGGGATCGAAATCCGCTATGCGGCTCCACAATCCGACGAACGGCGGCGGCGAATCCTGGGCCTGCAACCCCACCAGATGGTCACACATCTCCGGCACGCTCAACGCCGAACGCGCCAGCAGATGCTGGCGTGCCAGCAATGTCCGATTCAGTACCCGATTGGACAGCTCCATGATCAGATCACCGTACCGGCGCGCACGGTTTGCCGCGCCGGACATCGAGCAGTCGGAGAATTCGCACGCGGCGGCTCGCGGTCAGCGCAGGGTGACGACGACCTTGCCTGCGGCGGTGCGATTGTCGAGGGATGCCACCGCCTCGGCGGCGCGGTCCAGCGGGTAGAGCACCGGTTCGGGCGGCGCGATCCTGCCCGCGGCGAGCAGGGGCTCGACCTCTTCCCACTGCTCGGTCAGGTAGCCCGGATGGGTCATCACCCATTCGCCCCAGGCCGCGCCGATAACCTCGACGTTCTTGAGCAGCAGTCGATTCACCTTGACCGTCGGGATCTCACCGGCGGTGAAGCCGACCACCAGCAGACGGCCCGCCGGAGCGAGGCTACGGATGCTGTCGGTGAACCGGTCCCCGCCGACCGGATCGAGCACGATATCCACACCGCGGCCACCGGTCAGCTCCTTGACGGCCGTGAGCCAGCCGTCGGTCAGCACCACATCGGTGGCGCCGTTGGCGCGTGCGACCGCCGCCTTCTCCTCGGTGCTCACCACCGCGATGACCCGGCTCGCACCCAGCGCGACCGCCATCCGCAGCGTCGAGGTGCCGACGCCGCCCGCGGCGCCGTGCACCAGCACGGTCTCCCCCGCGGCCAGCCTGCCGCGGTTGCGCAGGCAGAAGTGCACGGTGAGATCGTTGAACAGGATTCCGGCCCCGGCCTGCAGAGATACGTTGTCCGGCAACCGGAAAACCATCTGCGACGGCACCACGGCAACCTCGGCAAGGGCATTGCCGAGCAACGTCAGCGCGACCACCCGATCCCCCGCCGCGACATGTGCGCCCTCCGGTGCCTCCCGCACGATCCCGGCCACCTCGCCACCGACGACGAACGGCAGCTCCGGCTTCATCTGGTACAGACCCCGCGTCATCAGCACATCGGGAAACGCCACCCCGGCCGCATGCACGTCGATGACCACACCCCCGGGATACGCCGCGGGCTCCGGAATCTCGACGACCTCGATCGCCTCCGGCCCCTCCAGCTTGCTGACCTGGGCTGCACGCATATGCCGACCTCTCTGTCCACTCGGCGACACTCACATCATCACCGACGCACTGACTTACCTAACCACGGACCGTCACCCCCCTGTCCACACCACCCGTTTTTGCTATGCTGACCGCGACCTGAGGTGGGGACGAAGGGGGAGCTTTTCGTGGTGGAGAAGATGGACGCGGGGACCCTGCGGGTCGACGCGGGCGCACTGCAGAAATTCGCGGACAACCTGCGCACCGAGGCGGGCGATATCGGCAAACTCAATGCCGGTGAAGGCTTCGCGGTGGCGGCTGCGGCATTGCCCGGTACCGACTTCGGATCCGTCATACCGGAAGTCACCGACGCGGTGAATCGCTGCATGCAGCGCATCGGCGACCGGCTGACCACGATTGCCGACAATACGAAGAACGCGGCGGGTAAGTACGAGTTGGCCGAGGACGAGTTCGCGAACAAGCTGAAGACGATCGGGCTGCAGCTGCCATGACACTCACCATCGACGATGTCAGCAACTGGCATCCGGAAAAGCTCGGTGACGCGGGCGAGCAAGCCAGGAAGGTAGCGGACGGCCTCGATGGCGTCGTCGGCAAGGGTGTTACCGATACCAAGGGGCTCGAGGACACCAAGGCTTGGTCCGGGGCCGCCGGCCAGGCGGCGAACACTCGAATGGAGACCGAGAAGTCCCGAGCCGGCAAGGTGAGCACCGAATTGCACGCGCTCCGAACGGCGTTCAACGAACAGGTACCGCTGCTGCAGAGCGCAAAAGACAGTGTGCTGCGCCTGCGCAACGACGCCATCAACCAGAATCCGCCCTTCGAGGTGTCCGCCGATGGCACCGTCAGCGCCGCACCGCGTATCACCGAAATCCGCCGGGCCGCAGGCGAAGGCTCAAATACCGAGGTGGACGAACAACACGAAGCTGCACGTCGACAGTGGGAAATCGTTCACGCATTGCAAGCCGCGGAGACAGCCGCGAACACCGCCCGCGACAGAATCCGTGATGCTGTCGGTAAGTTGCAGGCGGCCTTCAACGATCTCGGCGACCCGAATCTCGGTGTGACGCAGTCACAGAACACCGGCACGACGCCAGCCGCCACCACCTCTACCACGAGCAAGCCCAGCTATGTGACGAGCAGCCACCACGGCAGCGGTTCCGGGACGTCCTCCGGCAGTTCGTATTCCGGAGCCACCGGTGGTACGCACAATGCCACCGGGCCGATGCCGACGGGCGATGTTGCGGAATGGATCAAGAAGGCCAAGGCCAAGTTGATCGAAATGGGATACAGCCCGGATCAAATCGATGAGCGGGCCCTGGCCATGATCATCGAGCACGAGTCCGGTGGTAACCCCTTGATCGTCAACGATTGGGACAGCAATGCCGCCGCGGGCCACCCGTCGAAGGGATTGATGCAGACGATCGACAGCACCTTCAACTCATATAAGGCGCCCGGCCACGAGAATATCTACGACCCGGTCGACAACATCATCGCCGGAACTCGCTACGCCATCGACCGGTATGGCTCCCTGTCCAATGTCCCGGGCGTAGCGGCCGTCAACAGCGGTGGGGCCTACCAGGGTTACTGACCGTCACCCGGGTGCGCCCTTCCTGATCCAGCAGATAATTCTGATAGCCGCGCGCGGTGTAGACGACCTCGCCCTGACCGTCCGGCGGTCCGATCTCGCCACTGTCGTGCAGGACCCGAAGCAGAATCCGGTCCGATCTGCCGAGAGTCGGCGAGCACGTTGATCACGAAATCACCGTGTGGGGTGACACTGCCCAAGGTCGGAACCGATGGCCGCCAATGCGCGAACGAGCGACGCCGATACGTGGCTGGGCGCGAAGCGCGATACGGCGGGCGCACGATCGGGCTTCAGTCGTTGTATCCAGGACCGGTTTGCCGACGACCGACGTGCCCGACTCCTTGGCCTGCCCACCGAGTACTGTTCCGACGCTGACCGTCATATCGGGCTTCTTGCCATCAGCAGTCACAAACTGCGTATGACAGACCGAGGAATTCGTGAGCGTGGGTGCGAGCGACTGACCGAGCGGCACTCGTACCCTCCCCCTTCAGTACTTGCTGGGGATAGTACCGGCGCGGGTGCGGTGCGTGCCGGGTGCAGGGATCAGGCGAAGTGCTGGTTGCGTTCGGCTAAGGCGGCGCGGAGTTCGGCGAGGGCGGTGGGACCGACGCCGTGCAGTGCGGCGAGATCACGTTCGGTCCATGCGGTCAGGTCGGCCAGGCGGTGGATTCCGGCGGCGGCCAGGGCGCGTTCGGCCGGTTTGCCGAGTTTTACGGGGAGGTCGGAGTCGGACATGGCCCCATACTGCCCCGCGGGACCGACAACTGTGAGTAGAGGCGGCTCGACGCGAGTGTGTGACGTACGCCCCGTAAAGTCGTCTCAGAACAGCAGCGTAAGAGAACGCGGCACACCGTGCAGCGCGAGGAGCACCAGTGTCACTCGATCAGCCACTCGCCCCGCTTCCCCAGGAGGGCATGGGGTTTGCTTCGGCGTGGCCCATCCGGGCTGGCGATGTAGATCCGTACAACCGCTTGCGGTTCGACGGCGTCGCACGTTATCTGCAGGACATTGCCTGGGAACAACTGCAACAGACGAATCTGCATACGACCGATCCGAGCTGGATCGTGCGTCGTACGGTCATCGATGTCATCCGGCCGATCCTGTGGCCCGACCAGGTGCGGCTGCTGCGGTGGTGTTCGAGCATGTCCACCCGGTGGACGAATATGCGGGTGCGTATCACCAGCGCGAACGGTGGATTGATCGAGACCGAGGGCTTCTGGATCAATATCAGCGAGTCCAACAATATGCCCGCCAGGATCAGCGACGAGGGCCTGTCCTACCTGGCGCAGACCACCAATGAGCACCGCCTGCGCTGGCGGCCCTATCTCACCGAAGCCACCCCGCCGGAATCGGATACCGATATGCCGTTCCCGGTGCGGGCTACCGATATCGATCAGTACAACCACGTCAACAATGCCTGTTACTGGCAGGCGGTGGAACAGTTCCTGGTCGAATACCCCAAGCTGGTCGCGGGGCCGCATCGCGCGGTGATCGAGTATGTCGCGCCGGTGCTGGCTCGTCAGCATGTCGCCGTGCGCAGCCGCTACGAACCGGGCGACCGCTCAGGACGGCCGGTGCTGCGGTTGTGGTTCGTGGTCGGCGGAATCACCACGACCGTCGTGCGCATCATGCCGCTGTAAAGAAAAACCGGCTCCGTTCACTGGGAACGGAGCCGGTCGCTGTTCAGCCGCGCGCGGCCTTGAGCAGATCCTCACGGGTAGTGAGCTTGACCCGCGGACGGCCCGACGCCTTACCCGCGGACTTCTCCGCCGTATCGATCGCCTTCCAGCCCTCACGGTCGACCAGGTCGGCCTGCCGCTGTCCGATCAGCGCCTTCAGCGCGGCCCGATCAGCCTGTGGCACACCGAGTTTGCCCGCGGTGAAGTCGGCGAGCAGAAGCTCGACGGTCTCCTCGGAGTCCATGCGGTTGGAGCCGATGACACCGCGCGGACCGCGCTTGATCCAGCCGCTCACGTACACACCGGGCACCGGAACACCGTCCTCGCCGATGACGCGGCCGTGCTCGTTGGGAACGACAGCGCGGCGCTCGTCGAACGGCAGATCCTTGATCGCCGCGCCCTTGTAGCCGATGGAACGCAAAACCAGTCCGGTGTCCAGGGTTTCGCTACGATCGGTCGTGCGCGCCACCAATTGGCCGTTCTCGCTGACCAATTCGTTGTGCGCGAACTCCACCGACTCGACGTGATCGGCACCGTGCAATGCCGTCGGCGAGACCAGATAGCGGAAGACGATCCGCTTATTGGCCGGATCGCGCCGCCCCGCCGCGTATTCCTTGGCGAGGGTGTACTTCAGCTCCAGCGACGGCTCGACCTCGGGATCGTCCAGCAGCGCCTGACTGCCCGGGTCGAGCGTCAGGTCGGCCTCCTCGACGATGACATCGACGCCCTTCAGATGCGTCAGCGCCAGGAACTCCGGCGAGGTGTAGGCCGCCTGCAGCGGACCGCGCCGACCGAGCACGACGACCTCGCGGATATTGCTGCCGCGCAGCGCATCCAGGGCGTGATCGGCGATATCGGTCTTGGCGAGTTCGTCCGGGTCCACCGTCAGCACACGGGCGACATCCAGCGCGACATTGCCGTTGCCGACGATCACCGCGCGCTCACCGGACAGGTCGAACTTGCGATCCGCGTAGTCCGGATGGCCGTTGTACCAGGCGACGAATTCGGTCGCGGAATGGCTGCCCGGCAGATCCTCGCCCGGCACATCCAAACGGCGGTCGGAGGACGCGCCGACGGCGTAGATGACCGCGTGGTGGTGGGCCAGGAGTTCCTCGTGGCTGATGTGCGAGCCGACCTCCACATTGAGGTAGTACTGCAGCGTCTCGCGCCGGAAGGCCGACTCGAACAGTCCGGAGACCGTCTTGGTGCCCGGGTGGTCGGGGGCGACGCCCGCGCGCACCAGACCCCACGGCGTCGGCAGCCGATCGAACATCTCGACCTCGACATCGCAGCGCCGCAGCAGCTCGTCGGCCGCGTAACAGGCCGCGGGTCCCGCACCCACGATCGCGACGCGCAGCGTGCCGAGTTCCTTGGGCGGACGCGCGGGCGTGACGATCGGATCGAAGTTCGATTCGAGTGGATGCCGCTGGAAGTAGGCGGCGTTGATGTCACGGAACCTGGCCAGCGACGCGGTCAGATCATCCTCGGAGAAGATGGCCTCCACCGGGCACGCGTCGACGCAGGCACCGCAGTCGATACAGGTGTCGGGGTCGATGTAGAGCATCTCGGTCGTCGCGAATTCCGGCTGGTCCGGGGTAGGACGGATGCAATCGACCGGGCACTCAGTGACGCAGCTGGCGTCGTTGCAACAACGCTGCGTGATTACGTAGGCCATATTGTGCAGATCCTCGAAAATGTACCTGGGCTATAGCCACCCAAGGGGGTCGGGAGTGGTCGGGAGCGTCATCGTCACGGTGCTGGCGGAGGGTGCCCCACGAGGCGCCGTGATTGTGATGCCGCTTTCAGTTTGCCTCGAGTGTGTTCGAGGCCTCTCCTTCGGAGGGCTTACGGTATCTCCATGGTGCGGACTCTGATCCTCATGCGGCACGGTAAGTCGTCCTATCCCGACGGTATCTCCGATCACGAACGCCCGCTCGCTCCGCGTGGTCAGCGCGAGGCCGGACTTGCCGGTCAGTGGTTACGCGAGACCCAGCCGCCGATCGATGCGGTACGCTGCTCGACCGCCACCCGCACGCGGGAAACGCTGGCCGCGACCGGAGTTACCGCGCCGGTGGTCTACGAGGCGGGCATCTACGAGGCCTCCCCGCGCACGCTCATCGAATTGGTCCAGCTCAGCGATGACGATGTCACGACGCTGCTGGTCATCGGGCATGCGCCCGGAATGCCGTGGACAGCATGGGAGTTGGCGAGCAATCGCGACTCCGATCCGGCGATCGAGCTCAGCCGGAAATTTCCCACGTCGGCGCTGGCGGTGCTCGAATTCGACCGGCCGTGGGCGCAGGTGGACGAGGGCACCGGCGATCTGGTGCGCTTCCACATTCCGCGCTGATCGCGGACGGCGTCAGTGTAATAGTTTGCCGCCGACGACCACGACGACGCCGAGGACGACGAGCAGCACGAACGCGGCGAATCCGCCGAGCAGCCACCACACGACGCCGAGCGCCAGCACGAACGGCGCCACCGCGATGGCGGTGATCACGGGGCTTTCCTTGACCGTGGCCCAAGCCGAGCGGGCCCTGATCCGGTCGATGTCCTTACCTGGCATGTCACCAGGGTAGGTGCGAAACCCCGTTCTCGCCGTCGAGCGGGTGGGATGCTCAGCGGATGGATTGGAAAATCGAACTGGTCGCAATTCCGGTGACCGACGTGGACCGCGCCAAGGACTTCTACACCAAGATCGGCTTCAACGCCGACCACGACCACCGCGTCGACGAGACCCTGCGCTTCGTCCAACTGACCCCACCCGGCTCCGGCTGTTCCATCTGCATCGGTGAGGGCATCACCGACGCCGCACCGGGCAGCGTCGAAGGCATGCAGGTGGTCGTCGCGAGCGCCGAGGACGCCTACCAGCAGCTGGTCGCGGCGGGTGTGGACGCGTCGCCGGTGGTGGATATGGGCTGGGGCCTGTTCACCTTCTTCACCGACCCCGACGGCAACAAATGGGCGGTGCAGGAGTTGCCCAAGCGCGACTGAGTCCGCAGCGGCACGTTGGTCGTCGTCGCGCATTGGATGCGCGGCGATGACAGTGTCCGGTCACTACCCCAGCTGATCGAGCCGAATCGTCAGCGGGCACGGCGAGTTGGTCGTGAACTCGCCCGTCACCTCACCGTTGTCGACATATCCGAGTTCATCGGTGAGCACGAAGGCGACCAGACTCAATGGCGTGGTCAGATCGATGATCCAGTAGTGCGAGATTCCGGCCTCTGCGTACTCGCTGCGCTTGGTGACATAGTCCGTGCGCCGAGAACCAGGAGAGACGATCTCGACCACAACGTGAACAGCTGACGCGCGCAACACTCCCCCCTCGGCCTCGACCCGCTGATACTCGGAACTGTCGATAACGACCAGATCAGGCCGACGGACTGTGGCCGGTCCCTCCGCAGTGACCAATTGCAAATCAACATCGACGTCCGGGACGGCGACGAGCTCGTCCGGCAACTGTTCGTCCACCTGACTGAAAAGTCGGGCCCCTAGCCTCATGTGGCGTGGCCTCGGCGACGGCGACATCATCAGAATCCCCTCCTGTAGTTCCCAACGCGTCTGATCGTCCTCGCCGAGTGCCTCGTACTCGGCGATAGTCAACAGCCGCCATGGCTCAGGAAGTGCCGTCACCCTCGCTCCTCAGCTCGCCCCACCCTGGTCGGCTCCAGTGTCCCACGCAAGGTAGAGGCACGGCGGCAAGCAATTCCGTGATTCGGCAGAATGGGCTTGCTTGGAGTGCGCTCCAGGTGGCTAACGTCGGTTGTGTTCATCGAGAAGGGCGAGTGCAGTGGGTGGAGCCGTAGGTCAGGTTGTCGGTGATCAGCAAGTCGTCGATGTGGATCGGGAGAAGCCGCAGTATTCGATCGGCGAGGCCGCCGATCGGTCGGGACTGAGTCGCGACACGCTGCGCTGGTACGAGCGGATCGGGCTGATGAATTACATCGGGCGCGATCACGCCGGGAAGCGGCGGTTCAGCAATCGCGATCTGGAGTGGTTGGCGTTGATCGGCAGGTTGCGCACCACCGGAATGTCGGTGGCGGACATGGTCCGCTACGCCGAATTGGTGCGGGAGGGGGAATCCACTGTGCCCGAGCGGCTGCAGATGTTCCGCAATACCCGCGCGGAGGTGCTCGCCAAGATCGACGAACTCCGTCAGACCCTGGCCGTACTCGATTACAAGATCGACCTGTACGAGGGCAAGACCGCCGCCGTCAAACCGGCCGCACTCACGCAACCATGCGAAGGGATCAAAATATGAGCTCACTTCCGACTGCAGCGTTGGGCGCCGGCGGCATCCAGGTGGGTGCACAAGGCCTGGGCTGCATGGGAATCAGCGATGCCTACGGTCCATCGGATCTCACCGAATCGCGGGCAACCCTCGATCGCGCACTGGAACTCGGCGTCACCCTGTTCGACACGGCCGATATGTACGGCTCGGGTCACAACGAGGAATTCCTCAGCGATTTCGTGCGCACCAACCGCGACGGGGTGGTCCTTGCCACCAAGTTCGGCATCGTCCGCAAAGCCGACGATCCCACCTACCGCGGCATCGACAACTCGCCCGAATACATTCGCAACGCGGTCGATGCCAGCCTGCGCCGCCTCGGCATCGACACCATCGACCTGTACTACATGCACCGCCGCGATCCCGCGGTCCCGATCGAAGAATCGGTCGGCGCGATGGCGGAACTCGTCGAACAGGGCAAGGTGCGGGCGCTCGGCCTGTCCGAGGTGACCGGAATGGAACTGCGCGCGGCCCATGCGGTGCATCCGATCGCGGCCGTGCAGTCCGAATGGTCGCTGTTCTCCAGGGATGTCGAGCGAAGCGCAGTCCCCACCGCCGCCGAACTCGGCGTGACATTCGTGCCGTACTCGCCACTCGGTCGCGGATTCCTCACCGGCTCCTTCGCCGCGGCAGGCGAATTGGCCGATGGTGCGGACGTCCGGCACCGGCAGCCGCGCTTCTCGGGCGACAACGCCGCGCACAACGCCGAACTGCTCGTCCCACTGCGCGACATTGCGGACGAGCGCGGAATCTCGCTCGCGCAAGTGGCATTGGCGTGGGTGCATGCCCAGGCGGGTGTGCACGGACTGACGGTGGTCCCGATTCCGGGCACCCGCAGCCGCACCCGGCTCGCCGATAACGTTGCCGCCGCGACCATTTCGCTCAACGCCGACGAATTGGCCACGCTGGACCCGATCGCCGACAAGGTGACCGGCGACCGGTACCCGGATATGTCTTTCACCTCCGTCGGCCGGGAATGACCGACCACGCAGCAGATCAGGAGGCATCGGTGTCCACACTGACGCTCAATGTCCGATTCACCGCCAAGCCCGGTCACGAGACCGAACTGCGCGAGACGCTCGAGGATTTGGTCGCGCCGACGCATGCCGAGGCGGGCTGTATCGCCTACGAGCTGTATCTGCACCCGAGCGATCCGAGCCGAGTCGTGCTGCTCGAGGAGTGGGTCGACGAAGCGGCGCTCGCGACGCATTTCGAAACTCCGCATCTGCAGGAGGCCGCGGTCGTATTGAACGAGATCCTGATCGAGCCGTTCCAACTCCGGCGGTTCCACGAGGTCGCCTGACCCTCAACGCAGCACGGTGAACCGGACCGCAGTCCGGGCACCGTGCTGCTCTACTATCCGGACCATGGAGTCCTCCGGCAGACGCGTGTTCATCGATAAGCAGACACCTGAGGCGTTTCGAGCGCTGAACACCGTGGCAAGCGCGGTCCGCGCGGCCGGTGCCGCGGCCGGACTCGACCGCAGGCTCATCGAATTGATCAACGTGCGCGTCTCGCAGATCAACGGCTGCGCATACTGCCTGGACGTGCACCATCGGGCCGCCGTCGCGGCCGGTGCCACCGAGCGCGAACTCGCCGTGCTGTCCGCATGGCAGCGGACCGAGCTGTACACGCCGCTGGAGCGGGCCGCGCTGGCACTTGCCGAACTCACCACCACGCTGCCGGACGAGGCCACGATGGACCGTGAGTACGCTCTGGCACGCGAGCATTTATCGGATGAGCAGGTCTCGGCGATCCTCTGGGTCGCCACCACGATCGGCGCGTTCAACCGCGTGTCGATCCTGAGCAAACACCCGGTACGACCGACGAAGGAGAAGTCGACCATGACCGAATCCACGCCCGAGAGCAAGGTCGCCCGCAACGACGAGAAGAAGCGCTACGAGG
Source organism: Nocardia sp. NPDC102475 (assembly GCF_055584605.1). Taxonomy (NCBI): domain Bacteria; kingdom Bacillati; phylum Actinomycetota; class Actinomycetes; order Mycobacteriales; family Nocardiaceae; genus Nocardia; species Nocardia sp. NPDC102475. The sequence goes on along the minus strand of NZ_JBVJLS010000009.1, from coordinate 188,085 downwards.
TGTTCTACGGCGGCGAACTGGCCGGATTCGCCGACTACGAGGAGCGCGACGACGAGACGGTGTTCATCCACACCGAGATCGATGGCGCGTTCTCCGGTAAGGGCCTCGGCACCGTCTTGGCCAAGAATGCGATCGAGGATGCGATCGCCCGCGGCCGGGTGATCCGGCCGCTGTGCCCGTTCATCAAGGCCTACCTGGAGAAGCATCCGCAATACGACGAGCATGTGGTCGGCAAGGGCGTCACCCGATGAGTGATCTCGATCCGCATCCGGAGGAAGCGGTCTGCGAGGCGACACCGGGTTCCGGCCCGGTCGCGGAACTCTATCCGGCGCGCGAGGTCCCGCTCGGCGGGGTGCGCGGCGTTTATGTGGAACGCGTACTGCCGCAACGTGATCTGCCGACCGTCGGCGCCTGGTGCTTCCTCGATCACTTCGGCTCGCCCACGGTCACCAAGACGGGGGCGTCACCGGATATCGATCCGCATCCGCATATCGGATTGCAGACGGTGACCTGGCCGTTCGACGGGCGCATCCGCCACCGCGATTCGATCGGCTCCGATGTGGAGATCGAGCCGGGACAGCTGAATCTGATGACCTCCGGCCGCGGCATCGCGCATTCCGAATACGGCGTCGCGGGGGCGCACGCCGGGCACGGCCTGCAACTGTGGATCGCGTTGCCCGGCAACAGCCTCGGGATCGATCCGCATTTCGAACAGCATCGTGAGCTGCCGGTCTACGAGGCACCCGGGGTGCGAGCGATCGTGCTGATCGGCACGTTCGCCGGACTCACCTCGCCTGCCAAGGCCTACACACCGATCGTCGGCGCGGATGTGCGAATCGAACCGGGCACCGACACCGCCATCGCCCTGGATCCTGATTTCGAGCACGCGCTCATGGTGATCGAGGGCAGTGTCACAGCCGATGGCACCGAAATCGCTGCCGGCCCACTGCTCTACCTGGGCACCGGACGCGACCAGTTGCGGCTCAGCAGCGCCGAGGGCGCGCATTTCGCACTAATCGGCGGCGAGCCGTTCGGTGAGGAATTGGTGATGTGGTGGAACTTCGTCGGCCGCAGCCACGAGGACATCACCGAGGCCCGAAACGATTGGGAGAAACACGTTGTCGAGCGTTTCGCCGATATCGCGGGCCACACACCGGAACAGCGCATTCCGGCCCCGCCCCTGCCCGGTCTGCACCTGAAGCCCCGTAAACGTCGCATGGGCTCGGCCAGGACCTGAATCCGTAGCACCACAAAACAATCGGGACTTTCTCTGATGCGCGGGAATTCGGGGAGGAAACACTTCAACATCCGATCACGAAACGGTATCTTCGTTCGGAACAAACCGGACATTCCGCGCCGGTGGTCGGATGAAAGAGCAGGATGAGGATCTCCAGAATCACCGCGACGGCACTGCTTGCACTCGCGGCCACCACGATCGGCACCGGCGTCGTACTCGCGGAACCCGCACCGCCCGCACCGAATTCGACCGCCGACGTACCACTCGACCTGCAGGGCTTCTTCCAGCACATCGGCTATCACGTCGCGGCGACCGAGAACCGCCACGCCGTGGTGACGACAATTTCCGAGGGCCGCTGGGACCTGGTCCGCGACAACAAGGTCATCTCGCTGACCGATGCCAACGGACAGGTGGTCGCCGCGCTGCCGACCGCAGTGAAGATCGCCGGACATCGGATCGATCTGGTGCCTGCCATCGATGAGGCGGGCACCCGGCTCTCACTCACCCCGATCAGCACGACCGATGATCCGGTGCGGGAGGTGAGCACCGAGCAGCGCTTCTTCGATCAGGTCGAGAAGTCCATGCCGCAGGTGCTGACCGGTGCCGCTATCGGTGCGGCCATCGGATTCGTCCTCGGTTTCCCGCTCGGTCTTTTCGTCTTCGACTTCGTCACCGTCCCGGTCACGACCGTGGTCGGCGGGGCCATCGGTGCGTTCGCCGGCCTGTCCGCCGGTGGTGGTGAACCGGCCGTTCAGGCGGCGATGGATTACTTCGATCTCAATCCCTGAGCGAGCCGATATCGTCGTGCGGTAGCAGGCGCTGGGTCCCGATGACGCGCAATAGATCCAGCTTCTCCGCGGCATCGGTGCCCGGACGCGGCATATAGACCAATAGCCGCTGTGCCGCGTTCGGGGTCAGCAGGGTTTCGCAGACCGTATCGATCGCGCCGACCTCGGGATGCAGGATCCGCTTGATATCCGAAGTCCGCACCGCCACTTCGTGTTCGTGCCACAGCTGCTCGAATTCCGTACTCGCGGTACGCAATCGGCTCACGAATTCGGTGACGTCGGCATCGCCGGATCGGCGCGCCGCGGTGGCGCGCAGATCCGCGACATGGTTGCGGCCCAACCGATCCCAGTCGTCCTCGGGGAATATCGAGCGCGACTGCGGATCGGTGAACCAGCGCCAGGCATAGAACCGGTCCCAGCCGCGCCGATTCGCATGGTCGCCGACCAGCAGGGTATGCATGCGGTTCTGCACCAAAACCTCGCCGAGGTCGGTGATGACGGTGGCCGCGGTGTCGTCGAGCTTGGCAAGCACGTGCATGATCCCCGGAGCGACATGCCTATCGGCCACCTCGCGCCCGGGCGGCGCGTGATCGCACAGGTGATAGAGATGGTCGCGCTCGTCATTGCTGAAACGCAGCGCCCGCGCCAGCGCGGCCAGCACCTGGGTGGAGGGCCGCGGGCCCCGGGACTGTTCGAGGCGGGTGTAGTAGTCGGTGGACATCCCCGCCAGCATTGCCACCTCGTCCCGGCGCAGGCCGGGCGTGCGGCGGCGCACCCCCGGTGGCAGCCCGACATCCGCGGGCGTCAGCTGTTCGCGACGCCTGCGCAGGAAATCAGCCAGTTCGGATCGGTCCATGTCACCACTGTCCCGCAATACCCGCCACCGAGCCAGGGATCGCCGGTCCCCCGATAAGCGATCTCTCCCGCAACCCTTCAGCAGGGGTCAGGCTTATCCCATGACGACATCGAAGAACACCACCAAGCTCGGCGACACCCGCCCGACGGTCGGCCGCATCGGACTCGGCGCCATGGGCATGTCCGGCATGTACGGCACCGCCGACGACGCCGAATCAATCGCGACCATCCACGCCGCACTGGACTCCGGCGCCAACCTCATCGATACGGGCGATTTCTACGGCGCCGGTCACAACGAGATGCTGATCGGCAGGGCCATTGCCGAGCGTCCCCGCGAGGACGTGGTGCTCAGCGTGAAGTTCGGTGCACTGCGCGGGCCGGGCGGCACCTGGGGCGGCAGCGACAATCGACCCGTCGCGCTGCGCAACTTCCTCACCTACAGCCTGCAGCGCCTCGGCGTGGATTACATCGATATCTACCGTCCCGCGCGCTTGGACCCGAATGTCCCGATCGAGGAGACGATCGGCGCCATGGCCGAACTCGTCGAGGCGGGCTATATCCGGCACATCGGACTGTCCGAGGTCGGCGTCGACACCATTCGCCGGGCCGCCGCCGTGCACCCGATCGCCGATCTGCAGATCGAATATTCGCTGATCTCCCGTGGGATCGAGACCGAAATCCTGCCCGCGGTAAGGGAACTCGGCATCGGCATCACGGCCTATGGTGTGCTGTCGCGTGGTCTGCTCAGCGATTCGGTGCGCCCGGGTGTGACCTTCGCACCGACCGACTTCCGCGCCCACAGCCCGCGCTTCCAGGGTGAAAATCTCGACCAGAACCTGAAATTGGTCGACGCTCTCGCGAATATCGCCGCGGAGAAGGATGTTTCGGTCGCACAACTGGCCATTGCCTGGGTACTGACCCGGGGCACGGATATCGTGCCGATCCTCGGTGCGCGCACTCGTCAGCGCTGGTCGGAATCCCTTGGGGCCGTGGATATCCAGCTCAGCATCGATGAACTGGCGACCATCGAGGCCGCGGTGCCCGCGGATCAGATCGCGGGCGAACGTTATGCGGAAGCACAGATGGCGCTGCTCGACAGCGAGCGCTGACGTGGTTTACGGGAGGGCGCGCGCTCAGGCCGCCCTCCCGACCCGGGTCAATCGATCACTTCCGCCGTGGCCGAATGACCGCCGTGAATGCCGATGCGGCAACGGACTTTCCGGTGCTATCGGTGATATCCACCGGCACCTCCAGCTCGACATCGACCCGCGCCGCGATATCGGCGCGCACCCGTTCCAGGGTTTCGGCAGTCAACGCGGAGGTCGCGAGAAACGGACCCGCCTCGCCCTTGGCCCGCGCCAGATATTCGATCCGGCCGTCGCGGGCGACGATGAATGTCTCGCCCATCAGATCGACAATGCCCGAGATCGACGCGCCCATCGCCGCGGTCTCAGCCAGGCCGAACAGCACCGCGGCATGCAGATCGCCGTTGTGGTTGAGATGTTCGGGCTTCGGCGCGATCGTCACGACATTGCGGCCCGCGCTGAACTCCACTCCTTCGATACCGGCGAACTGGATAAATCCCAGCTTCTGAAATCCGGCCATCACCAGATCGCCCACGGCCGCGTCGTCCATCGCATCTCCCACCGAACTGAAACGTGTTCTAATTTCATACCCCGGCGGGATAGCGGTTGTCCACCGTGGGTCAGGCAGAAGAGTGGGTGAGCGTGACGACCAGGTAGCCGAGTCCGAGTACCACGCACAGCACATTCGCCGCCATGGCTCCGATTGCCCAGCCTCGCGCCTTCTTGGACGCGTCGATCGCGCCCGCGACGTCGCCCGCGATCCACTTCGAATGCACCTGGGTACCGAAGACGATCGCGACCAGCCCCACCGCCGTTCCCACCAGGCAGGTCAGCGTGCCGATAATCGTGGCGACGACCGCGAAGCCCAGATGTGCCGGTGGTTCGAACTGCGGCTGGGCAGGCGGGTAGCCATAGCCGGGCTGTTGTCCATATGTCATGGGTGGGGATCCCGTCTCGAAGTCGGCGGCCGGGCCCGGCATTTCGGGCTGTACCAGCCTACGAACACAACCTTGCACCGCGGCTGATGATCGCGCGATCGGCTCGGCTTGGGCACAATTGACAACGGTGGCATGTCTATCGCGATTGGATAATGCATGACGGCGTTGGCGCGAAAAGCGGCGGAAAAGCCGATGTGTCTGTGGCCGATCGGACGGTAGGGCCGATGTACGACCCGACCTCCGATATCGATCGGATCATCGCACAGCAGGTGGGTTGGTCCGCGGCCGACGACCATCTGCTGTACACCTGCGGTGTCATCGACTTCCTGCTACACGACCGGCTTGCCGAACTGCCGACCCGAGCCACCATGGTCCGGACCGAATCCGACGAAATATGCCTGGCCGAGGGCCCTGCCGTCTGGTTTCAGTGGCGGGCGGTCGGGGACGGAACCTGGAATCGCAACGGCGTGACGGCTGTCGGCACGCTGTCCTTCGTGGCGGCGGCTCATCTCGGCAATGCCATGGCGAACCGCTCGCGACGCCGCCAGGCGGAGGCCGGACTGCGCCCGCGCTGGGTGGCCGAACGCCCCGGCTCGGTAATGGTTTCGGACCGGCGGATGTACTGCTACAACGCCGATCATTCGTTCTCGGTGCATTGGGCGGGCCTGGAAATGGTGGATATGCCCGGGCCCGACCGACTGATCTGCCGATATCCGGACCGAAACGGCAATCCACATCTCCTCCAAGTCCAAAGCCCATGGGCCGTACTGATTTTCGCACTGGCGGCACACACTCAGTTCCCGAGCCATCCGCTGTTGCAATCGGGTAACTGGCTACCGGCGGGATTCGAGGAAAAGTGCCACATCGCTGGCAAAACCTGCCCGCGAGTACGTCATCGGTGATATGCCCTCGGCAACTGGTAGCCGCGTTCGGCAAGGATGGTGCGCAGTAGGTCCGGGCGGTTGGTGATCAGGCCGTCCACGCCGAGATCGATCAGCGCGGTCATGGTGGGGCGATCGTCGACCGTCCATGGCACCACCGTCATGCCGTGCTCGTGGGCGGCACGGACCAGTTCGGCGGTCGTGAACGCCGCGTAGCCCGGATCCTCGACCGTGCGGTCCTGCGGACTGCCATGTACCGGTGACAGCACGTTCGCGCCGAAAGACGCTGCGGCCGCGACGTATTTCTCCGGCAGTGTGCCAGGGAAGTCATCGATATCGATCCCGCCCAACCAAGGCGACGCACCCGGCTGACCTTCCTGCAGAAATTGCTGCCCACTGGTCAGCGCGACGATCGGCAACTCCGGCGCCACCTGCCGCATCCGCATCAGCGCGCCCCAATCGAAACTCTGTATGGTCACCCGGTTTTCGAAATGCGCCCGATGCACCTGCGCCGCGACCGCTTGGTCAGAGGGCATCGACCAGAACGACCTGCACAATGATCTGGATCAGTAGCGGCCCGGTTTCGATCAGGTTGTAGAAGATTGTCACGCCACCGATGTCCCATTCGTAAGCGTCCGGGATCTCGTCTCCGCCAGCTCGAAAGGGAATGGCACCCTTAGCAAGAGGCAGCGGGTCGTCCAGCAGATCGAGCAGCGCCAATCGGACCCGAACGCGAAGTACGTCGGGCAGTTCGTGAACTTGTTGCTCGGCTCGGGGGCTGACCTCAATCAGAACTCTACGGCCGGTCAAAGATGTCGTCCCGTTGCAAGTCCTCACGAGTCAGGGTTCGAAATGTGCCGGGATCGGCGGCGAACTGGGCCATTCCGTCGCGGATCTGTGCGGCAACCTCGGTTCTGCGCTGCTCCGCACGTAAGCGGCGCAGTTCCTCGCGTTCAGCTTTGAGCTGCTGGTACTCGCTGAGGCTCACGATCACCTCGACGACCCCGTCGGGACCCGTGATGACACGATGCGGGTCACCGGCTGGTAATGGGCTAGCGGGCGGCATCTGCCCATAGTAGGCGAATCTGCGTCCGCGGCCCTGATCCCGACCACAGCGGACGGCAGCTGGACGACGCAAACGGCCCCCGCTCCGGAGAGCGGGGGCCGAATGCTGTTACCGGGTCAGCGGTAGTCGCTGAAACCGTAATCGTCGAGCGGGACCGCGGCACCGGTGGTGGCGCCGAAGCTGTCGGGGCTGTAGTAGGTGTCGTCGTAGGACGGCACCGCGTACGCCGCGGCACGAGCCTCTTCGGTCGGCTGGACCTGGATATTGCGGTAGCGGTTGATACCGGTACCGGCCGGGATCAGCTTGCCGATGATCACGTTTTCCTTGAGGCCGATGAGCTTGTCCGAGCGGCAGTTGATGGCCGCGTCGGTCAGGACTCGGGTGGTCTCCTGGAAGGATGCCGCCGACAGCCACGAATCGGTCGCCAGCGACGCCTTCGTGATACCCATCAGCACCGGGCGACCCGCCGCGGGCTCATTGCCCTCGGCGACGACGCGACGGTTGGAGGCCTCGAACTCGGAACGCTCGGTGAGCGAACCGGGCAGGAACTCCGTGGCACCCGAATCGATGATCGTCACGCGACGCAGCATCTGGCGCACGATGACCTCGATGTGCTTGTCGTGGATCGACACACCCTGCGAGCGGTAGACCTCCTGGACCTCGTGGACCAGGTGGATCTGCACCTGACGGGGGCCCATCACGCGCAGCACCTCATGCGGATCCGCCGCGCCTTCCAGCAGCTGCTGGCCGACCTCGACGTGGTCACCGTCGGAGAGCAGACGCTCGGTGCCGTCGTCGTGCTTGAACACACGCAGACGCTGACGCTTCGAGAGCTTGTCGTAGACAACCTCTTCACCACCGTCATCCGGGATGATGGTGATCTTGTAGAAGCGATCGTCGTCCTCGAGCCGCACCCGACCCGAGACCTCCGCGATCGGCGCCTTGCCCTTGGGCACACGAGCCTCGAAGAGCTCCTGCACACGGGGCAGACCGCCGGTGATGTCGTCACCCGCGACACCACCCTGGTGGAAGGTACGCATGGTCAGCTGGGTACCGGGCTCACCGATGGACTGCGCGGCGACGATACCGACGGCCTCACCGATGTCGACCAGCTTGCCGGTCGCCATGGAGCGGCCGTAGCAGGTCGCGCACACGCCGGTGCCGGTGGTGCAGGTCAGCACGGAGCGAACCTTCACCTCGGTGATACCCGCGTCCAGCAGCGCCTCGATGGCCGGATCGCCGAGGTCGGCGCCCTTGGTCACGACGACGTTGCCCTTGGCGTCGACCGCGTCGGACGCGAGCGTCCGTGCGTAGGCACTGGTCTCGACGTGCGCGTCCCGGATGAGCGAGCCGTCCGGCTGCTTCTCCGCGATCGGCACGACGATGCCACGCTCGGTGGCGCAGTCGTGCTCGCGCACGATGACGTCCTGCGAGACGTCCACCAGACGACGGGTCAGGTAACCCGAGTCGGCGGTGCGAAGCGCGGTGTCGGCCAGACCCTTACGAGCACCGTGGGTGTTGATGAAGTACTCCAGCACCGTCAGGCCCTCACGGAAGGAGGACTTGATCGGCCGCGGGATGAACTCACCCTTCGGGTTGGTAACCAGGCCCTTCATACCGGCGAGGGTACGAGTCTGGGTGAAGTTACCGGTCGCGCCCGAGTCGACGATCGTGATGATCGGGTTGTCGGCCGGGTAGTGCGAACGCAGCGCCTTACCGACCTCTTCGGTCGCTTCCTGCCAGATCTTGACCAGGGCGTTGTTGCGCTCCTGGTGATCGAGCGCACCACGCTGGTACTTCTTCTCGATCTGATCGGACTGCGCCTCGTAGCGCTCCATGATCTCGGTCTTCTCCGGCGGAACGAGCACGTCCGACATCGAGACCGTCACGCCGGAACGGGTGGCCCAGTAGAAGCCCGCGTCCTTCAGCTTGTCGACGGTCTGCGCGACCACGATCATCGGGTAGCGCTCGGCCAGATCGTTGATGATCGTGGCCTGACGCTTCTTCGGCATCTGCTCGTTGATGAACGCGTAGTCCGCCGGGAGCAGCTCGTTGAACAGCACGCGACCGAGGGTGGTCTCGGCGATCCACGCGTCGCCGCGGTTCCAGCCGTCCGGGAACAGCTCCGCCTCGATTGCCTTCGGCGGACGCTGGTCGGTGAGACGCACCTTGATCAGCGAACGCACGGTGAGCTCACCACGGTCCACCGCCATCTGCGCCTCGGCGGGCGAGGAGTACACGCCCTGCTCCGGTGCGTCCTTGGTGGCCGCCTGGTACTCGCCCTTCGCGCCCTCTTCCAGGCGGGTCAGGTAGTACAGACCGGTCACCATGTCCAGACGCGGCATAGCCAGCGGACGACCCGAGGCAGGCGACAGGATGTTGTTCGAGGACAGCATCAGGATGCGGGCCTCGGCCTGCGCCTCCGCGGACAGCGGCAGGTGCACGGCCATCTGGTCACCGTCGAAGTCGGCGTTGAACGCCTCACAGACCAGCGGGTGCAGCTGGATGGCCTTACCTTCCACCAGCTGCGGTTCGAAGGCCTGGATGCCGAGGCGGTGCAGGGTGGGCGCACGGTTCAGCAGCACCGGGTGTTCGGCGATGACCTCTTCGAGGACATCCCACACCTGGGGACGCTGCCGCTCGACCATCCGCTTGGCGGACTTGATGTTCTGCGCGTGGTTCAGATCGACCAGACGCTTCATCACGAACGGCTTGAACAGCTCCAGCGCCATCAGCTTGGGCAGACCGCACTGGTGCAGCTTCAGCTGCGGACCGACGACGATGACCGAACGGCCCGAGTAGTCGACGCGCTTACCGAGCAGGTTCTGGCGGAAACGACCCTGCTTACCCTTGAGCAGATCGCTCAGCGACTTCAGCGGGCGGTTACCCGGTCCGGTGACCGGGCGGCCGCGGCGGCCGTTGTCGAAGAGTGCGTCCACGGACTCCTGCAGCATCCGCTTCTCGTTGTTGACGATGATCTCGGGCGCGCCCAGATCGATCAGTCGCTTGAGGCGGTTGTTGCGGTTGATCACGCGGCGGTACAGGTCGTTCAGGTCGGAGGTGGCGAAGCGGCCACCGTCGAGCTGAACCATCGGACGCAGCTCCGGCGGGATCACCGGAACGGCGTCGAGCACCATGCCCATGGGCGAGTTGCCGTTGGTCTGGAAGGCCGCGACGACCTTGAGCCGCTTGAGCGCGCGCAGCTTCTTCTGGCCTTTACCGCTGCGGATGGTCTCCCGCAGGTTCTCGGCCTCGGCGGCGATATCGAAGTTCTCCATCAGCTTCTGGATGGACTCCGCACCCATGGCGCCGGTGAAGTACTCGCCGTAGCGGTCGATCAGCTCGCGGTAGAGCACCTCATCGACGATGAGCTGCTTGACCGACAGCTTGGTGAAGGTGCTCCAGATCTCGTCGAGCCGGTCCAGCTCACGCTGGGCGCGGTCGCGCAGCTGACGCATTTCACGCTCGCCGCCGTCCTTGACCTTGCGGCGCACATCGGACTTGGCACCCTCGGCCTCGAGCTCGGCCAGATCGGCCTCGAGCTTCTGGGCGCGGGCCTCGAGGTCGGCGTCGCGCTGATCGGCGACCGCCTTCTTCTCGACCTCCATCTCGGCCTCGAGTGTGGAGAGCTCGTTGTGACGCAACTCCTCGTCGACGCCGACGATGACGTATGCGGCGAAGTAGATGATCTTTTCCAGATCCTTCGGCGCCAGGTCGAGCAGGTACCCGAGGCGCGAAGGCACGCCCTTGAAGTACCAGATGTGGGTGACCGGAGCGGCCAGCTCGATATGGCCCATCCGCTCACGGCGCACCTTGGCGCGAGTCACCTCGACGCCACAGCGCTCACAGATGATGCCCTTGAAGCGGACGCGCTTGTACTTACCGCAATAGCACTCCCAGTCCCGGGTGGGACCGAAAATCTTCTCGCAGAACAGGCCGTCCTTCTCCGGCTTGAGCGTGCGGTAGTTGATGGTCTCCGGCTTTTTGACCTCGCCGAAGGACCACTGCCGAATGTCCTCGGCGGTGGCAAGGCCGATCCGGAGTTCATCGAAGAAGTTGACGTCTAGCACGTAACTTCCTTTCCCCTATTCGGGTCGAATTCGAGCAAAAGTTCACTAGTTGGTCGAGCGCGGAGGCCGGATGTCGTCGGCGTGCACGCCATCCGGCCCTACCGCCTAGTTCGCCAGATCGTCGACGGTCGCGGCTTCGTTCCTGGACAGGTTGATGCCCAGGTTCGCGGCCGCGCGCTCCAGATCCTCATCATCGCCGTCGCGCATCTCGATCGCCGCGCCGTCCGAAGACAGCACCTCGACGTTGAGGCACAGCGACTGGAGCTCCTTCAGGAGCACCTTGAACGACTCCGGAATGCCCGGCTCCGGAATGTTCTCGCCCTTGACGATCGCCTCGTACACCTTCACGCGACCGACCACGTCGTCGGACTTGATGGTGAGCAGTTCCTGCAGCGTGTAGGCAGCGCCGTAGGCCTGCATGGCCCAGCACTCCATCTCACCGAAGCGCTGACCACCGAACTGCGCCTTACCACCGAGCGGCTGCTGGGTGATCATCGAGTACGGACCGGTCGAACGGGCGTGGATCTTGTCGTCGACCAGGTGGTGCAGCTTCAGGATGTACATGTAGCCGACGGCCACCGGGTACGGGAACGGTTCACCGGAACGTCCGTCGAACAGTGTCGCCTTGCCGTTGTCGTCGACCATGCGCTCACCGTCACGGTTCGGCAGGGTCGAGGACAGCAGACCGGTCAGCTCCTCTTCGCGGGCGCCGTCGAACACCGGGGTGGCGATGTTGGAATCGGACGGAGCCGCCAGCATCTCCTCCGGCAGGGCCCTGGCCCAGTCCGGACGGGAATTACCGTCCGCACCGGCGCCGACATCCCAGCCCGCCTTGCCGATCCACCCGAGGTGGGTCTCCAAGATCTGGCCGATGTTCATACGACGCGGCACACCGTGGGTGTTCAGGATGATGTCCACCGGGGTGCCATCGGGCATGAACGGCATGTCCTCGGTGGCGAGGATCTTGCCGATGACACCCTTGTTGCCGTGGCGGCCGGCCAGCTTGTCGCCGTCCTGGATCTTGCGCTTCTGCGCCACGTACACCCGGACCAGCTCGTTGACGCCCGGAGGCAGATCGTCGTCGTCCTCGCGCGAGAACACGCGGATGCCGATGACCTTGCCGGACTCACCGTGCGGCACCTTCAGCGAGGTGTCGCGCACTTCGCGCGCCTTCTCACCGAAGATCGCGCGCAGGAGCCGCTCTTCCGGGGTCAGCTCGGTCTCACCCTTCGGGGTGACCTTGCCGACCAGGATGTCGCCGTCACGAACCTCGGCGCCGATGCGCACGATGCCGCGCTCGTCCAGGTCCGCGAGGACCTCGTCGGAGACGTTCGGGATGTCCCGGGTGATCTCCTCGGCACCGAGCTTGGTGTCGCGGGCGTCGATTTCGTGCTCTTCGATGTGGATCGAGGTGAGCACGTCCTCTTCGACGAGGCGCTGCGACAGGATGATCGCGTCCTCGTAGTTGTGGCCCTCCCACGGCATGATCGCCACGAGCAGGTTCTTGCCGAGCGCCATCTCACCGTTCTCGGTGCAGGGACCATCGGCGAGCACCTGGCCGGACTCGACGCGCTGACCTTCGTCCACGATCGGCCGCTGGTTCGCGCAGGTGCCCTGGTTCGAGCGGGCGAACTTGCGCATCCGGTAGCTCTTGCGAGTGCCGTCGTCGGCCATCACAGTGACGTAATCGGCCGAAACCTCTTCCACCACACCGGACTTCTCGTTCACCACGACATCACCGGCGTCGACCGCGGCGCGCAGCTCCATACCGGTACCCACGATCGGGGATTCGGAACGGATCAGCGGCACGGCCTGGCGCTGCATGTTCGCACCCATGAGGGCACGGTTGGCGTCGTCGTGCTCGAGGAACGGAATCATCGCGGTCGCGACCGAAACCATCTGGCGCGGCGAAACATCCATGTAGTCGACCTCGGAGGCGGGGACGAGTTCGTTCTCGTCGTTGCCCCGGCGGCAGAGCACGCGCTCCTCGAGGAAGCGGCCGTCGGCGTCGACCGGCGAGTTGGCCTGCGCACGGACGTGGCGGTCCTCTTCGTCGGCGGTGAGGTACTTGACCTCATCGGTGACCTTGCCGTCGACCACCTTGCGGTACGGCGTCTCGATGAAGCCGAACGGATTGACCCGCGCGTACACCGACAGCGAACCGATCAGGCCGATGTTCGGGCCTTCCGGGGTCTCGATCGGGCACATGCGGCCGTAGTGCGAGGTGTGCACGTCGCGGACTTCCAGACCGGCACGCTCACGGGACAGACCACCCGGGCCCAGCGCCGAGAGGCGACGCTTGTGGGTCAGACCCGACAGCGGGTTGTTCTGGTCCATGAACTGCGACAGCTGCGAGGTTCCGAAGAACTCCTTGATCGCGGCCACGACGGGACGGATGTTGATCAGGGTCTGCGGCGTGATGGCCTCGACGTCCTGGGTGGTCATCCGCTCGCGGACCACGCGCTCCATGCGGGAAAGGCCGACCCGGATCTGGTTCTGGATCAGCTCGCCGACGGTGCGCAGGCGACGGTTACCGAAGTGGTCGATGTCGTCGACCTCGACTGGCACCTCTTCACCACCCGGCGCGGTCATACCCCGATCACCGGCGTGCAGACGCACGAGGTATTCGATCGTGGTGACGATGTCTTCCTTGGTGAGCACCGATGCGGTGATCGGCTCGCCGAGGTGGATGCCGAGCTTCTTGTTGATCTTGTAGCGACCGACGCGCGCCAAGTCGTAGCGCTTCTCCTTGAAGAACAGGTTCTCCAGCAGGGTCTGCGCGGACTCCTTGGTCGGCGGCTCGCCCGGACGCAGCTTGCGGTAGATGTCCAGCAGCGCCTCGTCCTGACCGGCGGTGTTGTCCTTCTCCAGGGTCGACATCATGATCTCGGAGAAGCCGAAGCGCTCGACGATCTCCTCGTTCGTCCAACCCAGCGCCTTCAGCAGCACAGTGACCGGCTGACGGCGCTTGCGGTCGATGCGCACACCAACGGTGTCGCGCTTGTCGATATCGAACTCCAGCCACGCGCCACGCGACGGGATGACGCGCACGCTGTGCAGGTCCTTCTCCGTGGCCTTGTCGACGCTGTGATCGAAATACACACCCGGCGAACGCACCAGCTGCGAGACGACGACGCGCTCGGTGCCGTTGATGATGAACGTGCCCTTGTCGGTCATCATCGGGAAATCACCCATGAAGACCGTCTGGCTCTTGATCTCACCGGTGTTGTTGTTGATGAACTCGGCGGTCACGAACAACGGCGCCGCGTAGGTCATGTCCTTGTCTTTGCACTCGTCGATGGAGGCCTTGACCTCTTCGAAACGAGGATCCGAGAAAGAAAGGGACATCGAGCCGGAGAAGTCCTCGATCGGCGAGAGCTCCTCGAGCACCTCCTCCAGACCGCCCGTTAGTCCGCCGTCGCCGCGAGCCGCGGCTTTCTCACGCCACGAGGGCGAGCCGATCAACCATGCAAATGAGTCGGTCTGTAGATCGAGAAGTCCGGGCACCTCCAAGGGTTCACGGATCTTCGCGAAAGACACCCGCAACGGGGCTCCGGGGATTCCGGCAACTGCCTTGGTCTGGGTGGAGACTGCCAAGATGCGTCCTTCCAGCACCTCACGCGCGTCGCGTGGTGGTCCGCGACCGTCGCTTGTCTGCTACGAATTCCGCTGGATACAACCCGAACGAAACCCGAACAGGCAACAACGGAAGTAACACCGGAAGGTGGAACTTACGTGTGCAAATCGAGGTATGGACAGGAGGCAGCCAGCGCAACGTCCAACCGTACACCAATACGCAAGGTGGTGTCAAAGTACCACCCGAACAAGCCTCCGTGTGGCGGCGCGCCGTGACCGTTATGGCCGCATTCCGTGCCCGAATCGCTGGCTGCGTCGGGAGCCCACGGGGCGCGAGAAGCCACTGTCACAGCTGCCGCTGTTGTGAATAGCGTGACGTGTCCGGCGAAACTCGTCAAGTGGCGGGCCCGACCCGATGATCAGCCAGATCCCCTGCCCCGCTGGGCTTATGCCGCCGAAATCACTGGTCGACGATGGCCGCGGCCAGCCACTTGCCGTCCACCTTCTGCATTTTCAGCACGATCGGGCCGGAGGCACTCTGCTGGGCGACGCCGTTCTTGTTCGCGCTGACCACGAAGTTCACCAGCAGCTCGGCCCTGTCCCGGGTGAGCAAGGTGACCCCGATCGGGTCGGCGAGGGCATCGGCGCTGGTCTGCGCCTGTTTGAGGGCGGCGAGATTGGTATCGGCGTACTTGTCGAAATCGGCGAGCATCTGCCCGGTGACGACACCGTGCACCGCATCCTTGTAGCCGTCGAGCTTGTTCACGTCATAGGCGTAGATGGTCTTCAACGCGTGCGAGGCGGCCGCGGTCACCTCTTCGGTGGCCTTGGTGTCCACGTAGGCCTCGTTGGAATCGTCGATGCCGGGACGCAACGCCGCGACCGCGGCGAAGGCCCCCAGCAGCACAGCGACGAGGACAAGGGCCGCGACCACGCCCCACCCCGCGCCCGGACGCAGCCGCTGCGACCACGGCCGCGACGGCTCCGCGGGCTGCGGAGCCGGACGGACCGGCTCCGCGCTACCGGCGACCTTCGTCCGGCGCTTCGTGGTTGCTTCGTCGGCCGTGCGGTTGCTGCGGCGTGCGGTGACAGCACCGGTGTTCGCCGCGCGGCCGACGGTGGGACGGTTGCGGGGAGTGACCCGATTGACTGGTCGACGAGATGCCATGACGGGTTCTCCTACGATCCGGGCTTGGGCGCGGGCGTCGCACCGGGCTGTGCGGCAGTCGGCTGATTCAGCGGGATCGGCTGACTCAACGGACTCGCCTTCTCGGCCTTCCAGACCTCACCCTGCTTGACCAGATCAAGGGCCCAGGTCTGACGGTAGGAGTACGGCGCGACATCCGGGACGGTCCTGGTGGTCTGCAGCACGATGAGCGCGGAGGCGTGGTCGCGCTCGGAGTTCAGCGCGGTCAGCGAGGAGCCGACGACCTTGGACTCCAGCCTGGTCTTGGCCTGCGTCGCCTGCTCGCGGAACTGCTGCTGGGTCTTGGTGGCATCGTCGAGCAGCGATCCGGTCATCGACGACTGGATCAGCTTGATCGAACCGTCGACATCATTGGGATCCAGCGACATCAGGTTGATCGCGGCCTGCCTGGCATCGGCGAGCGCGGTATCGCGCGCCTCGACGCGCGGACCGTCGGTGAAGAAGGCCGCGCGCACCCAGCCGGTGCCGAACCAGACCGCGGCGACCAACGCGACAACCAGCGCGGCGACCGCGACCGTGGTGACCGCGAGCCGGCCGCGGGGCGCGTCCGCGGACGCGACCGCCGGGCGCACGGGATCCGATGCCGTCGCGTCATGCGCTGCGGCATCAGCTTCCGTGGAATCGGAGCCGGTTACCGCCGACGTTTCCTTGGACATGTCGATGCTCACAGCGAGACACCCTAACTATTGTTACTGCGGCGTAGCCGCGTAGGTCCTGTTCACCGCTTGGGCGTGACCCCCAACAGGGTGGCCATCTGTACGGCGATCGGGTTCAGATTCAGCTTCTCGGGATCGGTCTTGGGGTTGGCATCCCAGGGCTGCACAATGCTCGGGTCCGCCAGATCGGCGCGCATTCCGCCGCGTACCGCGGTCGGATTACCGAACGGCACAGTGCATTTCGCGTCCTTGTTGAACGGGAACTCGTCGCGGGTGTCGTCGAAGTCCGGATTCTCCCGCTTCATCTGGTCGAGGATCGCCTTGGTGCCCTCGTAGCCCTGGGTGCACGCGGGCGGGTTGTTCGCCTCTAGCACCAGGCCGAAGTGGCTGGTGCCGTCGCCGGGCGCGGTGGACGACGCGCCGATGGACAGCCCCGGCAACATCTGCAGCAACGGACGCAGCGCGTAGAACTTCGGCGAGATGGTCAGCAGCAGCTGACGCAGGTTGGTCAGATCCTCGGTGAGCGCGCCGCCGCTCTCATTCAGCAGCGCGGTGATCTGCTGGCCGGCATCGGTGCCGGTGCCGATGAGCCGCCGGATATCCGGATCGCTCGAGCGCAGTTGAGCAGTGAGTTCGTCGAGGCCCTGGCTGAACTGCCGGATGTAGCCCGACTGCTCGGCCTGGGTGCCCAGTGCGATCCGGCCGTCGCGGATCAATTGGATCGTCTGCGGCAGGCTGTCGTTGAACGTGGCGGTGAACTTGTTCAGCGAATCGACGAAGACCTTGAGGTCGTCGCCCTTGCCGTCGAAAGCCTTGCCGAGTTCGGTGACGGTGGTGTTCAGCGCGGTGAGATCGACCGAACGAGTGAAGGTGTCCACGCTCTGGACCAGCTGCTCGACGGAAATCGGGATCGTCGCCGAGGTGATGACCGAACCATCGCGCAGATACGGGCCCTTATCGGAATCGGGCTGCAGATCGACGTACTGCTCACCGATGGCCGAACGGTTGGCGATCACCGCCTTGGCCGACTCCGGAATCTTCGGCGCACTCGAATCGAGCACCAGGCCGATAGCCACACCCTTGTCGGTGAGTTCGAGATTGCCGACCCGGCCGACCGGGACGCCGCGATAGGTCACCTCGGCGCCTTTGTAGATGCCGCCGGTCTGCTTGGCGTCGACCTTCACGTTGTACTCGCCGATGCCGAGCATGTGATCGAGCCGAACGTATTTGGCGCCGACGAAGACCACGCCGAGCACCGCGATCACGGCGAACGCGACCAACTGGTAGCGCACCAGACGGGTCATCGCTGACCACCTCCGATCTGGTCGAGAATCGCCCCGAGCGGATTGGCGGGCAGCTGTGGCAGGCCGGCGGGGTAGCGCGGAATATTGGGCGGCAGCGGCAGCAGCGATACCGTCGGCCAACCCGGGCGCGGACCATTGCCGCCGTAGTACGGGTTGGTCGGGTTCACCGGCACCTCGGGGCCGTAGGGCGGCGGGATGTACACCGGATCCCCCTTGCCGACACCGAGGTTGCTGAGCGTGACGCCGATCTGCTGATCCACCGAGAGCCAGGTATTCACCTGACCACCGAAGGTGCCCTCCAGCGTCGAATCCGGGAACGGATAGGTCGGTATCAGCGGCAGCGCGGTAACCAGATCCGGTGCGGCCTTGCCGAGTTCCTGCAGCGTCGGACGCAGCGAGGTCAGATCCTTGATCAGATCGTCCTTCGAGTGGTTCAACACGTCGAAACCGGCCTGACCCACCCGATCCAGCTGCTGCAACAGCGAAATCAGTTGTGGCCGTTGCTCGTTCAAAATCTTGATGCCCCGCGGCAGCTCATCGATGATCTTGCTGATCTGATCGGTCTGGGTGCTCACCCGACCGCTCAGCGTGGCGAGTCCGTCGATGGCCCTTGTGATGTCGTCGACCTGCTCGTTCAGCCCGCCGATCAGGGTGTTGGCCTGATCCAGCAGCGAGCGCACCCGCTCCTCGCGGCCGCCGAGCGTCTTGTTCAGCTCCGTGACGATGGGCTGCAGTTGCGCGACGCCGCCACCGTTGAGCAGCAACGACAGCGCACCGAGCACTTGCTCGATCTCGGTCGCGTGCCGGGTGTGGTCGGCCGGGATGACCGAACCATTGGCGAGCTTCTTGCTGTCGGGTTCCTCGGCCGGCTTGGACAGTTCGATGAACTTCTCGCCGAGCAGATTCGACTGCCGCACCTCGGCCCGCGCATTGGTGGGCAGGTCGACCGAGGAGTTCACCAGCGCGCGCACGCTGGCCGTCCAGCCGTCCGGAGCCAGGGCGATTTTCTCGACGCGACCGACCGGCACGCCCTCGACCTTGACCGCGGACTGCGGCACCAGATCGAGCACATCGTCGAACCGGATATCGATGGTCATCGGATGGTCGCCGACATCGGCGCCGCCGGGCAGCGGCACCGCGTAGATCCCCTCGGACGAGCACGAAGTCACCAGGACCGTGCTCATGCCCACCACCAGCACCGCGCCGGCCACGGAACGGATTCGCTTGTTCATCGCTGGCCACCTCCCTGCGAGGGCGGAAGTTGATCGGACGGTGTGCCGGGAACCGTGCCCGGCACCGGGTCGCGCTGCTGGTTGTCATTGCTGAGGATGCCGAACGGCAAGATCAGCGTGGGCGTCTTCACACCGGCGGTGATCTGATCGGTGATCTCCTTGCAGTGATCCAGAATCGGGCGCATCTGCTTGCCGATCGCCTCGAACTTCGGATCACCCGGCATCAACTTGCTCAGATCCAGCATCTTGCACACCGCACCGAACGGATCCTGCAGATCGGTGAAGTTGGCGCGCATGTCGAGGGTGCCGGATTCGGCATTGTGGATATTGATCAGATTGCTCAGCGCCAGCGGCAGCACCGGCAGTGCCGCGGCCAGATCGTCGCGCTGCTTGGCCAGCGTCGCGGTGAGCGTGATCAGGCCCTGGGCATTCTGCTGGATCAGATCGCGGTTCTCGTCGATGAAGCGGGCGACATCGCCGAGCGCGACCGACAGCAGGTTCAGCGCCGCGCCGAGATCCTGACGTTCCCCCGCGAGGAAGGTCGACAGATCCGCGAGCTGAGCATTGAATTGCCGCACCTGCTGGTCGTTCTGGGCCAGCATGGTGACAAAGGTCTGCAGATTCTTGACGGTGTCGAAGATATCGCCGCGGGCATCGCCGAGGTACCGCGCCGCACGCGAGAGCTGAGTGATGCTGTTGGCCAACGCCTCTCCGTTGCCCGCCAGATTCGCGGCCGAAGTGCGTACCAGTTGGTTCACCGCGCCCTGGGCGTTGGCGCCGTTGGGGCCCAACGCATCCGAGAGTTCGGTGATGCTCTTGTACAGCTGATCGACCTCGACCGGGGTGACCGTGCGATCGCGCGGAATGGTCGCGTTGCGCGCCATTTTCGGTCCGCTGGTGTAGGCCGGGGTCAGCTGGATGTAGCGGTCGGACACGATCGACGGCGTGATCTGCGCGGCCTTGGCATCGGCGGGCACGTCGATGCTGCGGTCGACGCTCATCACCACCTTGACCTGCTCGCCTTGCGGCTCGACGGAATCCACCTTGCCCACCGGCACACCGAGGATGCGCACATCCGAACCCTCGTAGATGCCGACGGAGCGGTCGAAGTACGCGGTGATCTTGGTCGTAGTCATCCGGTCGAAGACCCACCAGAGGGCACCGGCCAAGACCAGCGCCGCGATCACGCCGATCGCGATCGTCGCCTTGGTGCCGCGACGCGAGGTCCGCAGCGCGGTGAGCGGCTCCTTACGAGGCCAGTTCACCCCCATGTCAGTTACCTCCCATGGTGCGCACCGGCGGCCGATCGCCCGGAATCTCCGGCAGACCGGGCGGGAGCAGGTTCACGATCACCGCGTCGAACCAGCGACCGGTACCGAGCACATTGGCGTAGAGGCCGTAGAACGGCGCCGCGAGTTCCAGCGTCTTGGAAATGTTCTGCTGATTCTTGTTCAGCAGGTCGATGGAGGCCGCGAGGTTGGTCAATGCCGGACCCATCTGCTTCTCGTTGTCGGCGACCAGCGCACTGAGTTCGGCCGACACTGTCTTGGCGCCGGTGAGCAATTGCGCGATGGACTGCTGGCGAATGTTCAACTCGGCCAGCAACTGCCCGCCGTTGGCCAGCAGGCGCTCGAACTGCTGATTGCGGTCGGCGAGCACACCGGTGGTCTGCCTGGTCGCCGCGAACAGCTTCTTGAGCTCCTCATCGCGCTTGCCGAGGGTTTCCGAGAGCCGGGCGACGCCGTCGATGGAGTTGCGGATCTCCGGCGGGGTGGTCTCGAACGCCTCCGAGAGCACCCGCATGCTGGTGGCCAGCTGCGCGGTGTCGATCTGGTCGATGTTCTTGGCCGCATCGCTGAACGCGTCCACCACGTCGTACGGAGATACCGTGCGCGACAACGGAATCACCTTGCTCGGATCAGCGGGCTCGGAGCCCTTCGGATCCAGCGCCAGGTACTTCTGGCCGAGCACGGTCTTGATCTGGATGGAGGCGGTGGTCTCGTTGCCGACCCACGCGTCCTGGGTGCGGAAGTCGACGAGCACCTTATTGCCGTCGAGCCGGACATCCGATACCGCACCGACCTTCACACCCGCGATGCGAACCTCATTGCCCTTCTTGAGACCCGCGGCCTCGGAGAACTGCGCGGTGTACTTGGTGCCCGCGCCGATGATCGGCAACTTGTCCAGGAAGAACGCGGAGATCGTCACGAGCAGCACCATGGCCAGGCCGAGCACACCCAGGAACGCGGGGCTGCGCTTGCCGAGCAGGATCCGGTCGTCCATCAGTGACCACCCTTCCCCTGGCAGCGCGGCGCGGCATTGGTGTAGAGCGGCTGGTTGACCGTCGGCAACCCGGCGGGGAGGTTGAGCTGCGGTGCATCCACCGCGCCCGGTCCGATCACGATGTCGATACCGCACAGATAGAACTGGAACCAGGAGCCGTAACTGCCGGCGCGGCCCAGCTTCTCCATCTTGATCGGCAGATTCGTCAGCGCCGTATTCACGTCGTCCTTGCGCTCGTCGAGAGTGCCGGTGAGCTGGCTGAGCCCGGCGATCGAACCCTGCAGCGTCGGGCGGGTCGGCACCAGCAGATCCGCGGTGGCCGAGGCCAGATTGGCGAGCGAGGTGACCGAGCTGCCGATGGTGTCACGTTCGGCGGCCAGCCCGCTGACCAGTGCCTCGGTATTGACGATCAGCTGATCGAACTGGCCCTCGCGTTCGTTGACCGCATTGAGCACGGCCGTCAGGTTGCGCACCAGATCACCGATGACCGCGTCCTTGTCGGCGATCTTGTTCGTCAGGTTCGCGGTAGTCGCCACCAGATCGTGGATGGTGCCCTGCTCCCCCTGGAAGACCTGGATGATCTCGTAGGACAGCTTGTTCACGTCATCGGCGGTCAGTGTCTGGAACAGCGGACGGAAGCCGTTGAACAGTGTGGTCAGGTTCAGTGCGGGCCTGGTGTGCTCGAGCCCGATGGTCGCACCCTTGTTGAGTTTGCGGCCCTGCTCGCCCGTGCCCTGTTCGAGCGCGATATAGCGCTGGCCGACCAGGTTGCGGTACTTGATGGTCGCCGTCGTGGACGCGGGCAGCCAATCGCGGTCGGTCAGTTCGAATCCGACCTCGGCCTGGCGCTTGTCCACGATCTTGACGCTGGTGACCTTGCCGACCCGGACACCGGCGATGCGCACCTCGTCACCTTTATTGAGCGAGGTGACATCGGAGAAGCGCGCCTTGAACGCGGTGCCGCCGCCGGTGTAGTTAGCGATCGAGAGCCCGAGGATCGTCGTCGCCAACAGCGTGACGACGATGAAGATGATGAGTTTGGTCAGCGGCCCGCCGAGGCCGCGCATCGTTTCCTTCATCGCACGCTCACCTCGCTGCCACGGAATGCGGGTGCACCGATCCTGGTGACCCAGCTGGGCACCTGGTCGGGCGAAACACCGTTCGCCGCACCGTAGATCGTGCCGAGCGTCTGCTGTTCGGCGGGCGAACCGGCCGTGGTCGGCACATTCGCGGCCGGGTACATGCCGAACTGCGGCACCGGTAGCTTGCCGCTGTCCTGGTCACCCGGATTGCGGCTCGGCACCTGGTAGGAACCATCGTTGATCGGTCCGCCGGTGTACTGACCCGGATCGGTGAAGACCGGGTATTCCGGCAGGCACCAAGGCCCGCGGGTGTCCAGCCAGCGCGGCTCGTCCTGGTTGGGCAGGTACTTGCCGCGGGTGTTGGTCAGCTCGATGCTGACTCGCGAGCCGGGCCGCTTGGTGCCCATACCCATGAGCTGGTCGATGCGCGGCTTCATCTTGGCGAAGTTCGCTATTGCGCAGGTGTAGGTCGGCGAGTAGGTCGCCAGCTGTTCCAGCGCGGGCCGCGAGTCGGCGGCCACATCGATGATGTTGTCGCGGTTGGCGATCAGGAAGTCCGCGGTGGTGGCCGCGGTCGGATTCAGCGTGGCCAGCAGGGTATCGATCTGCGGGCGGCGCTGCACGATGGTCGCGTTGGTGGTGCGCAGGTTGTCGAATGCGTCGACCAGCTGCGGCAGCGCATCGGAATAGGTGGCGGCCACATCGGCGAAGCTCACCAGATCCTGCTTGAGATCCGGCATGACCCCATTGACCTCACGGAAGATATGATCCAACTTCTCCACCGTCTCACCGAGCGCCAGACCCTGACCCGAAAGCGCTTGGGACAGTGCGCCGAGCGTCGAGGCGAGATCCTGCGGCGGAATCGCCTGCAGCAGTGGCAGCACATCGTCGAGCAGCTTGCTGATCTCGATGGCATTGCCGCTGGTGTCCTGATGCAGGGTCACGCCCTCGGTCAGGTGCTGCTTACTCGGCTCGTCCGGGATGACCAGATCGACATATCGCTCGCCGAACAGCGTCTTCGGCAGCAGCCGGGCCGTCGCATTGACCGGAATCTGCTCGGCCTTACCGGGATCGATCGCGAGGTCGAGGGTCACCTTGCCGCCCTCGGACCGGCTGGACCTGACCTCGCCGACATTGACGCCGCGCACCTTCACATCGGCATTGCGGGTCAACGCATTTCCCACGCTGTCGGTGATCAGTTCGACCCGGACGGTATCGACGAACGCCTTGTTGTAGATCGCGACCGTGGTGACCAGGAATAGTGCGCAGACCACGAAGAATGCGATACCGAGCAGCCGGACACGCAATTTCTCCGTCGCGCGCAACATCTGCACGCGATTACTCATGACGGCACCTCACTGCCGCTCCCAATTCGATGATCCGCGCGCTCATCCGGCAACCCGCACTGTCGTAGTAGTTCCCCAGATTGCGAGGCTCAGGAAGAAATCGAGCACATTCACGAGCACGATCGCCGCGCGCACCGCGCGACCCACCGCGACGCCGACACCGGCCGGTCCGCCGGTGGCATTGAAGCCGTAATAGCAATGCACCATGATGATTACGAATGCGAAGACCAATACTTTGACGAATGAATACAAGACGTCTTCTGGTGGCAGGAACAGACCGAAATAGTGGTCGTAGGAACCACTGGATTGTCCGTTGAACCAGATGCTGATCATTCGCGACGCCAGGAATGTGCCCAGCAGGCCCACGATGTAGAGCGGGATGACCGCGAGGAAGCCCGCGATCACCCGGGTGGTGACCAGGAACGGCACACCCGGCACCGCCATCACCTCCAGCGCATCGATCTCCTCGGAGATCCGCATCGCGCCCAGCTGGGCGGTGAAACCACAACCCACCGTTGCCGATAGCGCGAGCGCCGCGACCAGCGGCGCGATCTCGCGGGTGTTGATGTACGCGGTAAGGAAGCCGGTCAGCACCGAGCTGCCGAGCGAATCCAACGCCTTGAAGCCCTGCAGGCCGACGACGACGCCGACCGAGCCGGACATGAACACGATGACACCGATGGTGCCGCCGATGACAGCCAGCGCACCACTGCCGAAGGTCACCTCGGCGAGCAGCCGCATGACCTCCTTGCGGTAGTGCACCGCGGTGCGCGGTATCCAGGCGATGGCCTTGGAATAGAACGACATCTGATCGCCGGCGCGATCGATGACATTCACCGGCATGCGCGCGATCTCACGGACCCGGCGGGCGGATTTCGCCAGGACCGGGGGACGGTACGAGGTAGCCACGGGTCAGGCGCCCTTGGCGGGGACGACCTGCAAATACACCAGTGTCAGGATCAAGTTCACGAAGAACAGAACCATGAAGGTGATAACCACGGATTGGTTCACCGCGTCTCCGACTCCTTTCGGGCCCCCTTTGGGATGCAACCCCTTGTACGCGGCGATCACGCCTGCGATCAGACCGAATACCAAGGCCTTGATCTCGCCGATCCACAGGTCCGGCAGTTGGGCCAGCGCGGAGAACGAAGCGAGGTAGGCGCCGGGCGTACCGCCCTGCAACCCGACATTGAAGAAATAGCCGCCGGCGATGCCGACCACCGATACCAGTCCGTTGAGCAGCAGCGCGACCAGCATCATGCCGAGTACGCGCGGCACCACGAGCTTCTGTACCGGATCGACGCCGAGCACCTCGAGTGCGTCGATCTCCTCACGGATGGTGCGCGAGCCGAGATCAGCGGCTACCGCCGATCCGGCCGCGCCCGCGATGATCAACGCGGTGACAACGGGGGCGGCCTGCTGGACAGTAGCCAGGACGCTGGTTGCGCCGGTAAACGATTCGGCGCCTAGTTGTTTGATCAAAGAGCCGGTCTGCAGCGCGACAACCGCACCGAACGGGATGGCAACCAGTGCGCTCGGCAAGATCGAGACACTCGCGATGAACCACGACTGCTCGATGAATTCGCGCAACTGGAAAGGCCGTTTGAACGTCTTACGCATAACGTCGATGAACAGCGCAAAGATGTTGCCGGCCTGGCCAAACCCCGACTCCATTGGAGTCCGCAATCGCGCCAGGGTGGAATTCACGATCGCAGATGTTACCCGTTAGTTGTGTTGTGGCGCACGGTAGTGTCGAATGACCCACCCTCGTATCCGCCCAGCTCCCCATTCTGGTACGCCATCACCTGCGTATCGTCGCTCTGCTCGAGTGACTCACGGATAGCCGCCTGGGCCGCGTGCGGCAGGGTGTGCATGATTTCGCGGACGCGCGCCTGACGGCGAAGCACGCCCTGGCGCACCGGCATACCTGGCGTGGCCCGCATCTGCGGGATGATGCCCTCGACCTCTTCGGCGCCACCATGGTGGTGCCCGGCGTCGACGAGGGCCTGCTCGCGCGCCATCTGCGCCTCGTCCTTCTCCTCCGACATACCGATCGGACCGATCATGCGACCGTTGAGGAACTGCTTGACCACCGGCTCCTCCGAGGTCAACAACACCTCACGCGGACCGAACATCACCAGCGAACGCCGGAACAGCATCCCGATGTTGTCGGGCACCGTGCGCGCCAGGTTGATGTTGTGAGTCACGATCAGGATCGTCGCGTCGATCTGAGCGTTGATATCGATCAACAGCTGCGACAGATACGAGGTACGCACCGGGTCCAGACCCGAGTCGGGCTCGTCGACCAGGATGATCTGCGGATCCAACACCAGGGCACGCGCCAGACCGGCGCGCTTGCGCATACCACCGGAGATCTCACCGGGCAGCTTGTTCTCCGCGCCGAGCAGACCGGTCAGCTCGAGCTTCTCCATCACGATCTTCTTGATGTCGGACTCGGACTTCTTGGTGTGCTCACGCAACGGGAACGCGACGTTGTCGAACAGGTTCATCGACCCGAACAGCGCGCCGTCCTGGAACAGCACACCGAACAGCTTGCGGATTTCGTAGAGCTCCTTATTGGAGCAGGTGGTGATATCGGTGCCGTCGATGAAGATCGAACCGCGCTCCGGACGCAGCAGACCGATCAGCGACTTCAGAAAGACGGATTTACCGGTACCCGAGGGGCCGAGCAGCGCGCTGACCTCACCCGAGGGCAGCGTCAGTGAGACGTCCTGCCAAATTCGCTGTGAACCGAAGGATTTGGTAACACCCTCGGTCCTGACCTCGACGCCCACGCCAACCTCCACAAATTCTCAGCGAGCCACCCACCGGCGAACCGCGCTATTCGGTATCACGGTGTGTCGCATCACAGTGGGTGCGGTCACTGTAACCCATGAGCATGACGCGGCACACCCTTACCTGACCGAAGAGTAACCCCGAATCACTCGCAATATTCGCATTACCGTCGCACGCGTCATGACAACGCAAACGGGCGGCCCCAATGGGGACCGCCCGTTCGGCGAGTTACTCGCGAATTACTTCACGGAGACCTTGGCGCCGGCCTCTTCCAGCTTCGCCTTGGCAGCCTCGGCGGCATCCTTGGCGACCTTCTCCAGGATCGGCTTCGGGGCGCTCTCGACGAGGTCCTTGGCCTCCTTCAGGCCCAGGCCCGAGACGATCTCACGGACCACCTTGATGACCTGGATCTTCTTGTCGCCGGCACCCTCGAGGACGACGTCGAACTCGTCCTGCTCCTCGGCGGCCTCGGCCGGAGCGGCAGCGCCACCGACGGCGGCGACGGCGACCGGAGCAGCCGCGGTGACCTCGAACTTCTCCTCGAACTTCTTGACGAAGTCCGACAGCTCGAGCAGGGTCATGTTGCCGAAGGTCTCGAGCAGTTCGTCAACGTTGGCCATTGTTGTTTCCTTTCGGTAGTTGATTGTCTATGTGGGCGAAGCGCACGCGATCCACCCGCATGGGGTGTTACTCGGCGGCAGCTCCGCCTTCTTCGGCCTGCTTCTTCTCCTGCAGCGCGGCGGCCAGGCGGGCCACCTGCGAAGCGGGAGCGTTGAACAGACCGGCAGCCTTCGCCAGGTTGCCCTTCATCGCGCCGGCCAGCTTGGCCAGCAGCACCTCGCGGGACTCCAGGTCGGCGATCTTCTCGACCTCGGCAACGGACAGCGCGGCGCCGTCCATGTACCCGCCCTTGATGATGAGCGCCTTGTTGTCCTTGGCGAAGGTCTTGATGGCCTTCGCTGCGTCGACCGGCTCGCCCTTGATGAAGGCGATGGCGGTCGGTCCGACGAACAAGTCGTCCAGGCCAACGACGCCCGCTTCCGCAGCCGCCCGCTTGACCAGGGTGTTCTTGGCGACGGAGTAGGTAGCGCCTTCGCCGAGCGCGCGACGCAGATCGGTGAGCTTACCGACCGACAGACCACGGTATTCCGTGATGACGGTGGCCGACGAGCTCTTGAACTGCTCCGTGATCTCCTCGACCGCGGTGACCTTCTCGGGTTTTGCCATACTTCGCCTCCTCTCTGGATGTCGGTTCGTATTCGAACTGCCGAGTACCAGGGGCCGGCGATAAAGCAAACGCCCCGAACGCAGAGCGTTCCGGGGCGCAATAGGTGATCGACCCAGGCAGTGCCCAGATCGAATCCCAGCCTCGGTCCTCCCTGCGTGGGCCGCCGGCTCGATGCCGGACCTTCGACCACGCCCGAATGGGCGCAGCGACCAACGGTCTTCGGTAGAACGGATTGGGTAGTCATCGAACTCGTCGATTACTTCGATCCAGAGTAGCCGAACCCGCCCCCATCTGCCAAAACGGCTACGAACGGAACCCTTGCGCGCCCGAATTGTTGTGGCGCAGCTCACAATTCGGCCCAATATGTGTCGGACGTCGCCGCAATAAAGTGTTACCAAGAGTCACAGTTACTGTTTGACTAGCCAACTATGGCAACCTCCATAGTCGATCCACCGGTGCTGTTGGAACGACGCACCAGGCGCTTCATCGCTCTCGCCGTCATCTGTCTGGCGGAGCTGCTGGTCGTCCTCGACAACACCATCGTGAATGTGGCCCTGCCCTCCATCGGAGTGGAATTGGCCACCGGCGTCAGCGGCCTGCAATGGGTCGTCGACGCGTACACCCTGACCTTCGCCGGATTATTGCTGGCCTTCGGCAACCTCGGCGACCGCTACGGACGCCGCCGCGTCATGATGATCGGCCTGGTCGGCGTGGCCGTCATGTCGATCGGCGGGGCGCTCGCGGAATCCATGGGCAGTGTCATCGCCGCCCGCGCCGCGATGGGAGTCTTCGCCGCGGCCGTCTTCCCCGCGACGCTGGCGCTGATCATCAATATCTTCACCGATAAGCGCGAGCGCGCACTCGCCATCGCCGCCTGGACGGCCATGGCCGGCTTCGCCATCGCGATCGGCCCGATCTCGGGCGGCTGGCTGCTGGAACACTTTTCGTGGCATTCGGTCTTCTGGATCAATGTGCCGGTGGCGCTGATCGCCCTGGCCGCCACCCTGATCTGGGTGCCCGAATCGCGATCCGCCCAGGTGGGGCGGCTCGATCTGCCGGGTATCGGATTGTCGGTCACCGGCATCACCGCACTGGTGTGGGCCATTATCGAAGCGCCGCGCCACGGCTGGCTTTCCACGACCACACTCGGCGTCGGCGCGCTCGGCGTCGCACTGCTCGCGGCGTTCATCACGTGGGAATTGCGTACCAGCGCACCGATTCTCGATATGCGGCTGTTCCGCAATCGCCGATTCTCCATGCCCGCCTTGGCGATTGCGGTCGGCTACTTCTCGATGTTCGGATTCCTGTTCCTTATTACTCAGTACTTCCAAGGGGTGCGGGAGTACACGCCGCTCGAATTCGGTATCGCCTCACTGCCGTTCGCGTTCTCGGTGGCGATCGGCGCACCGATCGCGACGCTCATGGCGACCCGCATCGGCACCACGCCGGTGATCGTATTCGGGTTGTTGCTCACCGGGGTCGGGCTGTATCTCGGCGGACAGGTCACGGTGGACAGCAGTTACGTCATCGGTGTGCTGCCGTCCATGGTGTCGATGGCGCTCGGTCTGGCCATCGTGCAGGGCCCGGCCACCGAATCGATCATGTCGGCACTGCCACTGGACGAAGCGGGCGCCGGATCGGCGGTCAACGACACCACCCGCGAGATCGGCGGCACCCTCGGCGTCGCGGTACTCGGCTCGATTGTGGCCTCGTACTACACGACTCGCATCGCCGCGCGCATCGATGCGGTGCCGAAGGGGCTGATGAGCGATAACGAGAAGAGCCTGGTGAAGGCCAGTCCGCTCAGTGTGCTCGAAATGCGCAAGCGCCCGCTGGCGCCGTTCTTCGAAAGCCAGCGCGAAAACCTCATCGTCGCAATGAAAACCGCGGCACTGCAGGGTTCCCACGCAGCATCACTGGTCGCCGCAGGCGCGGTCATGGTCTGCGCCGTAATCGTCGCCATCTTCCTCCCCTGGGCCCCACCGGAAGGCGAGTCCGTCCTCCTCGGCTGGCGCAAAACCGACTGACCGTCGAGGCGAGTCGAAAGGTGGTTCGGATGTGCTCCGGCAGCCACCTTTTGACTCGCCTCGGCGACGGTCAGATGTGCGCGGCCTGGCGGGCCAGGAGGGTGAGGGCCGTCAGGGCGCCGGTTCGGAATTCGGGGGTGGTGACCAGGCCGTTGGTGTCCATGGCATCGCGTGCTACGGGGAGGCGGGGACAGTTTGCCGGGTCGACCACCGCGCCGACGTAACCCAGGACCGTAGTCAGGGTCGCGGCCGCACCTTCGCCGCGGCCCTGGGCGGCGACATTGAGGAAGGCGGTCGGCTTTTCGTAGAGGTCGGCGGAGCCGACGGTCCAATCGAGCAGGTTCTTGAAGCTGCCCGGAAGGGTGCCCGCGTATTCGGGGGTGCAGAGCAGGACGGCGTCGGCGCGGGAAAGGTGTTCGCGCAGCGCGAGAACTGAGGGGTGGGCGGTCCCGTCGTCGTCCGGACTGAAGGCGGGGAGTTCGGAAAGCCCGTCGTACCAGAAGGTATCGATGCCCTCCGGCGCGATCGCCGCCACCGTGCGCAGTGCGGCGGTATTTGTCGAAGCACTGCGCGTGCTTCCGGAGATGAGCAGAACAGCGGTCACCTGAGGGGCAACGTCTCCGACAAGTCGATTAGTCCGGCGCGACCGTACGGAATCTATGTCAGCAGTTCCCAGTTCGCATGATCCGGGTTCGAAAGCACAAAGGGCGGGAACGCGATTCGCGTTCCCGCCCTTTGTGCTGGTACTCAGCGTCCGAAGAGGCGCCAATGCTCCGAAGAGCCGGGTGCTACTTACGCATCCTCGTCGAGGAGGTTGCGGGTGCGGTTCGGGTCCACCGGGATGCCCGGTCCGGTGTTCGTCGAGACCGTCACCTTTTTGACGTAGCGGCCCTTGGCGGTCGACGGCTTGGCACGCAGGATCTCGTCCAGCGCGGCGCCGTAGTTCTCCACCAGCTTGGCATCGTCGAAGGATGCCTTGCCGATGACGAAGTGCAGGTTGGCCTGCTTGTCGACGCGGAAGTTGATCTTGCCGCCCTTGATGTCGTTGACAGCCTTGGTCACATCGTTGGTCACCGTGCCGGTCTTCGGGTTCGGCATCAGGCCGCGCGGGCCCAGGACACGCGCGATCCGGCCAACCTTGGCCATCTGGTCCGGGGTGGCGATCGCGGCGTCGAAGTCCAGCCAGCCGCCCTGGATCCGCTCGATCAGATCCTCGGCGCCGACGGCGTCCGCACCGGCGGCCTCGGCCTCGGCGGCCTTCTCACCGGCCGCGAACACGATGACGCGGGCGGTCTTACCGGTGCCGTGCGGCAGGTTGACCGTGCCGCGGACCATCTGGTCGGCCTTGCGGGGATCCACACCGAGACGAACGGCGACCTCGACGGTCGCGTCGGTCTTGGTGGTTGCGGTCTCCTTCGCCAGCCGCGCGGCGGCCAGCGGGGAGTAGAGCTGAGTGCGATCGACCTTCTCGGCCGCGGCGAGATACGCCTTGCTTCGTTTTGCCATGATTTTCTGTCCTTAGTGTGGTTCAGAAGTGGTTATCGGGTCTGGCCGACCCTCCCACCGGAATTTCGGAGCCGAAACTCACGCCTCGACGGTGATACCCATCGAACGCGCGGTGCCCGCGATGATCTTGGCCGCCTGGTCGATGTCCTTGGCGTTCAGATCTTCCTGCTTGGTCTTGGCGATCTCCCGGACCTGGTCCATGGTGACCTTCGCGACCTTGGTCTTGTGCGGCTCGGCCGAGCCCTTCTGCACACCGGCGGCCTTGAGCAGCAGCTTGGCGGCGGGCGGGGTCTTCAGCTTGAAGTCGAAGGACCGGTCCTCGTACACCGAGATCTCGACCGGAATGACGTTGCCACGCTGCGACTCGGTCGCGGCGTTGTACGCCTTGCAGAACTCCATGATGTTGACGCCGTGCTGACCGAGCGCGGGGCCGACCGGAGGGGCCGGGTTCGCCTGGCCGGCCTGGATCTGAAGCTTGATGATCCCGGCGAGCTTCTTCTTCTTGGGGGGCATCTTTCTTTCCTAGGGTTTTTGTGTCCTTGCTCTTTGCAAGATTCGGGGGTCCTAGATCTTCGCGACCTGGGTGAACGCCAGCTCGACCGGAGTCTCGCGACCGAAGATCGACACGAGCACCTTGAGCTTCTGCTGCTCGGCATTGACCTCGGAAATGCTGGCGGGCAGCGTCGCGAACGGGCCGTCCATCACGGTCACCGACTCGCCGACCTCGAAGTCGACCTCGATGACCGGCTTGGGCGCGATATCGGTGGAGGTCGACGCCGCGGCGGCGGCCTCGGCAGCGGGCTTCTTCTGCTGCTGCGCGGCCGGGACCAGGAACTTCACCACGTCGTCGATGGAAAGCGGCGACGGGCGCGAGGTGGCGCCGACGAAACCGGTGACACCGGGGGTGTTGCGCACCGCGCCCCACGACTCGTCGTTGAGTTCCATCCGGACCAGGATGTAACCGGGCAGCACCTTGCGGTTGACGTGCTTGCGCTGACCGTTCTTGATCTCGGTGACCTCTTCGGTCGGCACCTCGACCTGGAAGATGTATTCCTCGAGGTCCAGGTTCTGCACACGGGTCTCGAGGTTGGCCTTCACCTTGTTCTCGTAACCGGCGTACGAGTGAATTACGTACCAATCGCCGGGGGCCCGCCGCAGCGCGGCCTTCATCTCGGCAACCGGATCGGCGGGTTCGGCATCGACAGGAGCGGCCTCGACAACTTCGGCGTCAGCGGCGTCGGATTCGTCGACAACAGCTTCCTCGACGGCCGCGGACTCCTCGACGGTCTGCACCGCTTCGTCGACCGGGAACTCGTCGGTTGTGTCGTTCTCCGGGGTGCTCACTGGGGCACTCGCTTCCTGTGTCGTCACGTACATCCTTTGCGTACCGGGCGGGCGCGCTGTAACGCGCCGGCTCGGGGTCGGCTACCGGCGTCGGCGGCGATCAGCTAGCCGAACAGCCAGTTGACACCCTTGATGAACGCCAGATCCAACCCGCTGATGAACGCGACCATGAAGATCACGAACACCAGAACAACGCTCGTATAGGTGACCATCTGCTTCCGGTTGGGCCAGATCACCTTGCGCAGTTCCGCGACTACTTCGCGCAGGAACTTGATCAAACGCTTGAACGGGTTACCCGTCTTGCGTTCGGCCCGATCGGTCTTTTTGGCTGCCTTGCCCGATGTGGGCCGATCGATCGTGGCGACCGAGCCCGAATCGGCATCGCGACTGCGCCGCGCGGACCGCTTACCGCTCGGCCGAGCCACCGCGGCGGTGTCGTCGTCCTCGGCATGCGCGCCGTGGCGATTATCCCGCTCGTCGCTCACGCCGTCACCTCGCTACGCTCGGCGCCGCCGTGCGCGATGCGCGCTGTGCCAATGGCTCGCTCGCTACGCTCGCTCACGTCGATCCTTTCGTCGCTGGCATCCAGGGCAGGGGCGACAGGACTTGAACCTGCAACCTGCGGTTTTGGAGACCGCTGCTCTGCCAGTTGAGCTACGCCCCTTCGGTCGGACGATCCAGCTGTCCAACCACTGTTCTGTGTTCAGTTGTCGTTCTTCCATCTGGTGTCACACAACACGCGCGCCACTCCGGCAGTTGCCGGCCCCGTCGGCGAATCCTTGCGGACTCACCTGGAACCAGCCCTTGCAGAGCAGCGCGCAGCGGCTGGTGACCCCAGAAATCTGAGTGTACGTTACCGCCTGCGGCATATGCCAATCAGGGTCGCTCGACCAGGTCAGGCCAGTTGGACCGTCGCGGTGGCGCGTCCGAAGATCTTCCTGCCCGCCGACTTCGCCACGATGGCGACGACCGCGGTCCGGGTCTCCGAATCCACCGACTTCACCTTACCCGTGAACTCGACCTCCGCAGGCTCCTCGGAGCCGACGTAGACCGGGCTGGTGAAGCGGACGTTGTACTCCTTGACCGCGCCGGGATCGCCGAGCCAGGAGCTGACGAAACCGCCGCCGAGGCCCATGGTGAGCATGCCGTGCGCGACCACGTTGTCCAGACCGACCAGCTTGACGACCTCGTCACTCCAGTGGATCGGATTCGCGTCGCCGGAGACGCCCGCGTAGTTCACCAGATCGCCGCGGGTCAGCCGGACAGTGCGCGGGGGCAGCTCGTCGCCGACGGCGATGTGCTCGAAGTTGATCGCGTGCTTGCTCGGCACGATCGCAGGCACCACGGGCGCAGGCGCCGCGAGTGCATCGGTGGTGGCGCCGGTGCGCGGATGGTGGCTCGGCGCGTCCTCGTCGATGCCGTGCATGAGCACATTGCGGACCGCGCCCTGCAGATTCGGATCGATATCGCCGCCGCTGCGCCCGATCAGCGTGGTGTAGGTGGTGAGCACCACCTCGTTCTGCGCGGTGACGATGTTCTTGGTGACGATGATGTCGCCACCGAAGGCCTGCCGGAACGAGTGCAGATAGACATCGCAGACCAACTGGTCGCCGACCTTGATCGGCCGGTGGAATTCCAGGATCTGATCGGTCTGCATGATCTGGCTCAGGTCGTAGCCCGTGACGATCTGCTCGAAGAGTTTGCGCTGGGCCAGAATCCCGACCAGAGAGATGAAGGTGACCGGGGCGAGCAGGCTGTCGTAGCCGTACTCCTGCGCGGCGTCTTCATCCCAGTGCACCGGGTGGTAATCCTGCACGGCGCGGGCGTATTCACGCACCTTCTCGCGGCCGACCTCGTAGTAGTCGTCGACGCGGTAGTGATGACCGACCATCGCCGCGGCGTGTGCCGCGGGGTCGAGTTCTTCGTCCGCTGCGACCGCTTCGTCTGTACCGGTGTTGATTGTCACGGGAGGACTGTACCTATCTGACCCCGAGCCCCGGAGTCGACGGAGCGTTCACGACTGCGCCTCGCTAGCGCTCGGCTCCGTCGTGCCCGCTTGGCGGCTGTGTCGATCGGTTACTCGCTTCGCTCGCAACGCCCACCGCACTCGAGTCGTAAAACACGTCAGGGCCGGACATATGTCCGGCCCTCGCAAGTGTCACGACCCGAGAATCCGGGACCAACCCGGAAGCCAATCAACGCGGCAGCGGCACGCGTGGTGGACTAGCGGGATTCGCGGTGCGCCCGGTGGGTGCCACAGTTCGGGCAGAACTTCTTCAGCTCCAGCCGATCCGGGTCGTTGCGCCGGTTCTTCTTGGTGATGTAGTTGCGGTGCTTGCACTGCTCGCAGGCCAAGGTGATCTTTGGCCGGACATCGGTGGACTTCGCGGCCACGATATTCCTTCTTTCGGGTCAACCAGATGGTCTGATCGGTCTTTGGTAGCGATGGCCGGACTTGAACCGGCGACACAACGATTATGAGTCGTTTGCTCTACCGACTGAGCTACACCGCCACGGGTCGCATTGCCTGGTGATGCCGCGCCCAACCTTGGAGATGCCGAGTCGGTCACCACCGGCAATCCGGCGAGCCCCCTAACGGAATCGAACCGTTGACCTTTTCCTTACCATGGAAACGCTCTGCCGACTGAGCTAAGGGGGCATGACTAGCTCCGCGCCGTGACCAACGTTCAGGACTCCGGCGCGGCGAAGTCTTGAACGAGGTTACACACTCACCGGTCGCACCTCCAAACCGGGTGGTCAGAGCGGTTTTTGCGGCCACCCGCGGCGGGCCGCCAGCGACTGCTCGCAGGTCGCTCGAAAAGATCAGCCACGACGCCTACCGATAATTGACGAACTGCAGCGCGATGCCGAAGTCCTCACCCTTCAGCAATGCGATCACCGCCTGCAGATCGTCGCGCTTCTTACTGGAGACGCGTAGTTCGTCACCCTGGATCTGCGCCTTGATGCCCTTGGGCCCCTCGTCACGGATCTTCTTGGAAATTTTCTTCGCATGCTCGGCGTCGATGCCCTGCACCAGTGTGCCGGTGATCTTGTAGGTCTTGCCGGAGGCCGCGGGCTCGCCGGCATCGAAGGCCTTGAGCGAGATATCGCGGCGAATCAGCTTTTCCTTGAATACGTCGAGCGCCGCCTTGACCCGCTCTTCGGCCTCGGCACTGAGCACGATCTTGTCCTCACCGGACCATTCGATACTCGCGCCGGTGCCACGGAAGTCGTAGCGGGTGTTCAGCTCCTTGTCCGCCTGATGCAGCGCGTTGTCGACCTCCTGACGGTCGACCTTGCTGACAACATCGAAAGACGAATCGGCCACACTTCGCTCCTGTCCTGGCGGTCCAACGGGTCCTGGCTGACCCTTTCGAGCGACCTGCAAGCAGTCGCCGACGACCAGATGATCCGGTCACCGTCAGTTCTACCCCGGAGCGCGACCGTAGTCCCGTCGCATGGCCGATGGCCAGCCGGTTTGCATTCAGGGTGCAGGTTCGTTGTAAGCTGCTCTGCGCGCCGAGAAGCGCGACGGCAGGTTGCCCGAGCGGCCAATGGGAGCAGACTGTAAATCTGTCGGTGAAAGCCTACGTAGGTTCGAATCCTACACCTGCCACCGAAAGCCCCCGTCGATCATCATGATCGACGGGGGCTTCTCATTTCTGCGGGCATTTATCGCTATCGAAGTGCGGCCGGGTCGGTCGCATTCAGGGTTGCCACGAGTTCGTCCTCTTCGTAACTGAAATGGGTTTCCAATTCATTTGCGAGACGGTCGAATTCGTTGCGCAACTGGGCCGCGTCGGCACTGTTCGGCAACTGTTGCAATTCGGCGAGTGCCGTGGCGACCACACCGTGCTCACGCTGCAGCCGCTCGACCACCGGAGCCAATTCGGGATGCTGGCGGACCAGCGCCGGAAAGACACCGTCCTCATTGGTGTGGTGCTCATGCAGCGCACCACAGAATGCGACAAAGTGGCTGCGCAGATCCATTGGCAGACTTGGGATTTCACTCGATTCGTCGAGCTCGTCGAGTTGCGTGCGGACCGTCGCCGACCTCCACGGTGACGGCCGGATTCCGCCGCACGTTGTAGAACCACGCCGGATGGGTGTCGGCGCCGGCGTTCGAGCCGAAGATCAGTAGACGATCGCCGTCTCGGTAGTAGACGACCGGCGTCGTGTGCTGGCGTCCGCTTTTCGCGCCGACCGTGGTCAGCAGGATGAGCGGCACCCCCTCGAACATCGCGCCGACCGACCCCGCGTTCGCGCGGAACTCCTCGATGATCGCCGCATTGAAATCCGCCGCCGAAGTCGGCTGCGCATCTGTAATGTCCCGCGTCCTTCCGGATCGCCGGGCGGACCGGCGACCGCTGGTACTAGCCTTGCCTGGGAGATTAGATTTTGCTTTGCAAGCAAAATTGCTTTGCAAGCAAAGATTATTTGGAGGTGTGCGGGATGTCAACGGGTGCGCGTGGCATCGGGGTGGACGAGGGCATTCGGAGTCTGCTGCTGCTCATGCCGCGGGTGGTGGGGCGGGCCAAGAAGATGCGCGTTCCCGAAGAGCTGCAATCGTTCTCGCTTGCTCCGCGGCATCTGTCACTGCTGGCGAATCTGGTGTTCGAGGGGCCGATGACGGTGAACGAGCTGGCTGGACGGCTGGAGGTCGCGCCGACGACCGTCAGTCTGATGGTGGGCGATCTGAGCCGTCAGGGGGTGCTGGAACGCCGCTCGGATGCGGCGGATCGCCGTCGGACTATCGTGGCCATCGCGGCGGCGCACGAGAAGTCGGTCAATGCCTGGCTCGGTGGCAGTGCGCGGGCCTGGCGGAAGGTGCTCGAGCCGTTGAACGCCGAGCAGCGGCGGATGTTCGTCGAGACGCTACGGGCCTACGAACAGGAACTCGCGGCCGAACACGATTGAGCGCGTCGGGTCCGCCGATCAGTAGTTGCGGGGCCCGCCCGCCATTTCCTCGAGACGGGCGATGCGATCGGCCATCGGGGGGTGGGTGGAGAACAGGCGTGCCGCACGCTCACCGGCCCGGAACGGGTTGGCGATCATCAGGTGCGACTGGGCCGTCAGCTGCGGCTCAGGGGGCAGCGGGGCGGCCTGTACGCCGCGCTCCAGCTTGCGCAGCGCCGAGGCCAGGGCGAGCGGATCGCCGGTCAGCTCGGCGCCGGATTGGTCGGCTTGATATTCGCGGGAGCGGGAGACCGCCAATTTGACCAGGGTCGCGGCGATCGGGCCGAGCAGCGTCACCAGGATCACGCCGAGGATATTGGGGCCCTCGCCATTGCGGTTGCCGCCGAACATCGAGGCGAAGAAGGCCAGGTTGGCCAGGCCGGAGATGACCGCGGCCAGTGCGCCCGCGATCGAGGAGATCAGAATGTCGCGGTTGTAGACGTGCGATAGCTCGTGGCCGAGTACCGCGCGTAGTTCGCGCTCGTCGAGGATCTGCAGGATGCCGCTGGTACAGCAGACGGCGGCGTGGCGCGGATTGCGTCCGGTCGCGAAGGCGTTGGGGGCGTTGGTCGGGCTGATATAGAGCCGCGGCATCGGCTGACGCGCCGTGGTCGCGAGCTCGCGCACGATGCGATAGACGACCGGGGCCTCCAGCTCACTGACCGGCTGGGCGTGCATGGCCTTGAGCGCGATCTTGTCGCTGTAGAAATAGGCGTAGGCATTCATGCCGACGGCGAGCAAGATCGCCAGGAAGAGCATCATCGGGCTGCGAAACAACGCCCCGGCGAACACGATCAAGGCCGAGAGGCCGACCATGAGCCCGAACGTCTTCAGCCCATTCGCATACCCGTGCCCGTGCATACGCCTCCTTGCCCACTCCCCCGTCCGTCGAGTGTCCTACGGCAGATCAACGATAGAGATCGGGGGCAAAGTTCCGGATGTGATCCAGTCCGGCGCGCCGGTGCGAACCATCAGCCGACGCGTTCGATGGTGTAGCGGACCAAGCGCTCGAGTGCGTCGTTGGCCGGGCCCGACGGCAGCGCGGAGAGTTCGGCGTGTGCGATATCGGCGTAGCTCTGCAGCTTCTCCTTGGCCAGCACCATGCCGCGGGAGTGGGCGAGCAGAGACAGCGCCTCCTCGACCTCGTCGTCGGTCTGCAGCGGGTGGGCCAGCAGTTTGCGCAGGCGGTCGCCCTCGGCGCCCTCGTCGCGCAGTGCGTACAGCACCGGCAGGGTGTGCACGCCCTCGCGCAGGTCGGTGCCCGGCGTTTTGCCGGATTGTTCGGCGGCCGAGGAGATGTCGATGATGTCGTCGGAGATCTGGAAGGCGGTGCCGACCGCATCGCCGAGCCGGGCCAACCGCTCGACGTGTTCGGCATCAGCGCCGGAGAAGGTGCCGCCGAAGCGTCCGGCGGCCGCGATCAGCGAGCCGGTCTTCTCCCAGACCACGCGCAGGTAATGCTCGACCGGATCCTGGGATTCGCGGGCGCCCATGGTTTCCCGCATCTGACCGGTGACCAGTTCGGCGAAGGTTTCGGCGATGATCCGCACGGCATCGGGGCCCAAAGTCGAGGTGAGCCGTGACGCGTGCGCGAAGAGATAGTCGCCGGCGAGGATGGCGATGCTGTTGCCCCAGCGCGAATTCACGCTCGGGGCGCCGCGGCGCATCGGGGCCTCGTCCATCACGTCGTCGTGGTAGAGGGTCGCCAGGTGCACCAGTTCGACCACGGTGCCCGCCGTGATCAGCGCCGGATCGGTGGGGCGCGGACCGAGCTGGCCGGTGAGGATGGTGAACAGCGGGCGGAATCGCTTGCCCCCGGCCTTGGCCAGATGCAGCGCCGCCTCCTGTAGGAACAGCTCGCCGTCGGACAGCTCATCGATCAGGAGTTTTTCGACATCGATGAGGCCATTGCGCACGGTCTCCGCGAGCTCGGTATCACCGAGATCGACTCCGGCCACCACCGTGCTCTCATCACTCACAGCCGATGTGCTCATCTCTTCTCCCAGCGATGCGTCCGACCCCACGGTAGAGAACCTAGCGTGTCCCCGCCGCGCGGCCCATGAACACCGTCACTATGCGGTGTATCAGACACTTTTCCATATCGTTTTCCGACCTCATCGATCGCATGGTCTGCGCCACGGGCAGGCTCCATCGACACGAACCGAATGCTCCTGCGAGTATTGAGCGCATGGGTTCACCGGATGTCACCCCCGTCGGCGGGGACGGGGAGACGCAGAGCGCGATTCCCACACAGACCGAAGTGCTCGTGGTCGGTGCCGGGCCGGCCGGATCGGCCGCCGCCGCCTGGGCCGCGCGGGCCGGTCGCGATGTCCTGCTCATCGATTCCGCCGTCTTCCCACGTGACAAGACCTGCGGCGATGGACTCACCCCCCGTGCGACCGCCGAATTGGAGCACCTCGGGCTCGGCGACTGGCTGCGCGCGCACACCGTGAACCACGGCCTGCGGCTGACGGGTTTCGGCCGCGAGGCGCTGCTGCCGTGGCCGGGCGGTTCCTTCCCAACGTATGGAAGTGCCGTTCCCCGAACCGAACTCGACGACAAGCTGCGTGAGACAGCTGTGAAGTCCGGGGCCAGGATGCTGGATGGCACGAAAGTGATCGATGTCATCCGGGAGGGTGTTCGCGTCACGGGTGTGACGGTGAAGACGGCGGAGGGCACCCGTTCGATCGGATGCAGGACGCTCATCGTCGCCGACGGTGTCCGCTCCCCGATCGGCAAACTGCTCGGACGAACCTGGCATCGGCAGTACGCCTATGGCACCGCGGCCCGCGCCTACATCAAATCCGCGCGCAGCGACGACCAGTGGATCACTTCGCATCTGGAGCTGCGCAATGCCGATGGCGACTTGGTGCCCGGCTACGGCTGGGTGTTCCCGCTGGGCAATGGCGAGGTGAATATCGGCGTCGGCTCGCTGGCCACCGAGCAGCGGCCCTCGCATATCGCGCTGAAACCGCTACTGGAGCACTACACCTCGTTGCGCCGCGAGGAGTGGCAGTTCGAGGGTTCGCTGCGGGCGCTCGCGTCCGCACTGCTGCCGATGGGCGGGGCGGTGTCGAATGTCGCGGGGCGCAATTGGGTGCTGATCGGCGATGCCGCGGGCTGTGTGAATCCGCTCAACGGCGAGGGCATCGACTACGGACTGGAGGGCGGGCACATGCTCGCCGAACTGCTGGACGAACCGGATCTCACGAAGGTGTGGCCGGAGCTCTTACGCACCCGCTACGGTCGGACGTTCTCGGTGGCGCGGCGGATCGCCGGTCTGGCGACCCACCCCAGGATGGTGCCGATGGGCGGGCCGCCGGTGATGCGGTCGAAGTATCTGCAGCGCACCGCGGTTCGAGTGATGGGGAATCTGGTCACCGACGAGGATCTGGATCTGACGGCCAGGGCTTGGCGGGCCGCGGGCCGGGCGTCCTACCGCTTCGACCAACTCGCACCCTTCACCTGAGATGACCGGATTACCCGCGCTCTACCTACTTCCGCATCTGCGGCGGGCGCGGGATCTTGCGGACCGGAACTATGCCGAGCCGTTGAATCTGGACGAATTGGCCGCCGCCGCAGGGGTTTCGAAGTATCACTTCCTGCGCGCCTTCGCGGCCGTATACGGCGTGACGCCCGCGGCATATCTGGCGCAGCGACGGATCGAGCGGGCACAGGACTATCTGCGGGCCACCAACCTCACCGTGACCGAGGTCTGCATGCTGGTCGGGTACAGCAGTCTCGGGTCGTTCAGCAGTAAGTTCCGGCAATTGGTCGGGGTGACGCCGTCGGAGTATCAAGCCAAATTCGCGGATGGCGCGCCACGGATTCCCGGCTGTTATGTGTTCATGCACGGGCTGTCGGATCGCAAGCCGCGGGGCTGAGTGCTCAGCGGTTCGCACAACTCAGCAATTTCGGAGAAGCGCCCAGGTCGACGGGCTTCCTAGCCTTTGGGCATGACTATTACCAATGTCTCGCTGGTCACCGTGTATGTCACCGACCAGGACGCGGCCAAGCAGTGGTACACGGAAAAGCTGGGGTTCGTCGAGACCAGCGATGTGACGATGGGCGACAACGGATTCCGCTGGGTCAGCGTGGCACATCCCGATCATCCCGAACTCGAAAT
Source organism: Nocardia sp. NPDC102475 (assembly GCF_055584605.1). NCBI lineage: Bacteria > Bacillati > Actinomycetota > Actinomycetes > Mycobacteriales > Nocardiaceae > Nocardia > Nocardia sp. NPDC102475. The sequence continues at coordinate 146,496 of NZ_JBVJLS010000009.1, read as the reverse complement.
CACCCTGATGATTCCGGGACCGCCGCTGGATGACAATCTCGCCGACGCCATCCGCCGGGCCCTGGCCAATGGCACCAACGGCGCGCTCGGCCTGAAGACCGACGACTGCCAGAAGACCTTCGAGGAATTGACCGCCAAGGGCGTGGAGTTCATCCAGCCGCCTGCCGAACGACCCTATGGCACCGAGGCGATCATCCGGGACAACTCCGGCAACTGGCTGGTGCTGGTGGAGCCCAAGGAATTCAGCCCGGAGGATTTCGCCTAGCCGATGAGCCCGGCACGCCCCGGCGAAAGCCGGGACGTTCGGAACGGGTCAGGCGCTCGCCTGCGCGGCGACCCACTCCTCGATATGTTTGCGCTCGCTCTCGAGCACCCGATGATGCAGCTGTTCGGCCAGCGGTTCGATGGCACCGCCGACCAACCGGACCTTGACCCGCACGGTGCCGACGACCTCGATCTCGGATCCCTCGACAGTCGGGCGCAGTTCGTAGGTGCCCGACATTTCGCTGCTGATGCCGCCGGTGGCGCCCTCGAAAGTACCCTTGGCGATTTCGCCGTCCAATGGCTGCCAGTTGTCGGTGCGCGAGAGCACCAGTTCGCTCTTGAGTATCTTGCTCACGATGCCGGGAACCTTGTCATCGCTTGCCTTTTCGGTCATATGTATGCGGATGGTGCCCGTGCCCTGCGGATGCGAGAGATCGAGGGTGGCAGTCGGCGAACCGGCGAACCGGGACTGCCAGACGTCATCGGTGGTGAGTGCCCGGTGAAGATCTTCGACCGGGACGGTGTAGGGCACGGTGAAGCTGAATTTTCGGGACATGGGCGCAAACGGTATCGGAGGTGGCAAGTAGCCTGTTGTGGTGTCGGAAACCAGCCAGTCTGAAAGGCGTTCGAACCGCCTGCGGCGGGCCAGGATCGGGGTACTGACGGCGGCCGTCTTCCTCAGCGCCCTTGTCGTGCTGCTGGTGCTGGCCGCCTGGCGCAACGACTATCTGATCAGCTCCGACAAGGGTGTGACCTCCGCCGAGGTGCTCTCGGCCGGGCGGCTGCGTTCGGCGGTCATCTATGTCACACCGGACGGAAAGACGCACAATCCCAAGGTCGGGGTGCTGTATCCGACCAACCTCACCGCTGGTGAGCGGATCAATGTGGAGTACAGCCGCAAGGATCCGGATCTGGTCCGGGTGGCCGGACGTGACGTGCGGGTCGCGATTCAGCCCGCGCTGTCGGTGATCCTGGTGGTGTGGGCGGTCGCGCTGCCCGTGATGTGGCTGCTGCTGCGGGCACAGCGCCGTACGCCTGGCCCGGTGAACGGACCTCGCGCGGCGGCCGGCGCCGCCTGAGGCGAGCAGCCCCGACAGTTCGCCGGATCTTTGCGTATCGGTCATTTCGACGTGACGGCGTGGCGCGTTGCACGGGTCAACCTGAGATGGTGCGAGTAGCCATCGTTTCGGAGTCGTTCCTGCCGAATATGAACGGCGTCGTCAATTCCGTGCTCCGGGTGCTGGACCACCTGGACCAGCACGGGCACGAGGCGCTGCTGATCGCGCCGGATACGCCGCACGGGCTGCCCGCCGCGCCACGGGTCTACAAAAGGTTCCCGGTGCATCTGGTACCAGCGGTGATGGTGCCGAAGGTCAGCTCGCTGCCGGTGGGCCTGCCGCAGCCCGGGATCACCGCCGCGATCGACGAATTCGATGCCGATGTGGTGCATCTGGCCTCGCCCTTCCTGCTCGGCGCGGGTGGTCTCGGTGCGGCGATGCGGTTGGATCTGCCGACGGTCGCGATCTATCAGACCGATGTGGCCGGATTCGCGAAGAGTTATGGGCTCGGACTGGCCAGTCGAGCGGCTTGGGCCTGGACGCGACGGATTCACGAGGGCGCGACACGGACGCTGGCACCGTCTCGCGCGGCGGCCGAGGATCTGGGGCGGCACGGTATTCCGCGGGTGCACCGCTGGGGCCGCGGTGTCGATATCGGCCGGTTCACGCCGTCGGCGAAGCTGCCGGAGCTGCGGGCCTCCTGGCTGCGCGGGCAGGACAAGCTGCTGGTTGGGTTTGTCGGGCGGCTGGCTCCGGAGAAGCATGTGGAACGGCTGGCGGTGCTGGCGAGCGATCCGGCGATCCAGCTGGTGATCGTCGGGGACGGGCCGGAGCGGGCCCGGTTGGCGCGGATGATGCCCACCGCGATCTTCACCGGTGAGCTCGGTGGTGACGAGCTGGCGCAGGCCTACGCGAGCCTGGATGTGATGGTGCACGCGGGTGAACACGAGACGTTCTGTCAGGGTGTGCAAGAAGCCCTGGCCGCCGGGGTTCCGGTGATCGGGCCGGACGCGGGCGGACCGCGCGATCTGATCGCGCACTGCCGCAACGGCTACCTGCTGCCGGTGGATCGCTTCGCCGAGCTGTTACCCAGTGCGGTTGCGGCGCTTCGTGATCCAGTACTGCGGGCGCGATTCGCCGCGGCCGCTCGCAAGTCGGTGCTGCACCGGACCTGGCCCGCCATCTGCACCGAACTGATGGGCCACTACGCCGACGTCACGGGGATTCGGACGCAGTTGCCGCATACCGCATAACTCGTCTGTGAGTTTCGCGACCTCCGAAAACCGATTACGGGGTGTGACCATGGAAAAGCCCGGCGCGTCCGATGGTGACACGGATTGTCTGGGCCAGTTCGGCGCGGGAGTCTCGCCCGGCATGTGTTACGCGCGGTAGGTTCGGGGCGTGGCGAAAACAGAGCAGCGGGAACCGGTTCGGGCTTCGCTGGACAAGCAGCCGCACGAGGTCGCGTCGATGTTCGACGGGGTCGCGAAGCGGTACGACCTGACCAACACCGTCATCTCGTTGGGACAGGACCGATATTGGCGCTGGGCGGTGCGCAAGGCAGTTGCGCCGCGGCCGGGTGAGCGCGTGCTCGACCTCGCCGCGGGCACCGGCATTTCGACGCTGGACCTGGCGAAATCCGGTGCCTGGTGCCTGGCGGCCGACTTCTCCCAGGGCATGCTCGCCGCGGGCAAATTCCGCAATGTGCCGATGGTGGCCGCCGATGCGACCGCACTGCCCTTCGCCGACGATTCGTTCGACGCGGTGACCATCTCCTACGGTCTGCGCAATATCTCCGAGACCGATGCCGCGCTGCGCGAGATGCTGCGGGTCACCAAACCGGGCGGGCGGATGGTGATCTGCGAGTTCTCCACGCCGATCGTGCCGATCTTCAGCACGATCTATCTGGAGTACCTGATGAAGGCGCTGCCGAAGGTCGCGGTGGCGGTGAGCAGTAATCCGGATGCCTACGTCTACCTCGCCGAATCCATCCGAGCCTGGCCGAATCAGCGGCAGTTGGCGCTGCGAATCGCCGATGCGGGCTGGTCGTCGGTGAAATGGCGCAATCTGACCGGCGGGATCGTCGCACTGCACCGCGCTTACAAATTGGGCTGACCGCCGAATCGAGCTGAGCCCCTGGTCGCGGCATATTTTCGTGGCGTAGGCCACACCTCACGGGGGAAATTTGCTGCGGCGAGGTTAATTGTCATCTGTCGATAACGTTGGGTAAATCGGCCGCAATCGGCGGTGCGCATGATCGGTGGCATGACCGATGCGGGCACCGATCGCGCGAGCACCGCCAGAACGGCGTGCTCGTACTGCGGCGTCGGCTGCGGCATCGTCGTCGAGACCCGCGCGGGTGCGGACGGTGCGCCGGTCATCGCCAAGGTCCGCGGTGACAAACTGCATCCGACGAATGCGGGCCGGCTGTGCACCAAGGGCGCGACCCACCAGGAGTTGATGGCGGCGCCGGGGCGGATGGAGACCGCGTACCGGCGGCCCGAACGCGGTCAGGTGCCCGTGCCGGTGCCTGTCGACGAGGCGGTGCACGAGGTGGCCACCCGGCTGCGGGCGATCCTGGACGAACACGGACCGGACGCCATCGCGCTATATGTCTCCGGGCAGATGTCGCTCGAGGCGCAGTACCTGGCGACCAAGTTGGCCAAGGGGTATCTGCGGACCAAGCACATCGAGGCCAATTCCCGGCTGTGCATGGCCAGCGCCGGGACCGGCTACAAGCAGTCGCTCGGCGCGGACGGGCCGCCCGGCTCCTACGACGACTTCGAACACGCCGACCTGTTCTTCGTGACCGGCGCGAATATGGCCGACTGCCATCCGATCCTCTATCTGCGCATGATCGACCGGGTCAAAGCGGGGGCAAAGCTGATCGTGGTGGATCCGCGGCGCACCGATACCGCGGCGCGGGCCGATCTGTTCCTGCAGATCGCGCCGGGTACCGATCTCGCCCTGCTGAACGGGCTACTGCACCTGCTCGTCGAAAACGGTGATATCGACTCGGACTTCATCGCCGAGCACACCGAGGGATGGGCGGCGATGCCCGAATTCCTCGCCGATTACCCGCCGGACCAGGTCGCCGCGATCACCGGGCTGGCCGAGAACGATATCCGAACAGCCGCGCGCTGGATCGGCGAAGCCGGTGAATGGATGTCGCTATGGACCATGGGACTCAACCAGTCCACCCACGGCACCTGGAACACCAACGCGCTCTGCAACCTGCACCTGGCCACCGGGGCTATCTGTCGTCCCGGCAGCGGGCCGTTCTCGCTGACCGGTCAGCCGAATGCCATGGGCGGGCGCGAAATGGGTTATATGGGTCCGGGTTTGCCCGGGCAGCGCAGCCTGCTCTCCCCCACCGACCGCAGCTTCGTGGAGACCGCATGGGGCGTCGAGCCGGGCACGCTGCGCACCGAAGCCGGACCGGGCACGATCGAGATGTTCCGCGAGCTGTCCGAGGGGCAGATCAAAGCGGCCTGGATCATCTGCACCAATCCCGTTGCCACCGTCGCCAATCGGAAGACGGTGATCGGCGGCCTGGAGGCGGCCGAGCTGGTCATCGTGCAGGACGCCTACACCGATACGGCCACCAACTCCTACGCCGACATACTGCTGCCCGCCACGCTGTGGGCCGAAGCCGATGCGGTGATGGTGAATTCGGAGCGCAATGTCACGTTGCTGCAGCGCTCGGTGGATCCGATCGGCGATGCCCGGCCGGACTGGTTGCTGATCGCGCAGGTCGCCACCGCGATGGGCTTCGCGGGTTTCGAATACGCCTCCAGTGCCGAGGTTTTCGACGAGATCAAGCAGTTCGCCAATCCGGCCACCGGATACGACCTGCGTGGCATGAGCTATGAGCGGTTGCGCGAGGGGCCGATGCAGTGGCCGTGCGCCGAGCCCGGCCGCGCGCGCAACCCGATCCGCTACCGCAATGACGGTGTCAGCCAGGAACTTTTCGTCGACGAGGCCGGGCACCAGCCCCGGTTGTCCTTCGCGACGCCGAGCCGTCGCGCGGTGTTCTGGCCGCGCCCGCATCTGGCGCCGGAGGAAATGCCCGACGCCGACTACCCGTTCATGCTCAATACCGGCCGCCTGCAGCATCAGTGGCACACCATGACCAAGACCGGCAAGATCGACAAGCTGACCAAATTGACCGGCCGGCCGTTCGTCGAGGTGCATCCCGAGGATGCCGAGCGGATCGGGGCCGAGGCGGGTGACCAGCTCGAAATCGCCTCCCGGCGTGGTCGAGCAGTGCTGCCGGTGCAGATCAGCGACCGGGTGCGGCCCGGTGATTGCTTCGCGCCGTTCCATTGGAATGACGAGCAGGGCGAATATCTGACGATCAATGCCGTGACCAATGACGCCGTGGACCCGGACTCGTTGCAGCCCGAATTCAAGGCCTGCGCGGTGTCGTTGCGGCGGGTCGCGGTGATGCCGAAAGCGGCCGAAAGCCCATCGGCGAGAGTGCCGGAAACGGCCGCGAACCATGGTTCACACCCGCTGGCGGTCATGCTGGGGCTCGACGCGGGCACAGCGCCGACGCTCAGTGAGACCGAGCGGATCTATCTCGCCGGATATCTCTCGGCGCTGCAATCCCTTCCGGTGACCGGTCAGCCGGTGCTGCCCGAATCCGCGCCGCTGGCCAAGAACAGTCGGCTGTGGATCGACGGACTGTTGGCCGGTATGTATTCGCGAAGCGCGGCAACAGAATCCGCGTCCATCGATCATGTTCCCGACGAACCGACCCGGCCGATCACCGTGCTGTGGGCCTCACAGACCGGAACCGCCGAAGAGTTCGCGGCGACGACGGCCGCTCGCCTGGCCGAATCCGGTTTCGCGCCGCGGCTGCTCGATATGGACTCGTGCGAGCTGCACGAACTCACCGGCGATGTGCTGGTGATCAGCAGCACCTTCGGCGACGGCGGACCGCCGGATAACGGCACCGACTTCTGGGAACGCCTGGACGACAGCGTGTTCCGATTGACCGGCATGCGGTACGCGGTGTTCGCACTCGGCGACTCCTCCTATGACGACTTCTGCGGCCACGGTCGCAAACTGGACGCGAAACTGACCGAACGCGGGGCCACCCGTCTGCTCGCACGCGTCGACAGCGAACCCGATTACGAGGAAGCGGCGGCGCGCTGGCTCGACGAGGTGCTCGCCGCACTTGACGGCGGTGCGCCCCAGACGAGTCCTTCCGATCCCGGCGTAGCCCGGATACTCGAGCGCTCCACCGGCGGCACGATGGTGCTGACCCGCACCGCACCGGCCGTTGGGACCCAGACCGCCGGACCGGCGTCGTTCACCCGCAACGCGCCGGTGACCGCACCGCTGGTGCGCAATGAGCCGCTGTCGCATGCCGGATCGCCGAAAGAAGTGCGCCAGTTCGGCTTCGACCTGCGCGGACTGAAAGCGAATTACGAGGTCGGCGATTCGCTCGGGGTTTGGCCTGCGAATGCCGAGTCGATGGTGGCCGAATGGCTCGGCGCGACCGGGCTGGACGGCCGTCGCGTCATCGAACTCGACAACCAGGAATTGTCGCTGGCCCAGGCGCTGCGGACCCGCTTCGACATCACGAAGGTCAGCCACGATCTGCTCACCTTCATCGCCGAACGCAATCCCGACAACCGCCTGGCGAAACTGCTGCGCCGCGATAATCGCAATGAACTCGACAACTACCTGTGGGACCGGCAGGCGGTCGACGTGCTGCGCGAGTTCCCGGTGCGCGCCGATCTCGTCGAATGGCTCGGCACGCTGAAAAAGCTGCAGCCGCGCCAGTATTCGATTTCGTCGAGTCCGCTGGTCAGTCCCGACGAGGTGCAGCTCACCGTGGGTGTCGTCCGGTACGGCGATCCGGCCGCGACCGGATCCGCCGCGCGGCGCGGTGGGGTGTGCTCGACCTTCCTCGCCGACCGCGCCGACGCCGCCGAATCCGCGGTGCCGATCTTCCTGCAGCGCGCCCCGCACTTCCGGCCGCCGCTCGATCCGACCGCGCCGATGATCATGGTCGGCCCCGGCACCGGCATCGCGCCCTTCCGCGGCTTCCTGCAGGAACGCCGTGCCCTCGGCTGCGGCGGCCGCAACTGGTTGTTCTTCGGCGATCAGCATGCCGCCCAGAATTTCTACTACCGAGCGGAATTGGAGGATATGTTCCGCTCGGGCTTCCTCACCCGACTCGATCTGGCCTTCTCCCGCGACCAGCGTGAGCGGATCTACGTGCAGCACCGGATGATCGAACACGGCGCCGAGCTGTGGTCCTGGCTGCGCGACGGCGCGCACTTCTATGTGTGCGGTGATGCGGCACGCATGGCCAAGGATGTCGACGACACCCTGCTGGCCATTGCCAGGATCCACGGCAAGCTCGACGAGGACGGGGCGCTGGCGTTCCGGAAGCAGTTGGTTGCCGAGAAGCGCTACGTTCGTGACGTGTACTGAGGGTGGTTGCCTCAGCACCCGATCCCGCGGGTTCTGAGGAGGAATGGCGCAGTGGCTGATCCCCTCACACCGCAGGAGCACTCAGCCGCGCAAAGTCCGGCAGCCGGTAGTACGGGTAGTAGGGGTACGCCGGGGTAGTCGCGCCGGCCTTGTCGAGGCGCGCGATCTGCTCGGCATCGAGTTCCCAGCCGACCGCGCCGAGGTTCTGGCGCAGTTGCTCCGCATTGCGTGCGCCGACGATGACGGTCGACACCGTTGGACGGCGCAGCAGCCAGTTGAGGGCGATCTGCGCGACGGTCTTACCGGTCTCCGCGGCGAGTTCGTCGAGGACGTCGACCACGTCGTAGAGCTTGTCGTCATCGACCGGCGGACCTGCCTCGGCGGTCTGATGCAGACGGCTGCCGTCCGGAAGTGGTTGGCCGCGGCGGATTTTCCCGGTCAGTCGGCCCCAGCCGAGCGGGCTCCACACCACCGCGCCGACACCCTGGTCCAGGCCGAGCGGCATGAGCTCCCATTCGTAGTCGCGACCGACGAGTGAGTAGTAGACCTGATGGGCGACATAGCGGGTCAGGCCGTGCCGGTCCGCCGCGGCAAGGGATTTCATCAGCTGCCAGCCCGCGAAGTTGGAGGCGCCGAGGTAGCGGATCTTGCCCGCGCGCACCAGATCGTCCAGTGCCGCAAGGACTTCCTCGACCGGAGTATGCGCGTCGAAGGCGTGCAGTTGGAACAGGTCGATGTAGTCCGTGCCGAGTCTGCGCAGCGAGCCCTCGACCGCCTTGATCAGGCGCGAACGGCCGGAACCCGCATCGAATGGGCCGGGACCGGTCGGCAGGCTCGCCTTGGTGGACAGCAGCAGTTGGTCGCGCCTGCCCTTGATGGCCGCACCGAGCACCTCCTCGGAGGCGCCATCGGAATAGACATCGGCGGTATCGAACATGGTGACGCCCGCGTCCAGGCTGATATCGACGAGTCGGCGCGCCTGCTCCGCATCGGTATCGCCCCACGCGCTGAACAGTTCGCCCCGCCCGCCGAAGGTGCCCGCGCCGAAACTCAGCGCCGGGACGAGCAGACCTGATGCGCCGAGCCGCCGGTACTCCATGATGACTCCTAAAGGGTCTATAGTTCCGTTAACAACCCGAACCATACACCCGTCACACCGCAAATGAAACTGGAGTTCCTTTATGGAGTCTCACAATGCCGCCCCCGGCTCGGTTCGCCCCGGTGGACGCACCGCACGCGTTCGCGAGGCCGTGCTGCAGGCGGCGGGTGATCTACTTGCCGAACGCGGTTTCGCACACCTGGATCTGACCGAGGTCGCTGCGCGCGCCGAGGTCGGCAAGACCACGGCCTACCGCCGCTGGCGCAACTCCACCGGACTCGTCGCCGACCTGCTCGTCGATATGGCCGAACAATCGCTGCCACACGCGGATACCGGCTCCCTACTCGGCGATCTCACCGCCAACGCCCACCTGGTCGCCAAAACCCTCACCGACCCCCGCCAAAGCCAGCTCTTCCAGGCTGTCATCGCCGCTGCCACCTGCGACGAGACCGCCGCAGCCGCCCTACGCCGCTTCTACGACATCCGCCTCACCGAGTGGACCCCCTGCATCGACGCCGCCATCGCCCGCGGCGAAATCCCCGAAAACACCGACGCCCGCGCCGTCCTGACCGCCGTCTCGGCCCCCCTCTACTACCGCCTCCTCGCCAGCGGCGACCCGATCGACGACGCTGCCGCCCGCACCGCCGCCGCAGCCGCCACCCAAGCCGCCTCGGCAGGCATCTTCACGAAGTCATCGGGCGATACCGCCACAGATTCCACCTGATCTTGATCGAGCAACTTGTTGCGAGCTATTCAGCGGGGGTTCAGGGCGGCTAGCTGGCGGTCGGTTTGGGCTCGGTGGACTTCCAGCGCGGTGCGCAGGAAGTCGAGGATCACGTCCAGTTGGTCGGAGTTGTAGCGGGCCAAGGCTTTTGCGCCCGCCTGACCGACTGGGCCGAAGATTTCAGCCGCCGTCGCCTGCGCGGCCTCGGTGGCTTCGACCAGGACACGGCGACGGTTGGCCGAATCCTGGCTGCGGGTGACGAATCCGGCGCGGACGAGTCGATCGATGACGGTAGTGGTCGCGGCGGGGCTCAGTTTGAGCTGAGCACTCAGCTCGCCGGCCGCGAGCGGGCCGCGACCGAGCACGACGTCGAGGCAGCGAGTATCGGTGCGATTGAGGCCGAGACGGGTGGCGACGGCCTCGTCGAAGGCATCGAAGCTCTCCTGCAGCAGGCGCAGCTGCATCCCGATCTCGCCGATGGTTTCATCTTTCGACATTCGAAGCTTTCTGTTATCGTATATTTCGTTCATCGAAACGATAGCACAGAAAGAACCGCCACTATGGATGAGACCCTCGATCGCACCGGCACCGACAACGCACAACTCAGCGCGGTCTTCCAGCAGGTCATGCAGACCTGGACCGATAACGATGCCGCGGCATTCGGCGCGTTGTTCACCGACGACTCCGATTACGTGTCCTACGACGGCACTCGCGCCAGCGGCCGCAAGGAACACCAGGCCAACCACGACAAGCTCTTTCGCGGTGTGCTCGCCGGTTCGGCCCTGGTCGGCGAATTGGAGTCGATCCGGTACGTGACGCCCGATGTCGCGATCCTGCACGGCACCGCGTCGGTGCTGATGCCGTGGCGGTCGCGGCTGCCCGAGCGCCGCCTGTCGCGGCAGACCCTGGTGCTGGTCCGAACCCCCGGGGGATGGCGGGTCACCGCGATTCACAACGGCCGTGTACGACCGGTCACGGTTCCGGAGCCGGATTCGTTCCCGGCCAGGATGTCTCAGCTGATGGCCCGCATCGCGCGCAAGCTCGGTCTCGGCCGCAGGTGATCAGCGGGCCCAGGAGGGGTCGCGGCCGGTGAGTCCGACGATGCGGTCCAGGGGCGGGGCGGTGTCGGGGACTCGGACGACAGGGCCGAACATGCCCGGGGTGCCATCGGGCGGTGTGTCCCTGAGGAATTCGAGCAGGACGGTCAGGTGCACCGGGTCGACAGTCAGTTGCTGATCGGTAGCGCGGGCGAGATCCCAACTGTGGACAACGATTTCGTCCAGCGCGATGGTGGCCATGACGACCGCCGGGGCGGATACCCCGCCCGCTTCGGTTTCGCCGTCCCAGGCCGCCGGATCGCGCCAGGCCTCGACGAGTGCCTTCAGTTGGGCCGGAATGTGGGAACGCCAGTCGGCGGGCAGGGTGCTGTCCGAGCCGACGGCGGGCGGGACCGAGCGGCCGACCGCTTCCTTGGTCGCGGCCTGCCGGAAGGCCTCGGTGAGTCCGATGACGTGGGCGAACAGGTCGCGCACGCTGGTATCGGTGCAGGGTGTCGGCGCGCTGAGCTGATCGTCGGTGACGGCGCCGACCACCGCCTCCAGGGCGGCGGCGGCCGGTTCGAGATCGAAATTCGGGTGCATCGGGTCCTCCTCGGCAACAGACGTCAACGATTGAGACGGCGCGCACCGTCGGAATTCATCGCAACCAAGTCGTAGCGGCGAAAAGTGCTGGAAAAGCGGAGAATTGGTAGATGAAGGGCGATCGGGTGGAGATCGTCGTCGATTTCGGCGACGGGTCTCGCAGTTATGAAGTGGTCGCGACGCGGGCCGGGCGCAAGGTCGAGGTGCGCATCGCGCGTGGCGTGGTCGAGGTCAGCGAAGTGACGCGAACGGGCGTCGCGGTGCGGACGGCGCGGTTCATGGCGGGGCGCACATTGGCGCTCGTCGAATTCCCGGCGAATGGTTCGGGTCCGGTCGACGGCGAGTAGCAGGTGGGTTGCCGCGCGGCCGGACTAGGAGCATTCTCAACAGTGTTGGACTGGTTGTCCGCCTGCGCTGTGATTCCCGCAGCACCTGGAGTTCGCTCGGCAGAGCATCGGGTACCCAGCCGAAAAGCACGCGCGGAGAGGAATGAACGATGACCGATCCAAGCACGTCCCGCACCATCGACGCGGTTTCGGAAGCCGATTACGTCGAGCAGAACGTCCCCGCCTACCCCGAGATCGTCGATGACACCGACGAAAGCTCCGACCGCGAGCTCGCCGCGGCGGTCGATCGAGATGCCTTCGATGCCAATCCGGCCGATGTCGTGGAACAGTCGATCCCGGTGCCGCTCGACGACGATCGCGATTCCGAGCCGGGGTACTGATCGGCCCGTCAGCTCACGGCGCGATCTTGGCCCGCACCGTCGCGTGCAACTCCCGCAGACTGGAACGCTCGGTCGCGACTTCGAGCACCCGCAACCCGTGCGCGTGGCCGGCCAGCTCGACCGCCAACCGCTCGGTATCGACCTGCTTGTGCGGAATCCGGTAGGCGGCGCACAGCGCGGCCAAATCCATTCCGTGCGGCGTACCGAAGACGCGCTCGAAAACACCGGCGTACTGCGGATCGCCCTGTTCCAGTAGTTCGAAGATGCCGCCGCCGTCGTCGTTGGCGACCACGATGGTCAGATCGGCGGGGCGGGGTTCGCCGCGGCCGATGAGCAGGCCGGAGGCGTCGTGCAGGAAGGTGAGGTCACCGATCAGCGCAATGGTACGGCCGGTGTGGTGCAGTGCCGCGCCGACGGCCGTGGAAACGGTGCCGTCGATACCGGCCACGCCACGATTGGACAGCACCCGGACACCCGGCCGCGGCGGCGACACCAGGGCCGCGTCACGCACCGGATTGGATGCCCCGAGCAGCAACTGATCGCCCTCGCGCAGCGCGTCCATCACCACCGCGGCGACGTGCAGCCCGGTCGGCTTCGGATGGTTGGCCAGTTCGGCGCGAACGACCTGAACGGCCTTCGCATCGAGTTCGCGGCAGTACGCGAGCCAGTCCGCACTCGGCGCACCCGTGGTAACCGCCCTGGTACCGGTGCCGACCACATTGCCGGAGACATCTGGCCAGCGCGGACCGGTGGTGAGCGCGTAGACGGTCACGGCCGGATCCGCGAGCACCTTCGCGACCTGACGATGCAGCGTCGGACGCCCGGTGATAATCGCCTGCCGCGGCTTCAGCAGCGGCAGGGCCAGCGGATGCAGGGGCGGACCGTGCATCGGGGCCGTGGGTTCGGCCAATGTCGGTAGCTCGGCCAGTTCCGGCCGCAGGCCCGCGCCGTGGCCGGAGATGACGACCGTATCGGGCGTCAGGTCGAGATCGAGCGGCACGTCGAGCGTCGCGTACCGGGTGCACGTCCACGCCTCGCCGCCGGGGCGGCCCTGGGGCGCCCACTCGTCCGGCGTGTGATCCGGCACCAGCGGCTCGCGGAGCGGAATATCGAAATGCACCGGCCCGGCATTGCCGGAACGGGTGCCACGGGCCGCCGCGAGTACCCGGCAGACGGCCGAACGCCATTGACTGTTCTGCTGGCCGTAGGGCACGCCGCCATCGGTGTCCGGCTCCTCCTCGGCGAGTCCGAGGCTGATCGAGGCACGGACCTGGCTACCGAACAGCCCGAACTGCTCGACGGTCTGATTGGCGCCGGAACCGAGCATCTCGTAGGGCCGGTTGGCGCTCAGCACCACCAGCGGTACGCGGGCGTAGTTCGCCTCCAGCACGGCGGGGCCGAGATTGGCGACGGCGGTCCCCGAGGTCATCACGACTGGAACCGGCAGTCGACTGGCGATGGCGAGACCGATGGCCAGGAAGCCCGCGGTTCGCTCGTCGATGCGCATGTGCAGGCGGAGTCGGCCGGCCGCGTCGGCCGCCTGCAGCGCGAATGCCAGGGGCGCGTTTCTCGACCCCGGGCACAGAACGACGTCTCGCACACCCCCGCGCGCGAGCTCGTCAACGACCACTTGCGCCTGTGCTGTAGACGGATTCACATCTCCAGGCTCTCAGACAGTTGCTTCGACGTCTTCGTCACCCTGCTCACATTGGCACCTCGGTAGCGCTCGGCACCGGGGGTTGGCGGAAAATTCGCCCCGCGTCCACCACCGGACGCGGGGCGCTCAGCGCCCGTGGTCGGCCGAATCGCCGTGCGCGACAATGAGCGTCGCCGGCGCACCCACCACGGAGCGAGTCCCATGAGCGAACGCAGTGAGCGACAAAAAACACAGCCGCTCACGCGGTCATGCCGGAGCCGAGCGCTAGCGAGGCGCAGGCATGGGCGCGATGCGGCGCCGGGCGCCGCAATCCGACTCAGGCGTGCCGCTGCACGAGGTCGCCCAGCCGCGGCAGGGCCTCGATGACGTTCTTCTTGGCCGAGGAACGCATCGACGAGTAGACCTTCTTCAGCGCCGGACGCGTCGAGGCGTCGGCACGCGCGTCGGTCACCGCGAGCAAAGCCTCGGCGACCTCGTCCGACTTGGCGACCAGCAGGTCGGCGAACTGGCCGGACCCCGTCGCCGAGTATTCCTGCCAGAACGGCTCCAGCTGCGAGACGAGCTTGGGCGCCAAGGACTCCAGCGCGTCCGGCACGATGGACGGGCTGATCTTCTTGACCGCCGCGTAGCCACCCTTGACGGCCAGGCCCGACGCACCACCCTTGTCCGACACCTCGGCGTCCAGAACCTCCTTGGCATCGGCAAGGAAGGCCGTGCGCTTTGCGTCGTCGAGCAGGGATTCAGACAGTGCTGCAACCACTTTCAGGTTCCTCCGGGATCGATTCGATGAACGAGCGCACGTCACTATACGCACTGGTGCGCAGACTCACACGGCACTCATCGGGCTACGGCTGCCACGGCAGCAATTGGACCATCAATCCTTCACAATCCGCGAGGACATTGCCCTGCTCATCGGCTAGTTCCGCGGTGATGAAGGTCTTTCGGCCTTCGATGCGGTCGACGCGACCCCGCACGGTCAGCGGCGTCTGCAGCGGAGTGATCTTGCGATAGTTCACATGCAGATAAGCGGTGCGACTGATCGGCCGTCCGGCGTAGTGCACGATCATGCCGAGCAGATCGTCGAAGAGCAGTGGGAGCACGCCGCCGTGTGCCGCACCGTTGCCGCCGAGATGGAAGCGACGGAATTCCCCGGTCATCACGATGCCGTCGGGTCCGGCCTCGACCACCTGCCACGGCAGCAGCAAAAGGCTGCCGCGCCCGGGCAATTCGACCGCGCGGCCCGCCGGGCCCTGCAGTTCGGGTGCGCGATACGGCTCGAGCAGATCGATGAGTTCGCGCGTCCGGTCGAGTGCCTCGCCGTAGATTTCATCGGGGGCGTCCACGGAGACGACCAGATCCTGCAGCGTGCGCATGGCCTCGACGAACGGGGCGAAGTCGGCGCCGACTCGCGCGTGGGACACCTTGGGGAAGCCGCCGTGCATCTCGTACCGGGATTCGTCCACCGCGCTGTTGTCGATGCGCGGACCGGACCGCCCGACAACGCGTCCTGGAACCCGTTTCACTGCCTCACGCCCGCCCGTCACCCGACCGCCGCCCCTCATAGAATCGCTTCGCGATGCTCTCTCCATCCCTGCACGGTATCGCGTTGTTATACACCGTCAAGTCGTACCGTCGAGTAATGGAATCGGCACCGTAGAAGTTCGCATGGAAGTCGCTGGCATCCGAAACATCGGTGGGGGCAATAATCACTGGGGTGACGTTCAATCCGAAGCTGTGGCGGCCCGTTCCTGGGTTCGAGAACC
Organism: Nocardia sp. NPDC102475; assembly: GCF_055584605.1. NCBI lineage: Bacteria > Bacillati > Actinomycetota > Actinomycetes > Mycobacteriales > Nocardiaceae > Nocardia > Nocardia sp. NPDC102475. Next base: position 131,114 of record NZ_JBVJLS010000009.1, on the reverse strand, counting down.
TGACCGACATCACCTATCACCGGCATATCGAGCAGGGCACCGTCCGGGTGGCCTTCGATCGGCCGGAGGTGCGCAATGCGTTCCGCCCCCATACGGTCGACGAGCTCTATCGCGCGCTCGATCACGCCAGGATGACCCCGGATGTCGGCGCGGTGCTGCTCACCGGCAACGGCCCCAGCCCCAAGGACGGCGGCTGGGCCTTTTGCTCGGGCGGCGACCAGCGCATTCGCGGCCGCAGCGGCTACCAGTACGCGGACGGCGATACCGCGGACACCGTCGACCAGGCGCGCGCGGGCCGCCTGCACATCCTCGAGGTGCAGCGGCTGATCCGCTTCATGCCGAAGGTTGTCATCGCACTGGTCAACGGCTGGGCCGCGGGCGGCGGGCACAGTCTGCACGTGGTCTGCGATCTGACCCTGGCCAGCCGCGAGCACGCCAGGTTCAAGCAGACCGACGCCGATGTCGGCAGCTTCGACGGCGGTTACGGCAGCGCCTATCTCGCGAAAATGGTCGGCCAGAAATTCGCGCGGGAAATCTTCTTCCTCGGCCGTCCCTACACCGCCGAGGAAATGCATCAGATGGGCGCGGTGAACAGGGTCGTCGATCACGCCGAACTGGAAAATGTCGCACTGGAGTGGACCGCCGATATCAACGGCAAATCCCCACAGGCCCAGCGCATGTTGAAGTACGCGTTCAATCTGCTCGACGACGGTCTGGTCGGTCAGCAGCTCTTCGCGGGCGAGGCCACCCGGATGGCGTATATGACCGATGAGGCGGTCGAAGGCCGCGACGCCTTCCTGGAAAAGCGCGAGCCGGACTGGACCCCCTACCCCTGGTACTTCTGACATGGACATCCTCAGCAGCCGGGTCATCCTGCGGCCCGCCGACTACCAGGCAACCCTCGCGTTCTACCGCGACGGACTCGGCTTGGCCATCGCGCGCGAGTATCCGGGCGGCACGGTTTTCTTCGCTGGACAGTCGCTGATCGAGGTGGCCGCGCACGGCGGATCGGGCAAATCGACCACCTTCGAAGGCGCGCTCTGGCTGCATGTTCGCGACATTTCGGACGCGGCGGCGGAGCTTGCGCTGAAGGGGATCCGCATCCAGCGCGAGCCGGTGCGCGAGCCGTGGGGACTGATCGAAATGTGGGTACACGATCCGGACGGCGTGCCGATCGTTTTGGTCGAAATTCCCGCCGAGCATCCGATCCGGCGGGATTCGCGCTGGTCACCGGACTGATCACGCCGGCAGCGGCGGCGTGGCCGGTCCGGCTCGAGTTGCCAATGCCGACCCCGGCGAGGACGATAACCACGGATGACCGCCCGACCGCCGACGTCCGGGTGAGCACCGACTGAGTACCGTCCTCCGAGTGAATCGCAGTCTCGATGTCCGGCGTACCCGACTTCTTCTCCCCTGACGCGGCCGAACCCCCAGCGCGCCGCCCCAGCAAACCGACCCCTGCCGCGTGCGGTCGTGTCGACATGACACGATCAGACTCGTGAGGGAGCGCAGCGAGCGAACCATGAACACAGCGCGCCTGCGCACGACGGCGCCGAGCACCAGCGGGGTGCGGTCGCGCATGACGGGGGCGAAATCATGAGTCGCACCCTGCGGACGCTGCCGATGCCGACCGGATCCGGGCTCGGCGATGTCATGCCGCATCTGCGAGAAGTGTTGGAGGGCAACGGCCCCGCGTGGTTGCCGATACCGACCAGCGACCGCCGGGAGGCCAGGCGACTGAGCGATGCACTCTCGCCCGGCGAGCTGATCGATGACGAGGCGGCACTGGTCGTGACCACCTCCGGCACCACCGGTGTGCCGAAGGGCGCCATGCTCAGCTCCGCCGCGCTGCGGGCCAGCGTGACTGCCACACACGATCGACTCGGTGGTCCCGGCACCTGGCTGCTGGCCCTGCCGACCCATCACATCGCTGGCATTCAGGTGTTGCTGCGTAGCATTCTGGCCGGTACCGAACCCAGCGTGCTCGACGTTTCCGGCGGATTCCTACCCGAGGCGCTGGCCGGCGCGATTTCCGGTATGCGCGGTGAGCGCCGCTACACCGCGCTGGTGCCGACCCAGCTCATCAAGGCGCTGGAGGCGCCCACCGCCGCGACAGCACTTGCCCAGTTGGACGGCGTGCTCGTCGGCGGGGCGGCCACTCCGGCGCCGGTCTACGAGCGCGCGAAAGCGGCCGGTATCAACGTCGTTCGCACCTACGGCATGAGCGAAACCTGCGGCGGCTGTGTGTACGACGGAGTTCCGCTCGACGGCACCGAGATTCGCATCGAGGACGGTCGCGTGCTGCTCGGCGGCGCGATGATCGCCATCGGCTACCGCGGCCAGCCCGACCATCCTGCGTTCGCCGAACCCGGCTGGTTCCGTACCGAGGACGCGGGCACGTATGAGAACGGTGTGCTCAGGATCAGCGGACGGCTCGACGAGGCCATCGTGACCGGCGGACTGCTCGTCATCCCGCAGGTCGTCGAGGCCGTGCTGATCACCCATCCCGGCATCAGCGAATGCGTGGTGCTCGGTCTGCCCGACGATCGGCTCGGCCAGCGCGTCGCGGTCGCGGTGGTCCCCGCCCCCGGCGCCACCCCAACCCTCGAGGAACTGCGCGATCACGTCGTGCGCGAACTCGATTCCATCGCCGCACCGCGCGAGCTGGCGCTGCTGGACGAGCTTCCGCTGCGCGGCCCCGGCAAACCCGACCGCGTCAAACTCCGCGAACGCTTGTCCGCCTCTCCGCGTATTTAGGCGCCAGACCCAGGTGCGACCACAGTTGCGTCGGCGACCGGCGATGACGTCGTTACCGAGTTAGCCCGTACCCGACGAGTTACCCATGTTCTCCCGAAATCAGTTGTTACGTTTGCCGCGTTGACCTAGCGGTGCATGAGCACGCGATCGTGGTGCAAGGTCGCGCGACATTGTGATGCAAGGGCCGTGCAAGACGGCGGCCCCAAAGTCTTGTGCATGACTTCTTACACACCCAATTCAGCGCTCGCCGTCGAGGCGGACAGCCTGGTCAAGGTGTTCGGGGAACAGCGCGCCGTCGACGGTGTGAGCCTGGCGGTTCCGCAGGGCTCGGTCTACGGCGTGCTCGGCCCGAACGGCGCGGGCAAGACCACGACCATCCGCATGCTGGCCACCCTGTTGCGCCCGGACGGCGGCAGCGCCCGCATCTTCGGCCGTGACGTCGTCGCGGAACCGACGGCGGTCCGGTCCCTGGTCGGCGTCACCGGGCAGTACGCCTCGGTCGACGAGGACCTGACGGCCACCGAAAATCTGATCATCTTCTCCCGCCTGCTCGGCCTCAGCAAGATCGATGCCAGGCGCAAGTCGGTCGAACTGCTGGAGGAGTTCGACCTCACCGAGGCGGCGAGCAAGCCGCTGAAGAACTTCTCCGGCGGTATGCGACGCCGCCTCGATCTGGCCGCCAGCCTGATCGCGACACCGCCGCTGCTGTTCCTGGACGAGCCGACGACCGGCCTCGATCCGCGCACCCGCGCCCAAATGTGGGAGACCATCCGCCGCCTGGTCCGCGAGGGCGCGACGGTGCTGCTCACCACGCAGTACCTGGACGAGGCCGATCAGCTCGCGGACCGGATCGCCGTCATCGACCACGGCAAGGTGATCGCCGACGGCACCGCCGACGAGCTCAAGGCCTCGGTCGGTGGCTCCTCACTGCATCTGACCCTGGTCGACCGGGCCCAGCTCGAGGAGGCGCGCCGGGTTGTCGGTGACTTCCTCGGCGTCGACGCCCAGATCACGCCGGAGGCCGGTCGGCTCACCGCGCCGCTTGCGGACGCGGGCATGACCGCCGATCTGCTGATTCGCCTGCGCGAGTGGGAGATCGCGATCGACGAGATCACCGTCACCAAACCCAGCCTCGACGAGGTCTTCCTCACCATCACCGGCCACCCGGCCGACGACAACGATTCGGAACGGAGCGCGGCATGACGACCATCACCGCCGAGAGCACCGCCGCGCGACATGCGGCACCGACCTCGATTCCCGAGGTCAGCAATAAGATCAGCCTGCAACAGACCGTGGCGACCTCGCTCACCATGGCCTACCGGGGCATCCTGAAAATCAAACACAATCCCGAGCAACTGTTCGATGTGACGATTCAGCCGATCCTGTTCACCGCGCTGTTCGCCTACATCTTCGGCGGGGCGATCGGCGGGAGCGTGTCGAACTATCTGCCGGTCCTGATTCCCGGCATTCTGGTGCAGACCGTGGTGCTGACCTCGGTTGTCACCGGCACCCAGTTGCGCGAGGATATGGACAAGGGCGTCTTCGACCGGTTCAAATCCCTGCCCATCGCCCGCATTTCGGTGCTGGCGGGTGCGTTGATCGCCGATATGGTGCGCTACGCACTGGCGACGACGCTGACCATCGTGGTCGGTCTGGCCATCGGCTACCGGCCCGAGGGCGGTGTGGCCGGTGTCGTGGTGGCCGGTCTGGTCATCGTGGTCTGCTCGTTCGCGGTGAGCTGGATCTGGGCGCTGGTCGGCGTCACCGGTAAGAGTGCCGCAGGCGTGCAGGGCATTTCGATGATGGTGATGTTCCCGCTGACCTTCATGTCCGGCGCGTTCGCTCAGGTGAGCACCATGCCGGGCTGGATGCAGGGGCTCAATCACGTGAATCCCGTGTACTACATGGTGAATGCGGCCCGAGCGCTGATGAACGGCAACGTCTACGGCAGCGATCTGGCCTGGTCGCTGATCGGCTCGGTGATCGTGATCGCGATCTTCGCGCCGCTGAGCATCAAGGCGTACATGCGCCGGGCGTGATGCACAGAAGTCGCGGTGGGTGAGTCACCCACCGCGATTTTCGTTGTCGCAGGACAGTTCCTGCAGGAGTTCGAGGATCCTGTCCGCCGCCTGCCGCCGACGCATTCCTGCGACACGGGTCAGTGCTTCGTCGAAGCGCTCGTCCCCCACCGTTGTTCGGTGCAGTGCCGCATGACGCCGCAATTCGGCCGACGGACTATCCTGTCGCCCCAGCACTTTGGTCGCCAGCGAGAGCAGCTCCAAGCCCACCTCCGTATCGCGTCCGACCGCGAGACAGAATGTTCCGACAGCGTTGCCGACAGCGCCGATCTGCGGCAGGTCGGGGAACTGCCCGAGTCGGCCGGCCGCGATGCGCAGCAGCGTCCGCGCGATATCGGCGGCCTCCGCCGCCCGTCCGTGCAGCACATGCGCGTCCACGGCCCCGCTCGCGGTCACCAGGATGCCCGGGCCGACCATCGGGGCGTCATCGGGCCAGCCGTGCAGGTCCAGTGCCCGCCGGTAGTAGTGCAGCCCGGCGTCGATATCGCCCTCGGCCAGTTCGAGTTCCGCCATTCCGACGACAACCGGCGCCAGGCGGTGGTTACGTCGGATGTGTGGGTCATCGATCGGCGTACCGTGTGCCGGATCGCCATCCGCGGCGCCGAGCGCGAAGCCCAACTCCCGCCGCGCCTCGTCGAGCCGGCCCGCGCCGATCAACGACACCGCGAGATAACTGGACATTTCGACGGCTTCTTCGTGGGCGTGCAACTCCCGCAACAGTTCCGCCGCCCGGCGGTAGTACCCCACCGCATCGGCATAGTGCGCGGTCTGTCCGGCGAGCTGCCCGAGATGCTGGGTGACCATCGCCGTGCCCCAGACATCGCGGCCCTCGATCAGCTGGAAGGCAGCCTTCGCGTCCCGGGCGGAGCCGTAGACATCGCCCGCGTTTTCCCGGATATTCGCGCGCATGAACACCGCCGCGCCGCGCACCACGGGGTCCGGCGACCGGGCGCCGTCCGCGAACTGCCTCGGTGTGTCCGAGCCCGAGGCATTCCCGCAGGCCATCGCGCCGAGAAAGCGCGCTCCACCATTGAGATCGATCGCGGTGCTGAGCAATCGACGGATCCTGGCCCGCGTGGTCGCCACCTCACGCAGGTCGGCGCCGAGGAACACGACGTGCATGCCGATCTGCAGGTGCGCGAGCATCTGCAGATCAGCGACCGGACCGCGCACCGGACCGGGTTCGGGCGGCAGGGTCAGAATCCGGCGCGCCCAACCGCTCAGCTCCATGTGCGCGCCACGCATTACCCATAGCGTGCCGGCAACCGGGAAGACCCGGTACACCGTGCGAGCGTCCCTGCGCTCCAACGCATATCGCAGCACCGCGACCAGGTTGTCGAGTTCCGCGCCGACCGAGAGCACGGTGGCCACTTGCTCGTCGGACAGATAACGGTGCACGGTAGCGATCGAATAATCACGGGCCCAGCGCGACATGCGATCCATCACCACGGGACGCTCGTCGACCGCTCCCGAAATGCCCGCCGCCGCATCGGATCCGGTCAGCGCGAGCTGTTCCTCACCGAATTCGCGAACGGTTTCCAGCATCCGGTAGCGGGTGCCGATCAGGCCCTCATCGTCGTCCAGGACGGTCAGCAGCGATTGGCCGACCAGTCCGTCCACAGCCGTGGCCACATCGTCGACATCGGGGCCGCCCGCCACCACTTCGGCCGCATCGAGGGTGAACCCGGCCGGAAAGCGGCACAGCCTGCGCAAGGCGATCTGTTGCGGCTCTTCGAGCAGATTCCAGCTCCATGCGATCACCGCGTGCAAGGTGCGATGGCGTTCCGGCGAGGAGCGATCTCCGCTACGCAGCAACGCGAATCGATGTTCCAGGCGGGTTTCGATTTCTTCGACGCTCATGGTCCGCACTCTGGCGGCCGCCAGTTCGATGGCCAGCGGCAGCCCGTCGAGTGTGGTGCACAGCCGGGCCACCACCTCGGGATCCAGGCGTACGGTCGGCCGCACCGCGCGCGCTCTGGCCATGAACAGCTCGGTGGCGGGCGATCCGGCCGCGTCGATTGCCAAGGGCGCCAGCGGATAGACCGTTTCCGCGGTGATCGCCAGCGGCGCTCGGCTGGTGGTGAGCACGCTGAGCTGATCGCAGCTGCCGACGAGATCAGCGACCACCTCGGCCACCGCGTCGATCAGATGCTCGCAGTTGTCCAAGATCAAGAGCGTCGGACGGGCGGCGAGCGCATCGCGCAGTCGGCGACCGGCATCGCTGTAGCCGGTGGAGCGCCGCCACGCCGTCTCCCGGACGATCTCGCCGAGACCGAGCGTGGTGCTGATCGCGGCCTCGATATCGGCGCGCGGATCGGCATCGGCGGCCGTATCGGCCCGCACCGAGGCCAACTCGACCAGCACCACGGATTCACTGCGCGCGACCCGTGCGCCCAATTCGTTGGCCACCCTGGTCTTTCCGGTGCCGCCGGGGCCGAGGACGGTCGTCACCCGCGAGCGGTGCAGCAGTTGCTCGAGCGCGTCCAGATCGGCGGCGCGTCCGAGCAGGGCATTGGGAGCCGCGCGCAGGCCGATCGCGGAGCGGGCACTCGGCGGCACGGCAGCGGCCGAATCCGAAACTCGTCCAATCGAATCCAGTGCCGTCGCATCCCGCCCTGCGGAATCCCGTGCGGCCGAATCCGACACCGCGGCCGATACCGTCGGATCGCGCGGTGTGACCGAATTCACGCCGGGCGTCGGCTTCGGTACGACCCCACCATGATCGGTCCGCGATGCGAATCCGGGCACCGGATCACCCCGCAGGATCGCGGTATTCAGCTCGACCAGCGCCGGGCCCGGATCCGCGCCTAGTTCTTCGACAAGTCGCCCACGGATCGATGCGAAGACATCGAGGGCTTCGTTGGGCCGACCGGCTGCGGCGAGCAATCGCATCAAGGTGGCGTGCGCGGCCTCGTCGAGCGGTTTGGCGGCCGCGGTGCGGCGGGTGATCGCCACCGCGCCGTCGAGATCACCGGCGGCGACCCGGGCGGCGACCTCGATCGCTTCTAGTTCGGACCAGCGGTGTGCGGCCGCGGCGCGCAGCTCGTCGGCGAGGTCGCCCGCGGGCAGGTCGGCACCGGGCTCGCCGCGCCAGAGCGATCTGGCCTGCGTCAGCACCTCTAGACATCCGGCGTGGTCGCCGTCGGCCTGTTTGGCGCGGGCCGCGCGCACCAGGTCGTCCGCGAGGGTCAAATCGACCTGATCGGCGGTCAGCGTGAGGCGGTAGCCCGCCGGGCCGATCTCCAGCGCCGCATCCGGCAGCGCCGCGCGCAGTCGCGACACCTGGGTGTGCAGCGCGTTCATCGGTGCGCGCGGCGGCTGCTCACCCCACACCTCATCGATCAGCGCCTGGGCACTGCGGCTGCGGCCGGGCCGCAGGGCCAGCGCGGCGAGCAGCAGTCGCGACCGTGCCCCGGGCAGCGCGGCGAGCGTGCCGTCTCGGCGTAGCGCGATTTCGCCCAGCAGGGCCACTACGACCGATTCGCCTGCGGGCGTCGTCAGGGTTTGACTTCGGCCGTTCGGGCCGCTCTGATCGGGAAACATTCCGTGGTTATCGTATGCGAGCAGTGCGTGCTGGGCTGACATGGTTTTTCGCCCCTGTTCGGACCGGTAGGTCGCCTACGCTGTGCGCATGGCTGAGTTCGAAATCGTTCGGCAGGCTGTGATCACGGCCGAGCCCGCGCGCATTCATGCGCTGATCGATGACTTCCACGAGTGGACCAAGTGGTCGCCATGGGAGGACGTCGATCCGCAACTGCAGCGGAAGTACTCCGGGCCGGACGCCGGAGTCGGCGCCCAGTACGCCTGGGACGGCAATCGCAAAGCCGGTCGCGGCAGCATGGAGATCACCTCCAGTGACGACCGGGAAATCGGTATCCGGCTGGCGTTCGAGAAGCCGTTCAAGGCCACCAATAAGACGACCTTCGAGCTGAACCCGGTCTCGGCCCTCGAAGGAGGAGAACCCCGCACCGAGGTGGTCTGGCGGATGAGAGGCCAGCACAAGGGCCTGATGGGCGTGCTCGGGAAGGTGTTCCCGATCGACAATATGATCGGCAAGGACTTCGAAAAGGGCCTGGACCGACTGAAGACCGCCGCCGAAGCCAACTGAACCGCCCGAGCGGACCGAACCGCGGCCGCGCATTAGGCTGCGAACATGGCTACTGCAGCGCAATGGATCGAGGGCGCACGGCCCCGTACCCTGCCGAACGCGATCGCCCCTGTCCTCGCCGGAACCGGCGCCGCCGCCTCCATCGATGGCGCGGTGTGGTGGAAAGCGATTCTCGCGCTGCTGGTTTCGCTGGCCCTGATCATCGGGGTGAATTACGCCAACGACTACTCCGACGGCATCCGCGGCACCGATGACGTGCGGGTCGGTCCGCTGCGGCTGGTCGGGCAGAAGCTCGCCTCGCCCGCCGCGGTCAAGAATGCCGCGATCATCAGCCTGGCCATCGGCGCGGTCTTCGGGCTGGTGCTCGTCATCGCGACGGCGTGGTGGTTGCTGCTGGTCGGCGTGGCCTGCCTGGCCGGTGCCTGGTTCTACACCGGCGGCAGCAAGCCCTACGGCTACAGCGGGTTCGGTGAGCTCGCGGTCTTCGTCTTCTTCGGTCTGATCGGGGTGCTCGGCACCGAATTCGTGCAGGCCGAGCGGGTCGAATGGGCGGGCCTGGTGCTGGCGATCGGAGTCGGGGCGTTCTCCAGCGCGGTGCTGGTCGCCAATAACCTGCGCGATATCCCGACCGACACCGAATCCGGAAAGGTCACGCTCGCGGTCAAACTCGGCGATCCGCGGACTCGCACACTGCACTTGGCGCTGCTCGCCGTGCCGTTCATCGCGACGCTGCTGTTGGTCGTCCGCACGCCGTGGGCGCTGGTCGGACTGGTCGCCGTGCCGTTGGCGGTGCGCGCCAATGCACCGGTGCGCTCCGGTAAGGGTGGGCTGGAATTGATTCCGGCGCTCCGCGATTCGGGATTGGCGCTGTTGGCGTGGTCGGCGGTTACCGCGTTGGCGCTGGGTATCGCCGGTTAGTAGCGCGCGGGCGACCAGGACGGTCGCCCGCGCCGCAGCTTTTAGTCGTCGCCGTCCGGGACCAGGATGCCGAGGACCCAGTTGACCACCGCGACGATGATGCCGCCCCATACAGCGGCCCAGAAGCCGTCGACGCGCAGGCCGTAGTCGGTGGTTTCGCTGATCTTCGCGGTGAGCCACAGCATCAGCGCGTTGATCACCAGCAGGAACAGGCCGAGGGTCACGATGACCAGCGGTAGCGATAGAAGTTTCACAATCGGTTTGATCACCGCGTTCACCACGGTGAAGACCACCGCGACGACCAGGATGACAATGACTTTGCCGCCATTGCCCTTGTCTGCGGGGCTGAGTATTTCGATCTTGTCGACCCAGAAGGCGGCCAGCCAGATGGCCACCGCGTTGATGATCAACCGAATCAGAAGCTGCATGCGCCAATGCTAGGCCCGACGGGCGGGCATGTGCTGCCACAAAACGTGAATCGAGCGGCGCGCACATGCCCGACCCCTCACGCGGCACGGTCGAGCAGCGCGTGCACCTTCGGCCGGAGCGCATCGATCGCTTCCGAACCGCCGAGGATGCGGGTGGTGGTCGCATTGGGCGCGCGCAGAATGCCGAGCAGCAGATGCCCGGATTCGATGGACCTGTCCTTACGGGCCAATGCTTCGCGCAGTCCCAGCTCCAACACCTTCTTGGCATCCCTGGTGAACGGGATGTGACCCCAGTTCCGATCACGGCCGCGGCCGAATCGGGACCGCTCCTCGGGCACGGCCCGTTCCAGCGCATCCTCGCCGAAGGTGGCCTCCAGACTCTCGCGCACCGCATCCAGATCGATGCCGATCGAGCGCAGCGCCTCGGCGTCCTCCGCGCCGAGCGGCTGGCCTTTAGCCTCTTGACCGAGGGATTCGAGCACCTCTCGGTGGGTGACCCCCGCCTCCTCGAGCAGTGTCTTCAATTCCGGCTCGCCCTGTGCCAGCAGACCGAGCAGGACATGCTCCACCTCGATCTTGGGTGCGCGCAGTTCGCGCGCGTCTTCCTGAGCGATGACGATCGCCGTCCGCGCCGACCTGCTGAACCGTTCGAACATCAGCGGTTCCCGCCTCTCCGGTTGTATTTCTGGTGGACCGCCTGCTTGCTGACCTCGAGCGCCTCCGCGATCGCCTGCCAGGACCAGCCCTGTTCGCGGGCATTGGTCACCTGGATCGCCTCCAGCCGTTCGAGCAGCCGACGCAGTGCGAGCACCGCGCGCAGCCCGACCTTGGGGTCCGGACTGCCCGCGGCGGCCGCCAGTGTGGTTGCTTCAGTCATGTCGTCAATTTTGATTGACGAACTCCGGAGTTGTCAACGAAAATTGACGAGGTTCGTCACAAAAGAAGCCCCGGCGCGGCGGCCGGGGTTGCGATATCGCGTACTAGCCGGACCAGATTCCGGTCGCGGCGAACTTCTCCAGGATCGCGGCGGGTTCGGTGAGGTTCATGCCCTGCGCCTCGACCCAGGAGTCATCGAAATACGTTCCGGCATAACGATCTCCGCCGTCACAGAGCAGCGTGACGACACTGCCCGAACGTCCGGCGGAGATCATTTCGGCGATGAGTGCGAACGCACCCCACAGATTGGTTCCGGTGGAACCGCCCACGCGGCGGCCGATTATCCGGCTCGCGAGCCGGGCAGTGGCGATCGATGCGACATCGGGCACCTCGATCATCCGATCCACCACCTGACCGATGAACGACGGCTCGACCCGCGGTCGGCCGATTCCCTCTATACGTGAAGGCATTCCGGTCTGATATCCGGCGTCGGCGGTTTCGTAGCCGCCGTAGAACGCGGAGTTCTCCGGGTCGACCACGGCCAGTTTCGACGGGTAGCGGTGATAGCGGATATAGCGACCGATGGTGGCACTGGTGCCGCCGGTGCCCGCACCGACGACGATCCAGTCCGGCACCGGATGCTCCTCCAATTCCATTTGCTGGAAGATGGATTCGGCGATGTTGTTATTGCCGCGCCAATCGGTGGCACGCTCGGCATGGGTGAACTGATCCATGAAGTGGCCACCGCATTCGGCGGCCAGCCGCGCCGCCTCGGTGTACATATCCGGTGGCCGCTGCACGAAATGGCAACGGCCGCCCTGAGCTTCGATCAACTCGATCTTCTGCGGCGAGGTGCTCTCCGGCATCACCGCGACGAAATCCAGGCCGAGCAATTTGGCGAAGTACGCCTCGCTGACCGCGGTCGAACCGGACGACGCCTCGACCACCGTGGTGCCCTCGGTGACCCAGCCGTTGCAGATCGCGTACAGGAACAGCGACCGCGCCAGCCGGTGTTTGAGGCTGCCGGTGATATGGGTCGACTCGTCCTTCAGATACAGCTGGACCTGCCATGCGGCGGGCAGCGGGTACCGGATCAGATGGGTGTCGGCGCTGCGCTGGGTGTCGGCCTCGATGAGCCGCACGGCATTGTCGACCCAGCCGCGTGGCGTACTGCGATCGCAGTACTTCACGAGGCCGCACCGGTCGGGTCGTCGTCACCACGCAGCCGGGCGCGCAGCTGCGCCTTGTCCTGGCGACGCTTCGCATCGACGACCGCGATGTCCTCGTTGACCCGAGCGCGCAACTTCTTGAACAGCGTCAGCGACAGCGGCATCGCGATGATCAACGCGAACAGCGCGGCGACCAACCACGGGACATCCACCGAGACGAGCCGGGCGACGCCGATGATCGCGGCGGCGATGACAACGACCAGCGCCAGCCTGGCGAGCGTGTACAGCGCCAGATTGCGGGCCAGCCGCGCGCCGACGCCAGCGGTTTGCTGTGCGGGTTCACCCTTCGGTGGCGTTGCGTCACTCACGTCGTCCAGCCTATGCGAAGCTATGGCCCGCCCTCGGCCATACCTCCGGTCGAGCAAAGCGGTAGCCTCTCCTGCGCTCGGCCAACCGCAAGAAACCAGAGGCGGACTACGTCCGACCGCGCCTGACCAGGGCTCATATCCGTTTTGTCTATTACTTCCCCTTTACCAACTGTAGGTGGTTCGAGTACCTAGGGGTTGCAGTGCAACGATGGCGCCATCTGATGAGGGAACTGTCGAGAACGGAGAGGTTTGCTATGACTGCGATCACCGTCGGCGGCCAGGACACCCTGCTGACACCGGGCCAAGTCGCCGCCATGTTCCACGTCGATCCGAAGACCGTTACCCGCTGGGCCCACGCCGGGCGCCTGGGATCACTGCGCACACCGGGCGGGCATCGCCGGTTCCGCGAATCCGAGGTACTTCAGCTGCTCAAGTCGCTCACCACCGAGGCCACCGCACGCTGAGCCTGGTCCGCGGGCCTGTAGCTGTGAGTTCGATCTTCCTGTCCAGGGGCCCGCACCCACCAATTTCGTGTCTGCGGTGTTCGAAGGCTACGCACGCGACTACCCTCGTTAGCAGGAGGTGAGCGACGTGACGTACCTGTTGGCACTCATCGCAGTTGTGGCAGTCGCGATGTTGTGCTGGAAGGCGTTCGGCCCCGAGAAGACAGCCGGACCGCCCACGCGTTCGCCGCAGCGCAAGCGCATCATGGGGCCCGACGACGACCCCGAATTCCTCTGGCGCCTTTCGCGCCAGCATCGCGATGGCGACGGGTCTACCGAGCGCTGAGTTTCATTGCGCTCGGTTCGCCGGGCGACATCCGGTGTGCGGATTAGCAGTGGCAGAACGAGCGCCTTGTCGTGCCCGCAGAAGGCTCGAATCCCTAGTCGCGCAACCCGAATCGTTAGCGCGGTTGTGCTGCTGCACCAATGACGAATCGCGCGCGATACCATGCGGCGCACACTTCATGCGTGGGCGCGGCCCGATCGCCGAGCGATGCTCCGGCAGCCCACATTGCATCAGCCCGCGAACCGAGCCAGCCAACATGTGTAACAACGATCACTCACTGCCATCGGCAGGCGCGCCACAGCACTTCCCGAGATCCGGAAGCGAAGTCCGCACCCCAGTGACTACCTCACATACAGACCTGTGCGAGGTAGTCCTCAGGGGTGCGAGAGCTCAAATGATCACGGCTCGCCGTTGATGACGGCCACGAGGGCGTCCATGAACGACTGGCCGCCCATGATGTAGCCGCCGGCGATCGCGCCGACTACCGCGCCGATCGGGCCGGTGATGATGCTGAAGAAAAAGACGCCGACGATGGCGCCGATGATGAGGCCGAGGACGCCGCCGAGGACCACGCCGACGATGTTCTTGTTGATTTCGTCGGTCAGGCGGGCCATGGAATTGACCGGCTGCATCTCGCCGATGTTCTTGGCGCTCAATTTCGGTGTGAGAGCGAGGGTTCGGCCGTTATCGGAGATCGTCTGGTCGACCGCGACCTTCGTGCCGGAGAGCTCGTAGGTCAAGGGGACTTCCGTCACCACAGCGCCCGCGTCGGACTTCAGCAAGACCTTGGTGCCATTGTCGGCGAGTTCGAACTTGCCGCTGTCGACCTCGGTGGTGAGAACGCGATCCCGGTGCCCATCCGAGATTTCGGAAGCCACTGTGTGGTAACCGATTCCCTGCTCGACGCCGGAAGCCGACACCTCTTTGGCAACTTCCGCTGGCTTCGCATTCGCGGTTCCCGCCGCGATTCCCACGGCGGCGATGGACACGAGAGTGACGGCGAACGTGCCGAACTTCATCAAGGTTTCCTTCTGACAAGCACCGGCCCCGGTAGCCGGTTGACGCGTCTAGCGCCACGTAGCTTGTTGCCCCGCACGGCATTTGGGAAACCCCAAACGGCCATTGTTATTCGATTGTTACCCCAGCATCCGACCTATGATCATTTCACACAAGTATCCTTTTTATCCTCGAAAATGGGTGACTCGACGCGCACACACCGGATGGTGTAGGCATGACGTGATCTCTCACCATTGCAACTTTCAACTTCGTATCTCGGCGCGCGAGTTCGAACAGCCCTGGAGGACGTCACAGGTGTCGCGTCAACGTGTCCGTGCGGGTCTCACCTTGACGGTCTTCATAGCTGTAACCGCGCTGGCCGCAGCCGTAGTGGCGGTGGCGGCGATGTCACTCAGCAACGAGAAGTCCACCACGAGCAGCCCATCGCCCGCGGCCCAGAACGATGCCGCGCCGACCACCGCGTCGGAACCGTCGTTCCCCGAGCTGCCCCTGACCACCCCCGAGGCCCCACCGACCACCTCCGCCATCCGCAGCACCTTCGACAAGATCGCGGGTGGCCTGAAGGTCGAGGTCGGTGACTGCGTCGAAATCGGCGGCAGCGGCGACAATCCCACCCTCGGCAAGGCCACCTGCGGCAGCGCGACCTCCAACTACAAGGTCATCGACAAGGCGTCCGAGAACGCGGCCTGCCCGACCGACGCCGACCGCTCCCTCAACGACACCCTGCACGGCATCAACCGCGCCACCCTCTGCATGGACATCGACTGGGTAATCGGCGGCTGCATGGACCCGAACAAAGACGGCCCCAAACGCCTCGACTGCAACACCAAGGGCGTCCCCAACGCCGTTCGCGTCATGGACGTCAAACTGAACACCACAAACGTGAACGTCTGCTCCTCCAGCGACCGCGGAATCGTCTACCAGCAACGCCAATTCGTAGTCTGCGTCCACCGCTTGTAAGTCGCACTATTCGGCCATCGAGAGCCGAGCGTCCCGAGTCGGATCAGAAGGTGAACTGGCTGCCATAGGCGGAGGTCTGCACCGTCTCCACCGCGGTACTCACCGTGGCGGTGACGAAGGGGACGGCCGATACCGGTGAGGCACACTGGCCGACGTTCAACGCGGCGTTGTTGAAAATGAAGTGATACGGGAACACGGTCTTGTTGTCCAGGTTGGTCGTCACTGTCGTGACGGTGGTGATCTGGCCCGGCGCCAAGGTGGCTTCCAGGACCTCGTTCAAGCCCAGGGTCCCGCCGACGGTCGGTCCGAGGCTCGCGCTGGGGGGACTCGGGGTCGTGGTCTCGACGCTCGGGGTCGTGGTCTCGACGCTCGGGGTCGTAGTCTCGACACTCGCGGACGTAGTGGCGGCACTCTGAGAGGTGGGCGCGGCACTCTGAGAGGTAGCGGCGGCACTCTGGGAGGTGGGCGCGGCACTCTGAGAGGTAGCGGCGGCACTCTGGGGGGCGGGCGCGGCACTCTGAGAGGTAGCGGCACTCCGGGGGGCGGGCGCGGCACTCTGAGAGGTAGCGGCACTCCGGGGGGCGGGCGCGGCACTCTGAGAGGTAGTGGCGGCACTCCGGGACGTGGTGCTGGCACTCGGCGGTGCGGCCACCGGCTTCACCGTCGTATTCGGCAGTCTGGCGGCAGCGTTCGACTGGCTGAAATCGGGGGAAATACTCGCCAACACCCCTTGATTCGGATCGATTCCGACGGTGAAGCCGTTGTCCAGAGTGAGCGCGCAGCCGAGGAGGAACCCCGCGACTGCCTGGCCGGACACGACTTCATCGCCCGCCACGTTCAGCGAGTAGTTGCCGGATAGCTGCGCGGCATGCGCGAACGTCATGAGGAAGTTCGGCATCCGGTCGCCCGGCGGGTCCACTCCGACGTTCTCCACCGATGTCGTCACATGAATCCCGGCACCGGAAACGTCAGCACCGGGCGGTTGGGCCCGGCTCGGCTCGGCGCCGGGCCACACAAACACAGCCACGACGGCCGCGACCACACCGGTCGCGATAACGACGAATCGAGGGCGCATATCTGATCCCGTTTCGAATCGGATGTACATCAGCGGCGGCGAAATCGCATGAACGGACCCACATAGCTAATATTCGGCAAGCATAGGTGGGATACCGGCCCGGCTCGTTCAGGCTGCGGGGCGTGTCGCGCACCGCCCCATTTCCGCTGGTAAAGCCCCTCTAGTTCAGCCCGGCATATGAGTGCAGACCACTGATCACGATGTTGATGATGAAGAGGTTGAACAGCATCGCTACGAACCCGGCGATGTTGATGTACGCGGCCTTGGTGTCGCGCCAACCCGAGGTGGCGCGGGCGTGGAGGTAGGCGGCGTACAGGACCCAGGCGATGAAGGAGCAGGTTTCCTTCGGGTCCCAGCCCCAGAAGCGGCCCCAGGCGGCTTCGGCCCAGATGGCGCCGAGGATTACGCCGGCGCCGAAGAGGGGGAAGCCGATGATGGTGGTTTTGTAGGCGAGGCGGTCCAGGGTCCGGGCGTCGGGGAGGCGGCGGGCGATGGTGCCGAGGATGTTGTCGGATTCGTCGCCTTCGGGCTGACGCAGGCGGTAGAGGAACAGCAGGCTGGCTATGCCGGAGACCAGGAAGACGCCGCTGCCGATGCTGACGATGGTGACGTGGATGGGCAGCCAGAACGACTTCAGTGCGGGCACAACGGGTGCCGCGTCGGCGTACAGCAAGGTGCCGGCCAGGAACAGCAGAATCAGGATCGGGACGAGCAGGAAGACCCACATCGAGCGGTAGCGCTGTTCACGCAGGAACACCATGCCGACCACGGCGGCGGCGGCGGTCGCCATGGTGACGAATTCGTACATGTTGCCGAGCGGGAAGCGGTGGGTTGCGAAGCCGCGCAACACGATCGAGGTCACATGCAGGGCGATGGCGACGAACAGCACCGAGAACGCCATATTGCCTGCGCGTTCGGCGAACGGCTTGGCCTGCGGCGTCTCGACCCGACCGGGTCCGGTGGGACGATCGGAACCACCGCCGGCAGTTACCAGTTCACGCGCGACGACCTTCTGCGTCCGCGCCGCCGCGTACTGCACGATCAGCAGCACCAGCACCAGCGCGTACACGACGATCGCCGATTTGAAGGCGAGATCGCTGTACTGGGCGATGGTCTCGTCGATCGGCATGGTCACTCTCCCGTGGCGGATCGGTCATCGAGCAGGCGCTTGCGCAGGCGATCGAATTCGCTGCCCCAGCCCGCCTGATCGGTTCTGGCGAGCCCGCCCATCTCTACTACGGTGCGTCGTTTGTCAACGGTACCCGCTTCGTCATCGGCCGGGTACACGCGGATCCAGATGCGTCGCCGCTTCACCAGCAGCGACACCAGCAGCCCGGCCATCATGGCCAGCGCGCTCACCAGCACCCACTGCTGCGCCGGATCGTGCGATACCTGCAAGTTCACGAATTCCTGCGCACCGTCGAAGGTGACCTTGGTGCCATTGGGCAGCGTCGACGACTCGCCGGGACGCAGGTTGACCCTGGCCTCCTTGGTCAGTCGCCCCTGCTTGACCTGCTCGGGATCCAGTGCGAACAGCGACTGCGGCTTACCGGTATCGAGACCGGTATCGCCGCGATAGATGTCCACCGCGACGGCCGGATCGTTCATGGTCGGGAACGAGGAGGTGAGCAGGCTGCCGTGCAGCAGCGCGGTCGGCGCGAACACACCCTCGATGGCGATCTGGTTCTTGCGGCGCTCCTCGTCGGTCGCGTACATGCCGCCGGGCGGATCGATCCGCAGCACACCGCTGGACAGGAAGGTCTGCGCATTGTCGGGCCGCCACTGGATGGTCTCGGTTCGGGTCTGGCCGTTCGGGAATGTCACCGTGAACGTCGGCGCGTAACCGTGGCCCTGCAGATACAACCGGTCCCCCGAGACGCGCAGCGGATGGTTCACCTGGATCTGCGCATCGCGCCAGGTATCGCTCTGCAGATCGCCGCCGGCCTGATATTCGATATGCGAGGTGAACATCTCGGCCTGACCGTTCTGCAGGTAATCGGCCTTGAAGTCCTTGACCCGCACGCACAAGGGCGCCATACCGGTGCCGTCGTTGATATTGCCCGCCTTGAACGAGTCGAAGACCGCGGGCGAGGTGGTGCAGAAGCCGGGCCCGTTGTTCGCGATGACGATCACGCTGCCCTCGTAACCGAACAGCTTGCCGACCGCGATCGCGACGAGCAGCCCGACCAGGGCCAGGTGGAAGACGAGATTGCCGAGTTCGCGGGTGTACCCCTTCTCCGCGGAGAGGGTGATCTCGCCTTCGCGAGTACCGTCGCGCACCTCGGTCCGCCAGCCGCGCAACTCTTTTCGAGCGTGATCGAGCACGGCGTCCGGCGTGCCATCGATCGTCTCGGAGTAATGGTGCGGCAGCCGCGACAGGTTGCGCGGCACCCGGACCGGCGGCGTGCGCAGTGCGCGATAGTGATCCAGGCAGCGCGGCAGAATGCAGCCGACGAGCGAAATGAACAGCAGCGCATAGATTGCCGTGAACCAGAAGCTGGAGAACACGTCGAACAGCTGGAACCGGTCCATCCACGGTCCGAGCGTCGGGCGGTCGGCGATGTACTGGTCGACCTTGCCCTCGTTGAGATTTCGCTGCGGCAGCAGTGCACCCGGAATCGCGCCAAGGGCCAGCAGAAACAGCAATACCAGCGCGGTGCGCATACTGGTGAGCCCACGCCAGGCATTGCGCACGAGCGCCCACGCGCGACCCGGTAGCGACTGGCGCGGCGGCGTCACCGGCGCCTCGGGTCTGTCGATCACGGTCATATCGGCAGCGTCACCTCGGAAACGAACCCGTCGCGCACCCAGGCGACGAACTGGTCCCACGCCCCCGTGACCAGCGCGATCCCGACCGCGACGAGCAATATGCCCCCGATGATCTGAATGGTGCGCGAATTGCGCCGCAGCCAACCGACCCCACGCAACGCACTCGCCGACCCGAAGGCCAGGACCACGAACGGCAGTCCGAGGCCGAGGCAATAGGCGACGATCAGCGCGACGCCGCGCACGGCCGTCGTGCCCTCGGTCCCGGCCGAAACCGCCATCACCCCGGACAGCGTCGGCCCGAGGCACGGCGTCCAACCCAGCGCGAAGACCGCACCGAGCAGCGGAGCGCCCAGAATACTGGTGAGCCTGCGCGGCTCTATCCGCGTATCGCGCTGCAACGCGGGGACCAAGCCGATGAACACCAGACCCATCAGGATGGTGACCACACCGCCGACCCGTTGCAGCAGTTCACGATTCACGTTCAGGGTCTGGATGACGCCGAAAACCGTTGCGGTGGCGAGCACGAACACCACGGTGAAGCCCGCGACGAACAACCCGGCCGCACCGGCCACTCGGATCCGACCCGTACGTGCCGCAGCCCGATCGACCGAAACCGCTTTGCCGCCAAGGCTTTTGGCCTGCGTTGCGGTGGCGGGCGGCGCCTCGGCGCCGACCAGCCCGGCCAGATAGGACAGGTAACCCGGCACCAGCGGCACCACACACGGCGAGGCGAACGAGACCAGTCCGGCCAGTACGCATGCGCCGAGCGCCAATAACAGCGGCCCCGTCGCCGCCGTCTGCTGGAACGAATCACCTACTGCGGCAAGCACCATCAGTCGGTCTCCACGGGGGGTCGATCAGCTCGTTCAGGCACCGGCGCGGCCTCCGGCGCGAAGTCCATCATGGAATCGGCTGCGGCGCTGCGTGGCACGGCGGCAACGCCGACCCACCGGTCATCGACCGTCCAGACACCGCGAACGAGACGGGCGGCCTGCCGCGGGCGACAGGCACGCGGGCTACGAGTACGGCGATCGCGATTCACGATTGCACCTTTCCTACCGCTCGCTATCGAGCGGGACGTAATTACGACATGGGCCGAACGGCTTGGGCGGGGTCACTGCGAACCTTCCGCGGCAATGCGTTCGACAACTGGTTGGAGGTCTTCCGCCAAGAGCGAGCGGAGGAAGACAGCGGCGACCCGATGTTGCCGATCCAGCACCAGCGTGGTGGGAATGACACTGGTCGGGAAGTTGCCGCCGAGCGCGAGCAGGGTGCGCATGGACGGGTCGTAGACGGACGGATAACCGACCTTGTTGTCGACGACGAAGTCCTGTGCCTTGTCCTGCTGAAAATCACGGACATTGATGCCGAGAAAGACGACGCCCCTGTCCTTGGTTGCCTCGTAGACCCTTTCGAGCGCGGGCGCCTCGGCACGGCACGGCCCGCACCACTGCCCCCACAGATTGAGCACGACCACCTTGTCCGGGAAGTCGGCGACCGAAGTGGTCTTGCCCGAGGTCATCAGATCCGGCCCGGCGAGCTTGCCGATGGTGCCACGCGCGGCGGGCGGATCGTAGAAAATATCGGTTTTGCCACCGGGCGAGACGAATTCGAACGTACCGCCGGAGGCCACCGCATCCTTCCCGGTCGAACAACCCGCGAGCGCGGCCACCAGGGCCACGCACGCGAGCAGGACCGACGTGAAACGCCGGGCCGACGGCCGGGAAGAAGTTCTCATGCGCCGTGCACCGTGGGATCCGAACCGCCTGCGGGCTCGGAGTAGACGATGTCGACGAGGGTGTCGCCCTGGTAGACCAGCGAGGTCAGCGAGGCGAGCGAGCATTGCCGATGCCGCGGATCGTGCCAGAGCCGCTGGCCCTGCAGGAACCGCCGCAGCGTCCAGACCGGCAGCTGATGCGAGACCAGCACCGCCTCGTGTCCGGCCGCCTCGACCCTGGCCTTATTGACCGCGGCCAGCATGCGGTGCGCGATCTGCAGATATGACTCGCCCCAGGACGGGGTGAACGGATCGCGCAGCTTCCACCAGTGCCTGGGCTTGCGCAGCGCACCGTCGCCGACCGAAACCCGCAGACCCTCGAAGGTATTACCGGCCTCGATCAGGTTCTCGTCGGTGCGCACGAGCAGCCCGTGCTGACGCGCGATCGGCTCGGCGGTCTCCTGCGCGCGCTGCAGTGGCGAGGCGATCACCACGGCGATGTCGTGGTCGGCCAGCGACCGCGCCACCGCACCGGCCTGTGACCGGCCGGTCACCGAGAGGCTGAACCCGGGCAGGCGACCGTAGAGAATGCCCTTCGGGTTGTGCACCTCGCCGTGCCGCAGCACATGCACGATGGTCTCGACGGTGTCGTCCTCGACCGCGTCGACCGGCGCAGCGGCATCGGACTCGTCGGCGAGGGCGGCCGTTTCCGCGCCGTCGACAGGGGTATCGGGTAGTTCGCGCTTTTCTGAATCTGGCTGGTCGGAACTCACGCGCGGGATCCTTCGGGGGTGGCGGCCGCGGCCGCATGTGCGGCGGCGGGCAGGGCGGCGGCGATACGGTCGAATGCGTCCTCGTCGAGCGCCGCGGAGACGAACCATGCTTCGAACGCGCTCGGCGGCGCGTACACACCGCCGTTGAGCAGTGCGTGGAAGAAAGCGGGGAAACGCCAGGTCTGGCTGGCTTTAGCGGCGGCGTAGTCGGTGACCGGACGGTCGGCGAAGAACACGCTCACCATATTGCCCGCGAACTGGACCTGATGCTCTACCCCCACGGCACCGAGCGCTTCGGTGAACAAGCCGCCCAGCCGCTCGGCATTGCGATCGAGTGCGGCGTACACCGCGTCATCGGCCGCACGGAGCGAGGCGAGGCCAGCGGCGACAGCGACCGGGTTCCCGGAAAGGGTGCCCGCCTGATACACCGGGCCAAGCGGCGCAAGGTGATTCATGATCTCGGCGCGACCGCCGAACGCGGCGGCAGGCAGCCCACCGCTCATCACCTTGCCGAAGGTGTAAAGGTCACCGGCGACACCGTCGCGGCCGAACCAGCCGGACCGGCTCACCCGGAATCCGGTCATCACCTCGTCCATGATCAGCAGCGCGCCGTCGTCGGCGGTCAGCTTGCGCAGGCCCTCGTTGAAACCGGGCAGCGGTGCGACCGCACCCATATTGCCCGCGGCCGCCTCGGTGATCACACACGCGATTTCACCCGGATGCGCGGCGAACGCCGCGGCAACGGCCTCGATGTCGTTGTACGGCAGCACGATGGTGTCGCCCGCCTGCGCGCCGGTGACACCGGGCGAGGTGGGCAGGCCGAGGGTCGCGACGCCGGATCCGGCGTCGGCGAGCAGCGCGTCCACATGGCCGTGGTAGCAACCCGAAAATTTGATGATCTTGGCGCGACCGGTGTAGCCGCGAGCCAGCCGGACCGCGCTCATGGTGGCCTCGGTGCCGGAATTGACCAGGCGGACCCGGTCCACCGGCGCCACCCGCTCGGCGATCAGCTCGGCGAGTTCGATCTCGGCCTCGGTCGGCGCGCCGAAGGACAGTCCGCCGACGGCCGCGCGCTGCACCGCCTCGACCACCTCGGGGTGCGCGTGGCCGAGAATCATCGGACCCCAGGAACACACCAGGTCGACATACTCGTTGCCGTCGACATCTATGAGTGTGCAGCCCTTGGCCGATGCGATGAATCGCGGTGTGCCACCGACGGACTTGAAGGCCCGCACCGGCGAATTCACACCACCCGGAATCACCGAAGCGGCCCGGTCGAAGAGCTGAGCCGAGACCGGCACCGATGCCCTGGTCACGCGCGGAGAAGAACTCACGACGTCCAGTGTCTCAGCCCGATTGGAACGAGTCGACGACAGGGTGTAGTCGAGTGACGCAGACCGCACGCACCGCAGTCTGTTCGGCGCAACACGCCGATCATGGTTGCGGCCGATATCGGTCGCCGACCGATTACCGATGCGTAATCTCGGTGGGTCGTCGCACCATCTAACCTATCGGGAGGGTCCAATGCGGTTCGCCGTCATCAGCGCCACGATCTTCGCCGCGCTCGCCGCCGCCGTCACCTTCGGCACCGGGACCGCAGCCGCCGCGGATCCGGTCAGCCAGCCCGACCGGATCGGGCTGCATCTGGATCACGCGGAGACCGCGGCCCTCGGCGACGGACCACTACCGGCATTGGTCACCATGGTGGTGCCGCTCAACCGGATCGGCGCCGGACTGAAGAGTGACACCGAGATCTACCGCGACGAGAACGGCGGAGTGCACGCCTCATTGCGCCAGGTCATCATGGAGGCGGCCAGGCATCCGGACGGCACCGTCACCGTGTACCTCAACGCGCCGGGCACCAGGGACGGCCGCACGCTCGACATCTATCAGAGTTGGGACTAGAGGGACCGCAGCCGGCGGGGGTGGGCGAACTCAGGTGTACATGCACGGCGCCGAGGCCGAGATGGTGTGCAGCTGGCACATGAAGTTGTTGTACACACCGGCCGAACCCGAATCGGGCACGAAGATCGGCGCGGGCTGGGACACCTCGGTCTGGGCGGCGGGCTCCAGCGGCAGTCCCGGCGCGGCCCATGCGGGCGCCGCACCGATCGCGGCCGCCACGACGACCGCCGCGCACACTTTCCCGGCAAAACGAATCACAAGCATTTCTCCCAGTCGACACAATTCGGATTCCGGCCGAAAGCATAACGGCCACAACAGTTTTCACTGAATGCCGACCGTTGCACCTCGCGGCGCGGCACTTGCACGGTAGTGCAGTCGCGGCCGATGCGCCAGGGCACTCTCGGATCGGCCGTTGCGCCCGAGCGGGATACGGCGCTACGCGGTGATGCCGACGCAGAACAAGGCGAAACCGGTTGTCAGCAGACAGGCCAACGGGACGGGCAGCAGATTCAGCAGCGAAAACGATGGGATTGTCGGCATCATGCCTGCGATGTTCCCGCGAAATTCGCGAACAAACTGGTGCGGCGATCCGGATCGCCGGTGATTGCCCTGGTTCAGCGCGAACGCGCGGCACGCACCGTGCGCGCGACGGCATCGATCGCGAGCACGCCGGCCACCATGACCAGGAAAGCGGCGAGCACCAACCACGGAGCGCGGTAGCGGGTGGAATCGAAGCCGGGCACGTCACCCGACGGCGCGAAGGTGGTGGTGATCAGCCCGTTGCGCCAACTCACCGCCGCGAGAACCGCGCACCCGAGCGCGAGCGTCAACTCCACCAATGCCGCAAGCATCCGGTCACCGAGCGCAATCAAGCGCGTCAACGATCCGCTCCTTTCTCGCTGTCTTCGGTTTCCTCGGTCCGCGTGGGCAGGTCGGCATCGGTCCTGCCGAGCGCTTCGGTGAGCGCGGCCCGCAGTCCGCGGTGATCCTTCGCCCATGCCTGCACCAGTTCACCACCGGCGAGCCGCAGCCCGATGCCCTTGCGCCGGCGTGGCACCCCGCTCAATTCGCCGAGCGAGCGCGCCGATTCCCAATCCTCATCATCCCAGGAGTCCTCGTCCCGCTCGGGCAGCACCGCAGCGATGGACGCCAGTGGCAGGGTCTCGGTGCCCTCGCGCAGGGTGTCGGGGGTCAGCTCGACGCTCACATGCCGCTGCCCCGCGATCACCTGCAGCACAACGAAACCCGCGATCAGCGCGGCACAGAAAATCAGGGCGAACCAGTGCACCTGATCAGCGGTCACCAATTCCAGAATCAACACGATCAGACATAGCAACGGCCCGTATGCCACCGAACGCCAGCGCGCGCCCGGTTCGGCGAACAGGATGGTCGCGCCATCCGCGGAATCCGTCACACTATGCTCCACGTGCGGAGCACGGCGGCGGGAATCGACATCCGGTCCCGGATCAGCCGACCGCGCCGGGCAGGATCAGCAGCGCGACGGTGACCAACGCGAACAGGACCAGCAGGCTCAGTACAAGCAGATCTCGTCGAATGCTCTGCGGTTGTTGGATCACCACTCGCATCGATGCCTCCGATCTCCCGGAGCCATCTGGTCGACGTACTTACAAAACGTAAGACAACGTGTAACAAATGACTTCCGGTTCCCATGTCCTCTGTGACAACCCTCACGATACATGCTGCCGATTTCTTGACAAACTCGCGGACGGCTCCAGCCTTCGTTCACCTGCGATTCATCTGGAAGTACGCGGTCGAGTCCGGACGGTGACTCAGATACACCGCACCCGCCGCCAGCACGCCCTGCACGATCGCCGCCGCACCCGCCACCAGCGAGGCCGCTCCGGTCACCGCTTCCAGCGCGAACAGCGTGCCGACCGCGACCAGCACCAACCAGACGCCCACAGCAGTCAAAAGCGTCCGTGCCCATAGCTTTCCGCGCACGAACTGGTGCACGAACAGCAAGGCGAATGCGGCCAGCGCCAACCCGATCACCACAGCGACCACGAAGGCCAGCGAGACCATCAGCTCCGCATTGGCCATCGTGAAATTCGGATCGCTGACGTGCACTTGGTCGAACATCTTCTGCGCGAAATCCTTGCGCTGCTGAATCGCCGCGACAACCGACCCGACCATCTGCAGAATTCCGAATCCGATTACACCCCACCACAATTGCCGCGCCGTCCGAATGTCCTCCGGCGGTTCCGGCCGCGGCGGCCCTGCAACAGGCCCGCCCGGGTGCGTCATCGGTGGATACATCCCTGGTGGATACGGCATCGGTGGATACGGCCCCGGCGGAATCGCACCCTGCGGATACTGTCCGGGTGGATGCGCTGCCGCCGGACTCGGGCCGTGAGTATGCGCTCCCGCGGGACTCGAGCCGTGCACATGCGCTCCCGCGGGACTCGAGCCGTGCACATGCGCATCCGCCGGAGTCGAGCCGTCCGCATACGCTCCCACCGGAGTTGGGCCGTGCGGATTCGAATCAGCCGTCTCGGGCTTCTCGGCCCCCTGTGGCCACGCCCCGGTCGACTCAGTGCCCTGCGGTCCAGGCAGATACGCCTCGGTTGGAGATGCACCCTCCGGCAGTGATGCTGGGTCCGGTCCCGGCGTATCCGACCCTTGCGGATTCGAACCAAGCGAGGCCGTCCCGCCCGACTCACGGTCCGGCGAATCCGAACCCGGCTCGGCGGATGATTGCGATGTGGGCGACTCCGGGCTCACCGATTCCGACTCGGACGACTTCGGACTGCCGGACTCCGAACCCGGCGCCTCGGGTCTGGGCGGATTCGTCACGACAGCCAGTGCGCGGCCTCGGTCGCCCAGTACGTGAGCACCATATCCGCGCCGGCGCGGCGGATGCCGATCAGCGATTCCAGGATGGCGCCGCGGCGGTCGATCCAGCCGCGCTGGGCGGCGGCGGTGATCATCGCGTATTCGCCCGAGATCTGATACGCGGCCACCGGCACCGTGGATTGGTCGGCGACATCGCGCAGGATGTCCAGATAGGACATGGCGGGCTTGACCATCACGATGTCCGCGCCCTCGGCCAGATCCAGTTGCAGTTCCCGGATCGCCTCGCGACGGTTCGCCGGATCCTGCTGGTAACTGCGCCGATCCCCTTCCAGCGAGGAGGCGACCGCCTCGCGGAACGGACCGTAGAACGCCGAGGCGTACTTCGCCGCGTAGGCGAGGATGCCGGTATCGGTGCGCCCGACCGCGTCCAGGCCGCGCCGGATCGCGCCGACCTGACCGTCCATCATGCCGCTGGTACCGAGCAGATCCGCACCGGCTTCGGCCTGCGCGAGCGCCATCTCCACGTAGCGGTGCAGGGTGGCGTCGTTATCGACGGCGCCGTCCGCGGACAGCACGCCGCAGTGCCCGTGATCGGTGAATTCGTCGAGACAGGTATCTGCCATGACCACCGTCGAATCGCCGACCTCGTCGGCGAGCGCGCGCAGCCCGCGGTTGAGAATGCCGTCGGGATCGCTGGCCTTGCTGCCGGTGGCGTCCTTGTCCTCGGGCCGCGGCACACCGAAGAGCATGAGCCCGCCCACACCCGCGGTGACCGCCTCGACCGCCGCCTTGCGCAGCGAATCCATCGAATGCTGCAGCACGCCCGGCATGGAGCCGATCTCGCGCGGCTCGTCCAGTCCGTCGGCGACGAACATCGGCAGCACCAATTGCCGTGGCTCGAGAGTTGTTTCGGCCACGAGACGACGCAGGGCGGGGGTACGGCGCAACCGCCGCGGGCGGTCCAATCCGGTCATAACCGCACGATACGCCCGGCCCGAATACGAGTCGCAAGCGGCGGGTACGCCAATGGATCAGGGGCCCGTCAGCCCGGTTGAGGATGTCTCGAGGATTCGATAAGCCCGCTGCGCGACACTGCGGGCCACCCGGCGGTCGCCGGGGATTTACCGGCGCTCGAAGGGTGCGGTGCGAGGGGCGGATGATGGTGGGGAGTGGCCGGTCTTGTTCCAGGAGTACGCGATGACAGAGTTCGCGACGCCGCCGCAGCGACGCACCGATTGGGCCGGTCTGCGAAGACTGGCGCGTGGCGGGGATCCGGGCGTGATCGTGCAGTTGGCGCAGCGGTTATCCGAGGCTGGTGAGACGGCGGAGGCCGAGCAGTGGTTCCGCCGCGCCGCCGCTCGAGGCAGCGGACCGGCCATGGCACAGGCGATGCCGATTCGAAGTTCCAGCTAGGGCGATTCCTGCGAGAGCAGCCTGTGCAGACGGACAATCCCGCGGCAGAAGTCCAGGCGCACAAGGACGCCCGCTACTGGCTCGGGCGCGCCGCGATCCTGCGCCACCCCCAAGCGCTCGAACTCCTCGGCGAACTCTGAACGCACGGACCCGAAAGCCCTTGTGAGCGGGCGTTTTTGTCGGTGGGGAGGAGTAAAATCGAAGGCGTGTTCGAGGGAATCGCTCCGGGTTCCCGATCGCGACGGGAGGACGCCACCGTGCCCAAGACCGCACCGAAGTCGAAGATCGCCGCTAGCGATTGCTTGCAGGTCGCTCGAAACAACACAGTTCGGCCCTATGTTCCGCTGCAGAGGCGGCCGCTACCCGCCGGGCGGCCGCGCAAGTGGTACATCTCACACAATCGGCGACTCAAGGCGATGCGCCTGACCATCGCCCTGCTGGACTCCGGGATCTATCTGCCGAGCCAAGCCAGCAACGAAAGGATCCGGCGCACAGCCGAACTCATCGATATCCGCCCGCCGTCCGACACCACCTGCCGTTTGGTGCGGACCCTGATGCGCTACAGCCGCTGATCAACGGAGCTCGACGGTTGCGGCGGCTCCGGTGGTGCGGCGAGAGAGTCGGCGCTAGCGACTGCTTGCAGGTCGCTCGAAACAGCCTGCACTCTCGTCGCACAACCGGGTAGGCCAACGGATATCTAGCGGCTGCGGCGGCTCTTCTTGCGCGGCGGGGGCAGCAGGCCCTCGGCGCGCAGGCGGGCCGCATGCTCGGCCAGCGCCTCCACCAGCGGACCGACCTGGGCGACCTCCGGCTGCACATCCACGCGCAGACCGAATTCGATGGCCGTCTCGGCGGTCTTCGGGCCGATGCACGCAACGATGGTGCGCGCGTGCGGCTTACCCGCGATACCGACCAGATTGCGGACCGTGGAGGACGAGGTGAACAGCACCGCGTCGAAGCCGCCGGTCTTGATCATCTCGCGGGTCTCGGCCGGCGGTGGCGAGGCGCGCACCGTGCGGTAGGCCGTCACGTCATCGATTTCCCAGCCGCGGTCGCGCAGACCCTCGGCCAGGGTTTCGGTGGCAATGTCCGCGCGCGGCAACAGCACTCGGTTCACCGGATCGAAAACGTCGTCGTAGGGCGGGAAGTCGGCGAGCAGCCCCTCGGAGGACTGTTCGCCACTCGGCACCAGCTCCGGGTTGATGCCGAACGAGCGCACTTTGTCCGCGGTGGCCTCGCCCACGCAGGCGATCTTCACACCGGAGAAGGCCCGGGCGTCCAAACCGAACTCGGCGAACTTCTCCCACACCGCGCGCACCGCATTGGTGGAGGTGAATACCACCCACTGGTAGCGGCCGTCGACCAGCCCCTTGACCGCGCGCTCCATCTGCGCCGGACTGCGCGGCGGCTCGACCGCGATGGTCGGCACCTCCATCGGGATGGCGCCGTGGGTGACCAGTCGCTCGCTCATCTCGGCGGCCTGATCCTTGGTGCGCGGCACCAGCACGGTCCAGCCGTACAGCGCCCGCGACTCCCACCACGACATCTTCGACCGCTGCGCGACCACCTTGCCGATGGTCACCACCAGCGGGCCGACCAATTCGGAGGCCGCACTGTTGAGCGTGGCCAGGGTGGCCTCGATGGTGCGCTGCTGGCGGGTGGTGCCGCGCACCGTCACCGCGACCGGGGTCTGCGGCGCCATACCGTGTTCGACCAGCGCGCTCGCGGTTTCGGCCAGATGACCCGAGGTCGCCGACAACACCAGCGGGCCGGGCGCGGCGGCCAGTGCGGCCCAGTCGACCTCACCGCGCACATCGGCCTCGGTGTGCCCGGAGCCGAGCGCGATACCGGCGAAACTCGGCACCGCGGAACCATTGGGCAGCCCCGGCAGCACCTCGAAGACCATATGCGAGCGCGTCACCGCATTGACCTCAGCGATCACCGAGTCGGTCGTCAGCGGATCACCCGCGACCACCCGGACCACGTCGTGGCCACCGCGGGCCTCGGCGATCAGTGTCTTGGCCACCTCGGCGGGATCGCCGAGCGCGGGCCGCACGTCGACCGGGCTTTCACCGTCCTCGCCCGGCTCGACCGCGATACCGATCAGGGCGAGCACACCCTTGTCGACATCGGGATCAGTGAATGCCAATGTCGCCCGCCCCAGCACCTCGCGCGCACGCACTGTCAGCAGTGCCGCGTCGCCGGGCCCCGACCCGACAAACAGGATCCGTCCTGGATGCTTCTTGTGTGCTCGGCTCATGCCCGTACCTCGCTAGCGCTCGGCACGGCCATCGCCGGGGGCGCTGTGTAGTTGATTCGCTCGCTCATGGCCCGCACCTCGCTAGCGCTCGGCACGGACATGCCCGAAGGCGCTGTGCTGTTGATTCGCTCGCTGCGCTCGCTCATTGGCTGTTCTCCATTGGGCTGGAATTGTAAAAGTCAGTGGGCGGGTTAACCGCTGCTTCCGGCGTGCTGAGCAACTCACGAGCGCCCAAGTCGAGCAGTTCCCGGGCCAACTCGCGGCCGAGCTCCGCAGCGCGCTCAGGAGCGCCGACCACGGAGGCTCGCAATACATCGGAGCCGTCGACGGCCGCCGCGCAACCGCGCAGCGAGAGTTCATCGACAATTCTGCCGTCATCGTCGAGCGATTCGACGACCTCGGCGATCGCGCCGATCGGCACGGTGCAACCGGCCTCGAGTTCGGCCAGCAGCGACCGTTCGGCAACGACGGACGCGCGGGTCGATGCGTCGTCGAGTTCGGTCAGCGCCTCGATGAGTTCGCTGTCATCACTGCGGCATTCGACCGCCAACGCACCCTGTGCGGGCGCGGGCAACATCTGCACCGGCTCCAGCGCCTCGGTGACGACGTCGAGCCGGCCGATTCTGGCCAGTCCGGCCCTGGCCACCACGACCGCGTCCAACTCCCCCTCGCTGACCTTGCGCAGCCGGGTATCGAGATTGCCACGCAGCGGCACGATGTCCAGGCCGAGTCCGAGAGCACGCAACTGGGCCGCGCGGCGCGGTGCTGAGGTGCCGACCTTGGCACCGGCCGGAAGTTCACCGAGCACCAGACCGTCGCGCGCCACCAGTGCGTCGCGCGGATCCTCGCGGGGCGGGATGGCGGCGATGGTGAAACGCGGATCCTGTGCGGTCGGCAGGTCTTTGTACGAGTGCACCGCGATATCGATATTCCCGGCGGCGAGTTCGTCGCGCAGTGCCGAGGTGAAGACGCCGACACCGATCTGCTGCACCGGATCCGAGGACAGATCGCCCGGGGTCTTGACGACCACCAGCTCCGCATCGTGTCCGGCCGCGATCAGGTTGTCGCGGATGGTGCCCGCCTGCGTGAGGGCGAGCAAACTGCCTCTGGTGCCGATCCGCCACGGCACGCGAATGCTGCCTGCGGTCACGTTTGCCTCTTCCTGCACAACTGTCATGCCGTCTGCCCCTGTTCTTCGCCGCGGTGTCCGGCGGTGAAGTCGTCGGCCAGTGCGATCTCGCTGCCGCCGACGATCACTTCCGGATGGACCGAAACATCGCCGAGGAAGCGGATCGCCGTATGCTCGTCGCTGATCGAACTGAGCTCCATCGGAGCCGCGACCGCTTGCGCCGCACCGGGTTTGAGCTCGAACAGCTCTCGCAGCGCCTCGGCGTAGGTATCGCCGCCCGGGGTGGAGGCCAACTGTTTGACTCGCACCGTCGGCGCGTGGAGCAACTTGTCCACCACGCGACGCACGGTGCGCGCCACCTCGTCACGTTCCGGATCGGCCAGTCCGGGCAGCCGGGAATCCAGCCGCAGCAATTCGGCCTCGACCACCTCGGCCGCGCGCTGCCGCAATGCGGCAACGGTCGGGGTGACCTCCGCCATGCGCTGGCCCGCAAGGTATTTCGCGAGTTCGTCGGCGACGATCGAGCGGGCGGCGGCGGTATCGTCGGCGGCCGCACCGGCCGCCGGATCGCGCTGCAGTGTCTCGATATCGATGACGGTGACACCGGGCAGTCCGGCTACAGCGTGTTCGACATCGCGCGGCAGACCGAGATCACAGAACACCAACGGCCGTTCCACCTGGCTGGCGCGCTCGCGTTCGGCGAGTGCCCGATGGGTATCGGCCAGTGTCACCACCGCGCCGACCGCGCCGGTGCAGGTGATGACGACATCCGCGGCCGCCATCGCCTCGGTCAGGCGCGACAGTTCCATCGAATGAGCCTCGACACCGTGACTGCGCGCGGTCGCGGCGAGCCGCTTGGCCCGGGCCGACGTGCGATTCACCACGATGATGCGGCCGATGCCCGCCCGCGACAGATGCGCGACCGCGAGCCCGCCCATCGCCCCGGCGCCCAGCACCACGGCGGTCTGCCCGGCGAGCGGGCCGAGCACATGCTGCGCCCGATCCAGCGCCACCGAAACCACCGACGCACCGGCCCGGTCGATACCGGTCTCCGAATGCACCCGCTTGCCGACGCGCAGCGCGTGCTGCGCGAGTTCGTGCAGGGTCCGTCCGACCGCCTGCTGAGCGTCGGCGGAAGCGTAGGCGCCGCGGATCTGGCTGAGCACCTGCTGCTCGCCGATCACCATCGAATCCAGGCCGCTGGCCACCGCGAACAGGTGTTCAGCCGCGGCCTCGCTGTAGCGGACGTAAGCGTGTTTGGTCAGATCCGGCAGCGGGAGGCCGGAATGTTTGGTCAGCAAATCGCCGACTTCGGCGAGGCCGCCGTGGAAGGCATCCACCACGGCGTAGACCTCGACGCGGTTGCAGGTGGAGACGATCATCGCCTCTGACACATGGCTGGAGGTGAGCATTCGATCGATCAGTTTCGGCCGGTCCGCGTCGGTGATCGCGACCTTCTCCAGAATCGAGACGGGCGCGCTGCGATGCGAAATCCCGACTAGAAGAATGCTCATGACTCCGCCTCGCCGGCGCTCGGCTGCGTCATGCGCATACCGCGCTGGCACATGATTCGTTCGCTGCGCTCACTCATGGTGTGACCACCGATCCCTTGCTGGATGGCTCCGTTGCCGAATGCGAGGATGTCGAGTGCTTGAGCGCCGGATGTGCGGCAGCAGCGTGCGCGGGCGCGCGGTGGGCGATGCGACCGGAAACGGCGTGCGCGACCTCGGGCAGCGGCGGCGCATTGCGTGCGGTCTCGAACGACAGCATCTGCAACTCGACCGCCAGATCGACCCGGCGCACCTCCACCGTCTCCGGTGCGGTCAGCTCACACGGAGCAAAGCTCAGAATCGACTGCAGCCCGGAGGCGACCAGCAGATCGCAAACGTCTTGTGCCGCGTCGTCGGGCACAGTGATCACCGCGATGGTGGGCTTCAAGGCGTCGATGGCCGGGGCCAGATCCGCGACATCGCGCACCACCAGACCGGCGACCGACCGGCCGATCACCTCGGGATGGCTGTCGAACATGCCGACCACGGTGAAGCCGCGCCGCCGGAACCCGCCGTAGCCCACCAGGGCCCGGCCCAGATTTCCGGCGCCGACCAGTACCACCCGATGTCCCTGTGAGAGCCCGAGCACATCCTCGATCCTGGTGCGCAACTTGGCGACGTCATAGCCGACACCCCGAACGCCGTTGGGGCCGAGGAAGGAAAGGTCCTTGCGCAACTTGGCCGAATTGACACCCGCCGCGACAGCCAGTTCCTCACTCGATACGATGGCAACACCGTCGTCGGCCAACATGGCCAGGACCCGGAGATAGGTGGCCAGCCGCGCCACGGTGGCTTGGGGGATGTCCTTCTGCAGAGCCCTGCCGGAGACGCCACTCGGCGCCTCATGCTGCTCTGTCACGTCGTCGGCTCCTCGTTCCGGCCTCCGGCGAGGTCCGGTTCGTCGTTCGACCTCGTGCCCGGGGCGGTCCGGTGCCATGGTCGAAGTATTCGGAATGCTGGGTTCATTACGCGGTGGATCCGCAGCCTCGGCGAGCGGGTCACGTGCCACCACCGTAACCGCTTGTGCACCCCTTCACAAAGTCGGTGAATTTGGCCTCATTTTCCGCCGCGACCAGCAGCGCGGCGGAATCGGGCCGGATCAGCAATCGCTCAGCGAGTCAAGTCGGCCCGCAATCGGGGCTCGTCGACATCGAAATAGCTGTGCTCACGGCCGTCCAAAAGCACGACGGGAAGCCGGTCGCCGTACTCCGCGCGCAGGCCAGGGTCGGTTCCGGCGGCTTCGTCGACGTCGACGGTCGACGGCTCGATGTCGAAATCGGCGCAGATCGCCCGGAGTTGCTCGAACGCGGTGACGCAGAGCCCGCAGCCCGATCTCGTCAGCAGCGTCACCGAATGTGTGGGATTGGTCATGGCCGATATTAAATCCCCTCGCCACGCCCCGATCGGAGCGCGCGGTAGTGCCTTAACTGTCACCGCGGCCAGCTAATGTGGTTGTGGTTCGCGCGACGGGCGGAGGTACTGGTGCCGGAACGATCGAAGGTGGCAAGGGCAGGTTTCATCGCGGGACGATTCGGTGAGTTTCCGGTGCGGTGGAATCAGGGTCGGCTCGGCCAGGGTCTGCAGGACCAGCTCGCGCGCATCTCTCGCAGCCCCTTCGGCCCGAGCGAGGAAGAGCTGCGGGCCAATCTGGCCGGTGAGGCCAGTGCCGAGGCGGCGCTGTCGCTGCACGATGCCGAACTCGCCGAAGCCGATATCGAGGCCATCGGGCCCGAGGTGCCGCGAGACCTGACCGCGGCCGCATTCTTCGATGTCGACAACACCATGGTGCAGGGTGCGTCGATCGTGCATTTCGCCCGCGGCTTGGCCGCGCGCAAATACTTCAAGACCTCCGATCTGGTGGACGTCGCCTGGAAGCAGGTGAAGTTCCGGGTCACCGGTAAGGAGAACAGCACCGATATGGCCGCGGGCCGGGAGAAGGCGCTGGCATTCATCGCGGGCCGCCCGACCGCCGAACTGGCCGCCCTCGGCGAGGAGATCTACGACGAGATCATCGCCGACAAGATCTGGCCCGGCACAAGGGCTTTGGCGCAGATGCACCTGGACGCCGGCCAGCAGGTATGGCTGGTGACCGCGACGCCGGTCGAGCTGGCACAGGTGATCGCGAAGCGGCTCGGGCTCACCGGCGCGCTCGGCACGGTTGCCGAGAGCGTCGACGGAAAGTTCACCGGGCGATTGGTCGGCGACATCCTGCACGGACTCGGCAAGGCGCATGCGGTGCGCACTCTGGCGGTCCGAGAAGGCTTGAACCTCAAGCGTTGTACGGCCTACTCCGACAGCCACAACGATGTGCCGATGCTGTCGCTGGTCGGCACCGCGGTGGCGATCAATCCGGATTCGGACCTACGTGAGGTGGCGAAGAATCGCGGCTGGGAGATCCGCGATTTCCGCACCGGACGCAAGGCAGCCAAGATCGGCGTGCCGACGGCGCTGGCACTCGGCGCCGCCGGTGGCGCGGTCGCCGCGGCGGTCACCCGGCGCCGCGAGCATTAGCCCGTGAACGGGTTGCGGCGCTTGGTGAGTAGTTTGTAAAGGGTCTGCTGAATGGTTTCGCGGACCTGGTCGGTGACCTCGAACATGGTCATCGGATCGTCCGCGTCCTCGGCCTCGTAGCCGGTGGTCGCGATGGGCTCGCCGAATTCGATGTACCACTTCGACGGCAGTGGCAGCGCACCGAGCGGACCCAGATGCGGGAACAGCGGCGTCACCGGGAAATACGGCACATTGAGCAGCCGGGCGAGCGGCTTGATATCGGCCAGCTTCGGATAGATCTCCTCCGAGCCGACGATCGAGCACGGAATGATCGGCGTGCCGGTGCGCACCGCCGCCGCGACGAATCCGCCGCGACCGAAGCGCTGCAGCTTGTAGCGGTCGGTGAACTGCTTGCCGACACCCTTGAAGCCCTCCGGGAACACGCCGGTCAATTCGCCAGCACGCAAAAGCCTTTCGGCATCCGGATGGCAGGCCAGGGTGTGCCCGGCCTTGCGGGCGAGCACGCCGAGCACCGGCGTCTCGAAGAGGAGATCGGCGGCTAGCAGGCGTAGCGTGCGTTCCTTCGGATGCCGGTCGTGAATCGCCAGTTGCAGCATCAGCCCGTCGAGCGGGATGGTGC
The DNA here is from genome assembly GCF_055584605.1 of Nocardia sp. NPDC102475. NCBI lineage: Bacteria > Bacillati > Actinomycetota > Actinomycetes > Mycobacteriales > Nocardiaceae > Nocardia > Nocardia sp. NPDC102475. Next base: position 95,111 of record NZ_JBVJLS010000009.1, on the reverse strand, counting down.
CCGCATGGTTGGCGACGATCAGCGCACCGCCGGCCTCCGGAATGTTCTCGACCCCGTTGACCTGCACCCGGAACCAATAATCCGAGAGCGGGCGCAGCGCGGGCAGGATCAACGATTCGAGCAGATGCTCGTCGAAGCCGAATTCGTCGACCTGATAGTCGCCGGTGACCCGACGGCGCAGGAAATCGGCGGTGGTGTGGATCTGCTTGCCGATGGCGCCGCGCAGCATGTCCGACACCGAATGCGGCGCCGGGGGTTCGGCGGCGGCGAGACGTTCGGTCAGCGACGTCACCACCTGGCTCGGCGTGACCTCGCCGGTCACCGGCTCCGGCCAGCGCCGCGGCGTGTTCCGCTGGCGCGTTTCGATATTCAGATCGTGGAGTTGGATGACTTTCGCCACGTCATTCATGTATGTGCTCCCGTAGCGGCCCCGAGCAGGCCGAGCAGTTTATGTTCTGCGGCATCGATCCACGCTGGATCGATGACGGGCCGCGACGCTGCGCCCCCAATGAAGTCGTCGAATGCCTGCACCGTCGTCCAGCGCGGGACGAAACCGAGTTCGGTGCGCATACGGGTGGTGTCGAGGCCACAGCCGAAGTGGAAATAGTCGATCTGCTCACTGGTGAAGTCCCGCATGATCGGGCCCATGATCGCGCGGCCCGCGGTACGGAAGACCGACCATGGGATCGGCAGCTCGATCCGGCCCGCGCGCCGGATCGCCTGCGACAACACCAGTGCACCGTCTCCGGCGATGTTGTAGGTGCCGCCGGGCGCCTGCCGTGCCGCGTGCGCCATCGCGGCGATGGCGTCCTCCTCGTGCAGCAACTGCAGCCTGGCATCGCGGCCGAGAACCGTCGGAGCGACCGGTGAACGCAGATACTGCACACCGCGCCGGGCCAACCGCGGGCCGACAATGGGCGCCAAACGCAAAATCGAAGCGGCGATATCGGGACGCCGCCGCGCGAGTCCGCGGACGAATCCTTCGATTTCGATCATGTCGCGAGCAAACCAACCACTCGGTGGGGTTCGCGCGCTCATTTCTTCGGTGAATTTCGCGGGATCCTTCGCGCTGCATCCGTAGACCGCGGAGGTCGAGCGCACCACCACACGCCGCACCGAAGGCGATTTCTGACAGACCGCGAGCAGCTGCATGGCGCCGAGCACGTTGAGATCCTTCATCACCGCCCGGCCACCACCGGCCGGTGGATGCGTGAGCATCGCGGCGTGCACGACGGTATCGACCTCATTGCCGCCGATCACCTTGCGAATCAAGGGATTTCGAATATCGGCGCGAACGAATTCGGCGCGGCCCATGCGCCGTTGCAGTTCACGACTCGGGGTCATGGTGTCGACGGCCAGGATGCGTTCGACGGTCTGATCCTGGGCCAAACGCGCGACCACATTGCCGCCGAAGAATCGGCTGGCACCGGTCACCATCACCACCTTGGGTGTATGTCCATCCCGTATTTCAGAACCCACCGCACCGGATCCCAACTGTGACAGCCCCCCAATTCCATTTGCTGCGGTATCAGAGTAACCGGTCGACTCCGATGCACAGAGGGTATTAACCAGGATCTAACGATGACTTCAGTCACCCGATACATGAGCAACTTTCAAAATTCGCTGTTTCAAAAAGAAAAGCCCGCCACCAATCGGTGACGGGCCTCCCAGCTAACGCGCAGCGACTCACTTGCCGAGTTTGCGCCGCTGAACACGCGTGCGGCGAAGCAGCTTGCGGTGCTTCTTCTTCGACATGCGCTTGCGGCGCTTCTTGATCACAGAACCCATAGGGTTGTCCTCGCGTTCTCTCTACTCGGCGCGCACGCCAATCACGTACGCCTATTCAGTGTCCGCGCCGCCAGCTGGCACCGGACACCACAAAGCGGTGCCGCCGGCAGGCGCACACGAACCGAGGGTTCATCCTACCGGGACACCGTCAAGCTGATGAAACCGCCTCATCCAGCGTCGAAGTAGGACGTCTCCAAATAGTCGTGCACCGCCTTGGCATGCACCCGGAACGACCGACCGACCCGCACGGCGGGCAACTCACCCGAGTGCACCAGCCGATAGACCGTCATCTTGGACACTCGCATGAGATTCGCAACCTCGGCGACGGTGAGGAACTGAGTACCTCCGCCGAGCACCGATTGCGGCGGAGTTCCCGAACCGCCTTGGGTCCGGGAATTAGCCCGGCTACCCGATGGTCCGGAACTTCCTGGCGACGTCCCTGAACTATTTGCAGACATCTTGTTAGACATCATCGCACCACTGACCTCCGGCACGTCCGCGCCGCCGGCTTCCCCACCGGCGGAACAGACACGCACGTGCTCCTTGAAGCTTAGCGGGACCAGTGGGATTACTGCGACGGGTGTGAGAAATCAGGTTTACACGCAGGGAACCGACCGGTCACCCCGTAGACGCACGGTGTTTGATCAACGCCCACCCGAGACACCTCAGGAAGCGCTGCCGCCCGCACCGTCGTTGGCGCCCTGTTCGGCGGAGCGTTGCTTCGCCGCGTGCAGTGCCTCGAGAAAGGCCGAACGCACCCCGCCACGCTCCAATTCACGCACCGCGGCGGCGGTCGTACCCGCCGGCGAGGTAACGGCGGCACGCAGCTCGGCAGCGGTCTGCCCGGAGCTCTCGAGCAGGGCGGCCGAGCCGAGCATGGTCTGCACCACGAGTTCGGTGGCGACGTCGCGGGTCAGGCCGAGCCCGACACCGGCATCGACCATGGCCTCGACCACCAGGAAGAAATACGCGGGTCCGGAACCCGAGACCGCGGTCACCGCATCCATCTGCGCCTCGGTCACGGTCGCCACCTTGCCGACCGCGGCGAGCAGCTCGGTCACCTGGGCCAGCTGCTCCGGCCGGGCATAGCGGCCGGCCGCGAGCACGCTCATGCCCTGGCCGACCAGCATCGGGGTATTCGGCATCACCCGCACCACCGGGAAACCGGCGGGCAGCTTGTTCTCCAAACGCACCGTCGGCACACCCGCCGCCAGCGACACCAGGATCTGATCCCGGTCGGCGTCGAGTTCGGCCTTGCCGAGCTGGGTCAGGACCGTATCCACATCCCCCGGCTTGACCGCGATGACCAAGACATCCGCACCGACGATCGCGTCCGCGATGGAATCGGTGACACGTACGCCGAAGCGGTCGCCGATGAGTTCGGCCCGATCGGCATGCGTCTCGACGACGACCAGATCCTTCGCCGCCCGTCCGGATTCGAGCAATCCGGCGATCAACGCCTCCCCGATGCGACCGCCACCGATCACCGCAACTCTCGTCATGAGACTCAAGGCTAGCCCGCCTCCCCGAGCCTTTTGCCGGCCGTAGGTGCCACGCAACTTTGCATCGCGGGCCGGCGGTCGTGGAGCTGGACGATTTCTGGGCGTACCCGACGAGTTACCCATGTCCTCACGAAACCAGCTGTTGCGTTCTCTTACGAAACAGGCTCGTTCAGCGCTGCGGCACGAGGGCCAATTGACGGCTCTGCGCGACGACCGCGCCGGTGGAGTCGAGAATCAGCTGGTCCTCGTCGAACATGCGCTCGCCGATCTCGTGGCTGGTCGCGATGATCCGCAGCCAACCTGGGGCCGGGCGGCGGCGCAGGTAGGTGGTCATCTGAACGGTCGGGGCCCAACCGGTCTGGCCGAGGTTCGCCGGGACCGGCGGGCTCATATCGGCGGACATGATCGCGAAGTACATGGCGATATCCGGATCATGCTGGTCACCCTCGAACGGGCGCATCCAAAGACGCAGGCGCGGTTCACCTTTCGCACCGTCGAGGAATCGGGCCCACTCGCGGTCGATGAACAGTTCGGCGCCGCGCGCCACATGGACGAACTTGCCCATCGACGAATCCCGGTAGCCGACGGCGTCGGCGGGCGGTTCGATCGGCATTTCAGCATGCCGCTGCGCGTAGATCGGATCGGCATCGTCGAGATGACCGAAGGTGAACGCGGTGCGTACCAGCGTGCGCCCGCTCTGGATCAGGTTCACATCGACCAGGCAGATCTGGCGACCGACCTTGCGGATGTGCACCTCGTACTCGACCTCGCCCGGCTCCGGTGCACCGAGGAAATCGGAGCTCGCCGCGATGGGCGCCATGGCCACCAGGGCCGGATCGGAGGCGCGCAGCCAGCGGGTGGCCGCGGCGGCGCTGGTCGCGACCATGGTGCCACCGTGCACCTTCGGCCCGATGGTCCAGATTTTATCGATGATGCCCAGGTAGCGGCCGGTATCCGGGTTGGCCGACAGCAGTTCGGTCAGTGTGCACACCCGGCTGAAGGGTGCGTCCGTCGTGATGGCCTGCTCGAGTTCGGCGGTCAGCTCCGGCATCGTCACTCCTATCGTCGGTCGGCCACGTCGGCGGGACGCGGCGTTCGTACAGCGTAGAACGAAGCGACTCGGGGTCGGAATTCCCCTCTGCCCGCAGATCGGTGCGGCCTCACACCTGATTGGCGTGCGTCGGGGCCGGAGCGGGTGCGTTGAGGTGGGCTCTGGCGAACTCCAGCGTGCGGCTCAGCATGCCCGTGCGGCCCTGGGTGGTACGGGCATTCTGGGTATTGATCTCGGCGACCGCGTGACCGGCGAAACCGGAGCGCAGCAGTGCCGCGCAGAGCTCGACACACGGCTGCGTGCCCTCACCCGGCACCAGATGCTCGTCGTGCGCCGCACCGCGGCCGTCGGCGAGATGCAGATGCGCGAGGCCGGTGCCCATCCGCGCGGCCAGCGCCAACGGATCGGCGCCCGCGGTCGCGGTATGTGAGACATCGAGGGTGTAGTGCCGGAATCCGGTATCGGTCGGATCGTAGGACGGGCTGAAGGCGGTCAGGCCGGGACCGGGACCGCCGCGGCGCTCCAGCCGCTTCGCCGACCCGGTTTTGCGGCCGAAGAGGGTGTCCGCGCGCATGGGGAACATATTCTCCACCGCGACGATGACGGGGCTGTGCTCCTCCAGCTCGGCCACCTGATCGGCGAACCCCTGCGCATACCTGCGCTGCCAGCGGAACGGCGGATGAACGACAACGGTGCCCGCGCCGAGCGCCTCGGCCGTGCGCACACTGCGCTCGAGTTTGGCCACCGGATCCGAGCCCCACACCCGCTGCGAGATCAGCAGGCACGGTGCATGGATCGCCAGTACCGGCACACCGTATTTGCGCGAGTAGGCCTGGACGGTGGCAATGCTCTGGCTGGCCGGCTCGGCCCAGACCATCAATTCGATACCGTCGTAACCGATTTCGGCCGCGTATCGGAAGGCCGCCTCGGTGTTCTGCGGATAGACCGAGGCCGTCGAGAGACCGACGAGGATCTGCTGACCGCCGGATGCACCGGCCGCTTCGACCGGCGAATCGGGTTCGGCACGCACGTCGGGATCGGGAGCGCGCCCCCTGGCCACGCTCGCCGTTCTGGTGTCGTCCGCCTGCCCGATGTTCCCCACAGCCTGCTCCCTGCTCAGTTCGTACTGAGTAGAAAGGCTAGCGGTCCCAGCGTGACAAAGATGCCGACGACGACGGCTATCACCGTGCTGAGGATGTCATCGGTGCGCCGCAGTATTCGCACCAGCGCCACCAGGCCCAGGATCACGATCATCGCCAGGCACAGCGCCACCCAGGGCAGCATTTCCCACATGCGTTCGAAGCCTTTGAAGAGCAACATTCCGGCGACCGCGGCGCCGGTGCTCTGACCGCCGAGAATCATCCACTGGCGGCGATTGGCGTCGTACTCCGACTTGCGTGCGACCCGCGAGCGCGCGCGTCTCGGGGACAGGCGGGAGGCGAACGAATGATCCGAATCGACATCGTCGCCGTCGAAATCCTCGTCGTCGTCGAGGACATCACCGGTCGGGAACGGTTCGTACACATCGGTCAGACCGTCGTACACATCCGGCTCGGCGGGCTGTGATCGGCCACGTCGCCCACGCCCGTTGCGTTCGGCGGCGCGCCCGTTCGCTCGCTCGGCCTCGGCGCGTTCGACTTCGTCGCGCAGCAGGTCGCCCGCCACGGTCTGGCCGGAGACGAGCTGCTGATCCTGACTGGCCAGCGACCACGCGGCGGTGGGGACGTTCTCGGATTCGGGCGCGTTGCCCTTGGCCGGTACATGTCTTCGCGCCGACCAGGCGGGCAGACCGCCATCGGCCGGACCGTCCAGTCGGGCGGATCTTCGCTGATCCGGCGGCTCGGGATGGGCGCCGCGCGCCGGAACGTCCGGCCGCGGGGGCATCGGCAGCGGTGCGGATTCCGGTGCGAAGCCATTGGTGGACGGCGACCACGGCGCGGTCGAGGGTCCGGCGTTATTGGCCTCGGCTTCGGCCTCCGCCGCGCGTCGCCGGGCTGCCCGGCCGCCGGATCTCGATCCGTTCGGCGGGCTTTCGGGCGGGGCGCCGATGCCGCGGCCGAGATCGCGCAGCGGCTGTACGTCGGTGGTCTCTTCCTCCGGCTCGGCATGCCGACGTCTGCGGCCGGTGCGTCCGGAGCCGACCGCGCCATCTGCGAGCGGGTCCCGCGCATACGGATCAGGTGCCGGGGCGTACGGATCCGGCGCCGGGGCGTACGGATCCAGTGCCGGGGCGTACGGATCCGCGGGTGCGGAATGCCGCGACGAATCCGCGCCCGGCATTTCCCGCCCCGGCATGATCCGGCTCGAATATCCCGGCGCGGGCAGCGGATCGGCGGGCGCCTCCGGAGCGGCGTAGGCCGAGAGCGGGTCGTATCGGGTGATCGGCCCCGACATCGGCGAGTAGTTGGGTGACTCGGGCGCGGCGTACGGCGCCGGATCCGGCGCGGCGTACGAAGTGGGTTCCGGCGCAGGCGTTTCGAAACCGGACCCCGCGTACCCGCCGGACTGGAAAGCGGAGGGTTGGTAACCCGATGCGTCGTACCCGTTGGACTCGTACCCGTTGGACTCGTACCCGTTGGACTCGTACCCGTTGGACTCGTACGACGGCGGTTCGTACGCCGGTTCGTCGTCCTCGGGTGCGGCGTGCGCGGAATGGCCACCGCCGCCGCCTGCCGGAATGGCAGGCAGATCACCGGTCAGCTCGGCAACCGAGATGCCGCGACCACTGCGCCGCCGCCGTCCGCCGCCACCGGGCGATGCCGCGCCCTGCTGGCCGTTGCGTGCCAGCAGCTCGGCAACCGATAGCTGCTTGGAATCCTCACTCATGACGACACCGTTTCGATCGGGCCCGATAGACCGCCGCCGGGCACCGGCTTACCGCTCGTTTCCGCGACGGAACCCGGCAATGCCGTAGCCCGCGGTCCGCCGTTCATATCGGTATCCAGTTTGCGCAGGATGAGCCCCTCGCGCAGTGCCCACGGACAAATCTCGAGGGTATCCAGCGATAGTGCCCGCATACTCGCCTCCGCGACCAGTGCACCAGCCACCAATTGCTGTGACCGATCGGAACTTACGCCTTCCAATTCTGCACGGTCCGCCGCCGTCATTCTCGAGATGAAGGCAATCAGTTGGCGCAGACCTGAGCTGGTGAGTGTACGGCGCACCCGCAGCCCGGCCGAAGAGGGTGCCGCTCCGGTCAACCGGGCAAGCGATCGAAACGTCTTCGATGTGCCGACCGCGAGATCCGGTTTCCCCACGTCCAGCAGTTGTTTCGCGGGTGCGACGAGTTCCGCGTCGAGCCAATCGCGCAGCACCGCGACGCGGCGTTTGCCCGGCGGATCCTCGCGCAGCCATTCTCTGGTCAATCTTCCGGCGCCGAGTTGCAGCGAGATCGCGAGATCGGGTTCCTCGTCACCGCCGTTGGTGATTTCCAGTGAGCCGCCGCCGATGTCGAGATTGAGGATCCGGCCCGCGCTCCAGCCGTACCACCGGCGCACGGCGAGGAAGGTCAGCCGGGCCTCGTCGACACCGGCGAGCACCTGCAGTTCGACGCCGGTTTCGGCGCGGACCCTGGCGAGTACCTCATCGGAGTTCGCCGCCTCACGCAGCGCGGAGGTCGCGAACGGCATCAGCTCGACGCAGCGGGAAGTCTCGGCGATGCTGGCGAATTCGGCGACCGTCGCGATCAGCCGTTCGGCCCCCTGGACGGTGATGCAGCCGTCGGAATCCATGTTCTCCGATAGCCGGAGAGTGGCCTTTGTCGAGCTCATCGGCATCGGGTGACCACCGCGATGGGCGTCCACCACAAGCAAGTGGACGGTATTGCTTCCGACATCGAGTACCCCAAGCCGCACATGAATACGGTACTGGGTGAACCGGCCCTTTAGCCCAGGCGACTGAACTGTTAGCGTCCTGAAGTGTGACGGTAGGCGCAGCAGTGAGTGAGCGCAGCGAACGAACCAGCAGGCACAGCGCGGCGCCGCGCACGACGGAGCCGAGCGCCAGCGAGGCGCAGTCGTGAGCGGCTCCAAGAGGCCCCCACCAGCGCGGAAGATCGATCCGGCGCCGGAGGTCGATCTCGACTTTCCCCGTGAATGGATCGAGTTCGTGGATCCAGCAAACGACGAGCATGTGATCGTCGCGGATTTGACCTGGCTGCTGTCGCGCTGGACGTGCGTCTTCGGAACTCCGGCCTGTCAGGGAATTCTGAGCGACCGCCCCGATGACGGCTGCTGCTCGCACGGTGCGTTTCTCTCCGACAAGGACGATCGCAAGCGTCTGACCAATGCTGTGAAAATGCTCACACCGAGCGACTGGCAGCTGATGGACGAGGCGACCGACGCCGAGGGCAAGATCACCAAGAAGGGCTATCTGGAGCTCGACGAACTGGAGGACGAGCCCGCCCTGCGCACCCGCCGCTTCGACGGCGCCTGCATTTTCCTGAACCGCCCCGGCTTCGAGGGCGGCGTCGGCTGCGCGCTGCACACCATGGCGCTGCGCAAGGGCATCGAGCCGCTCGAGGTGAAGCCGGATGTGTGCTGGCAACTGCCGATCCGGCGCACCCAGGACTGGGTGGAGCGCCCCGACGGCGTGCAGATCCTGAAGACCACCATCACCGAATACGACCGGCGCGGCTGGGGTCCCGGCGGCGAGGACCTGGACTGGTACTGCTCCGGCTCCCCCGACGCGCATGTCGGCGCCCGTCCGGTGTGGCAGTCCTACGGTCCCGAGCTGAAGGAATTGCTCGGTGCACCCGCCTACGAAGAGCTGGCCAGACACTGCAAGCGGCGCGAGGGGCTCGGTCTCATCGCGATCCATCCCGCGACCGTGCATGCCGACCGGATGAAATCCGACCAACCAATCGCCGACCAGTCGGCGTGAGGCTTGCATTGCGGGCGATTCACCTGCCCGCCATGCAGGCTTTACTCATATGCGGTTGGATGTGCGGTCATGTTGAAGAAAGCCCTGACCCTGACCGCCATCGCGCTCGGCGCCACCGCCGCACTGACCGGTGCCGCGCATGCCGAACCCAATGGTGACCCGGCCAAATACGCCGATTTCACTGCCGACTTCCTGCCCGCCAACACCCCGGACGCGATCAACGCCCAGGCGAACGGCAAGAACCTGATCATGAGCCCGTACGGCGTCACCCACACCATCGCGTGCCGCGGCACCAGCGCGGCCGACGTCTACGAATGCATGCAGGAAGACGATCTCGGCTGGATCACCCTGCACAAGCAGGACGTGCCCGGCCTCGGCCCCACCTGGGTCTACCTGCCCTGATTCGGATACGCAGCAGCACCGAGGTTGTCGGGGCCTCGGTGCTAGCTTTGTAGGAACTCTTAGGGTGCGCTGACCGTCAAGCCTCGAGCTTGTAGCCGAGACCGCGGACGGTGACGAGGTGCTCCGGTTTGGCCGGATCACCCTCGATCTTCGAGCGCAACCGCTTCACGTGCACGTCGAGGGTCTTGGTGTCGCCGACGTAGTCGGCGCCCCAGACCCGGTCGATCAGCTGGCCCCGGGTGAGCACTCGCCCGGAGTTGCGCAGCAGATACTCGAGCAGATCGAATTCCTTCAACGGCAGGGTGACCTGCCTGCCATTGACGTGCACGGTGTGGCGGTCGACATCCATCCGGACCGGTCCGGCCTCGAGCACACCGCTCTCATTTCCGCCGTCCAGTTCATCGCCCGCGCCGCGGCGCAGCACGGCTCGGATACGGGCGATCAGTTCGCGCGCCGAGTACGGCTTGGTGACGTAGTCGTCGGCGCCGAGCTCCAGGCCCACCACCTTGTCGATCTCACTGTCGCGCGCGGTGACCATGATCACCGGGACGCCGCTGCGGGTGCGCAGCTGTTTGCACACGTCGGTGCCGCTCATGCCGGGCAGCATGAGGTCGAGCAGCACGATATCGGCGCCGGAGCGGTCGAATTCGGCGAGCGCGGACGGTCCGTCACCGACCACGGTGACCTCGAATCCCTCCTTGCGCAGCAGGAACGCGAGCGGATCGGCCAGCGACTCCTCATCTTCGACGATCAGAACACTCGTCATCTGCGTGCCTCCACACCATTCGGTCTGCCCGGCCCCATGGGGCGCGGGTGTGTTTCTCTCATGCTCACCGCGGAACCGTCGACCTCTTCTTCGCCGCCGGCTTCATGGTGGGCAGGTATTCGCAGGGTGAACGTCGACCCGGTGCCGAGCTTGCTCCACAGGGTGATTTCACCGTTGTGGTTGGCCGCCACGTGCTTGACGATAGCCAGGCCGAGCCCGGTACCACCGGTGGCGCGCGAGCGCGCCTTATCGGATCGGAAGAATCGTTCGAAGACCCGCTCCTGGTCTTCCTTGGCGATACCGATGCCGCGATCGGTCACGGCCATCGCGACGTGATCGCCGCGCAGTGAGCGGCTCACCGAAACGTGGGAGCCCGCGAGTGAGTACGCGATGGCGTTCTCCACCAGGTTGGACAGTGCGGTGACGAGCAGGGTTTCGTCGCCGAGCACCTCGAGTCCGCTCGGGCGATCGGTGCTGACGGTGATGCCCGCGGCTTCGGCGGCGGTGCGGGAGCGATCGACCGCCTGCGTGACCACGGAGTCGACGTCGACCACCTCGAGCTCGGGTAGCTTTTCCGCACCCTGTAGTCGCGAGAGCGCGATCAACTCGGTCACCATCTTGCCCAGCCGCCGGGATTCACCGAGTACGCGCTGACCGAAGTGCCGGACCGCGTCGGGATCTTCGGCGGATTCCAGCATGGCCTCGGCCAGCAGGCTCATCGCGCCGACTGGAGTCTTGAGTTCGTGGCTGACATTGGCGACGAAGTCTCGGCGGGTGGCCTCCATGCGGGCCTGCTCGGAATCGTCGTCGGCGAACAGCACGGTGAAACTGGTCTCTTCGCGAGATAGCTGTCTGGCCACTCCGCGCACCGCGATCCGGCTGCGGCCGGGCATCGGCTTCTCCGCGGTGAGATCGAATTCGCTGGATTCGCCGGTGGCGAGCACCTTCTCTACCGCGGCCCAGGCGCGTTCGTCGAGCAGCCGGTTGCGGACCAGGCCCAGTTCCTCGGCGCGCGGGTTGACCAGCACCACATCGCGGTATTCGTCGACGACCGCGATTCCGCTCTCGGAGGCGAGCACGATCAGGTCGAGCACCTGGGACATGGTGAGACCGGAATCCGCCTGTCTGCGGGCGGCCTGCCTGGCGTTCACGAACGGGATCAGTAGCCCACCGACTGCCAGGCCGACGACAGCCGCGAGGACTGCCAGTAGGACGGCCTGGGGAACACTCACACTTGAATCGTACGGTCGCCGACCGACAACCCAACTCGGGGTACGCGAAGTTTCGCGCAGGTCATAGGCACTTCCAGGACCGTTAGCCGCTTGTTTACGCGTTGTTCGCGCGACGGAGTCCGGATCGTTTTCACTCCTCCGAATCCGACATTGCCGACCGCACCGAGTCGCCGTGGCGGTCGACCCATTCGCCGAGGGCGTAGATCGGAATGAGCAGATCGCGTCCGGCTTCGGTCAGTTCGTATTCGACGCGGGGCGGGGCCTCGGCGTAGCGGTGGCGCTCGATGAGGGTCATGGTCTGCATGCGACGCAGCGTCTGGGTGAGCATCTTCTGGCTGATGCCGCCGATGGCCATGCGCAGGTCACCGGGACGCATCGGGCCATCGCGCAGCATATAGACGATGACCGAGAGCCAGCGGTTGCCGAACAGGTCGACGCCGAGGCGGGCCGGACAGTCGGCCTCGTAATCGCCATAGGGCGCGAATTCCACGGGCTCGGCATGTTCCACCGTCATGACACCAGCCTGCCATCGTCATTGCGCACCTTCGAGTGCCTATCGAAATCCCTAGCGTCGGTGCCGAATACATCCCGAACCAGGAGTTGATATGCGAATCGGAATCATCGGGGCCGGCGCGATGGCGAAGGCACTCGGCGGCGGCTGGGCCGCGGCCGGGCACGAGCTCGTTGTCGGCGCTCGGTCCCGTGCGGCCGCGGATGCGCTGGCAGCAACCATCGGGCACGGAGCACGGGGCGGAAGTGTCGGCGCGGCTGCCGAATTCGGGGCGGTCGTACTGTTGGCACTGCCGGTAAGTGCCCTTGACGAAGTACTGGGTGAAATCCGCGGAGAACTTGCCGGACGGACGGTGATCGACTGCACCAATGCGTTCCTCCCGGACGAGGCCGCGCCGCAAGGAGTTCTGGCTTTCGTATTGTCCGAGGACGCGGTCGCGGCTCGCATCGCGGCGATGGTTCCCGGGGCGAACGTGGTGAAGGCTTTCAACGTGTGTGCCGCCGAGGTGTGGGAATCACCGGCCCGCGTCTTCGAGGACCGCAGGCTGGCGGTGCCGATCTGCGGTGACGACGCTGCCGCGGTGCAACAGGTCGCGGCACTGGCGGAAGATCTCGGGCTGCAACCGATTTCGGCGGGCGGACTGCATCGCGCCAAATATCTCGAGGCAACGTCGGTCTTCACCGTCGGCCTCTGGTTCGGCGGCGCGGATGCCCGCGCGGTCTTCCCCCCCTTGGAAGCGGCATTCGCCGTGGCCGACTAGCGACCGGACCCGGTCCGAGCGTGCACGACCGCCCATACCCCGCGGATTCGAGCTTGATGCGCGAGAGGTGCACGCTCGGGCCGGATACGGCTTACCAGCCCGGGTTACCCCGCACCGGAAGATTCACGAAACTCGGCCGATTCGGATCCAGTTGCACGTGTTGTGGGTTCAGACCCGTATCGATCAGCATCGGCAGTACCGGCAGGCCCTTGGGGAAGTTGCCCGCGAAGACATCCACGCGCAGGCGATGGCCCGGCTGCAGAATCGCCTCGGTGGCGGGCAGGGTGATATCGAGGGTCGTCTCCTCCCCCGGCACGGTCGGCTGACGCAGGTCCAGCGATGTGTAGGGCCGCGGATCGGTGTAATCGCCACTGGCGGAACGGGTGCTGTTCGCCTCGTCGACCTGACGCAGCGAGGCCATCAACTGGCCGGAGGAGAGCACGGTGGACTGGCCGTCCGGCGCGACATCGTTCACCGTGACCACCCAGTAGCCGTCGGTCGCATCCTGAACGGTGTCGAGGTGCGCGGCGATTCGGCCGGAGATGGTGGTCGGCTCGGCGACCGGGTCGCTGGTGAAGGTCAGCCCGTTCAGCTCGGCGATCCGGGAGTCCTTGGCGCAACCATCGATGATCGAGAGGAAACCCGCACTACCCTGCGCTGCGTCGTTGGAGCACAGGGTAGTCAGGCCTGGCGCGAGGGTGAGCCGCGCCGAGTCGGGGCTCGCGGTGGCGAGCAACGATCCGTCGTTCAGGCTGTTCACGGTGCCGCTTCGGCTGGCGGACAGGTACATCCGGCGATATTCGGCATCCTGGGAGCCGGTCTGCGGATCGGCGAACGAGTCGGTGGTGATCCAGCCGCCGCCCTGCTGCCGCAAGGTGATCGGGCCGTACTGATCGATGCCGTTGTCGATTCCCTTGAGCCACTTGTCGAACCACGCGCGCTGCAGCACATCCAGGCGCGGCGGCAGGCCGGGCTTGCCGTATTCATTGCCCGAGTTGATGTGGTACGTATTGCCCATCAGCAGCTGTTTCTGGCCCGCGGGCAGCGGAATCTCGTTGTAGATCTTGGATTCCGAGTAGGTGAACAGATCGTGCCAGCCACCGGTGACGAAGGTGGGCACCTGGATCTGGCTCGGATCGCTGAGCCAGGCCGCGCGCGACGCCGACGAACCGGTCAGCAGTTCCTTGGCGCGCGGGTCCAGGTCCTCGATCCGGGTGGTGCTGTAGACATTGAGCAACACATCCATGAAGGTGAACGGATCCTGCGCGCGATCCGCGAGCCAATTCATATCGAACTGCCCGTTGAGTATCGACGCCACATCCGGAACCAGCTTGAGGCCGTTGATGGCGGTCAGCCACAGCGGAATGAAGTTGAAGCCGAAGCCGCCGCCGGGTGCGAGCACATCGTTGACCAGGTCACTGCCGGGTACCACGGGGAAGATCGCCTTCAGCGCGGGCGGATGCATCGCGGCGACCTGGATCTGGTTGATGCCCGAATAGGACAGGCCGTTCATGCCGATGCGGCCGTCGGACCACGGCTGACGCGCGGTCCAGTCGATGACTTCGTAGGAGTCCTGCTGTTCGCGCTGACGCAGCATGTCCCAGGTGCCCTGGGAGAAACCGGTGCCGCGCACGTCGACCACGACCTGGGTGTAGCCGCTCTTGATGAGCTGGCGGTCGACGGCGAAGTTGCGCAGTTCGCCGCCGCCGAAGGATTTGGTCAGATCGGTGACGCCGGAGAGCGGAGTGCCGCTGAGGTCGATCCGGCGGAACAGTTCGATCAGCGCATCGGACAGGCCCGGAATGGACATGGCGCTGTCGGCGATGTTCGAGACCAGTTTGGTGTACGGCGTCAGATTCACCACCGTGGGCGTCGGGGTGTCGATCGGGCGACCAGCGGCATCCGCCGGACGGTACACATTGCTCTTCAAGACGGTGCCGTCGCTCATGGTTATCGGCACATCCCACTGGATATTCACATTCGGGTACTGCTGGGGTCCGTCCTCGGTCGCGGCCCAGGCGGCACCGGCCGCGCCACCGTCGGGACCGGACGGCACCGACGCGGCGATCGCGCTCTGGGTGACGAATGGAATGAGCACCGCCGTGGCGACTGCCGCCATGGTGGCACGCAACATTGTCTGCATCAGGGGTGATCCGCCTCTCGGACTGGTCGAACGACCAGAGCTTACATACCGACGAGTAGGTTCGAGCTTGGGGCTACTTAGATCACGGTAAGAATTCCGGTTCACATATACCAACCGACCTCGCATTATGCCTGCGAAAAACTGAGGAAATCGGCGCCGACCTGCAGAATTCACACTAACCCAGGCGATCACAGCTAACTGACCGCGACCCGCGCATCAGCCCAAATCCAATCGAGGCAAACGGCGTGCGACCTCGCAAGCGGATCAGCTGTGTCTGCCACGAAACGACAACGCGCCGCGACCGAGGCCGGTCGCGGCGCGTTTGTATCGAGGTAGGTGCTTATTTGCCGCCCTGGCTGGCGACGGCCGCGGCACCCGCGGCGGCCGCCTCGGGGTCCAGGTATTCGCGCGGACGAACCGGGCGCAAGTTCTCGTCCAGCTCATAGCGCAGCGGAATACCGGTGGGGATGTTCAGGCCGGCGATATCGTCATCGGAGATCCGGTCCAGGTGCTTGACCAGCGCGCGCAGCGAATTGCCGTGTGCCGCAACGAGAACGGTCTTGCCCGAGAGCAGATCCTTGGAGATGGCCGACTCCCAGTACGGGACCATCCGGTTCACCACGTCGAGCAGGCATTCGGTCTTGGGGACGTCGATGCCGTCGTAGCGCGGGTCGCTCTCCTGGCTGTACTCGTTCGACGGGTCGATCGGCGGCGGCGGAGTGTCGTAGCTGCGCCGCCACAGCATGAACTGATCGTCGCCGTACTGGTCGCGGACCTGCGCCTTGTTCTTGCCCTGCAGATCGCCGTAGTGGCGCTCGTTGAGGCGCCAGTCGCGCACGACCGGGATCCAGTGCCGGTCGGCGGCGTCCAGCGCGATATTCGCGGTGCTGATCGCGCGCCGCAGCACGGAGGTGTAGACGATATCGGGCAGAATGCCGTGTTCGGCCAACAGTTCCCCGGCGCGCTTGCCCTCGGCGATGCCCTTATCGGTCAGGTGCACATCCACCCAGCCGGTGAAAAGGTTCATGGCATTCCATTCGCTCTCGCCGTGGCGCAGCAACACGAGGGTGTACGTCATGCAGGCCATTCTGGCATGTACGCGAACCGGGCTCGCATCCGTTCCCAGTGCTCAGGAGATGGCATCGGCGGTATCGTGGCCCGCGGCGAGCACACCCGCGCCAACCAGGGTGGCGCCATTGGTGATTCGCGACGGCACCACCTGCAGCTCGCGCAGGAAGTCCAAACCCGCGTGCCGGGTCAGTGCCGCGCGCAGCGGTTCCCATAGCGGTTCACCCGATTGTGCGAAGCCGCCGCCGATCACCACCCGATCGATGTCGAGCGTCGAGGCCGCGGAGGCGATGGCCGTGCCGAGGGCGGTTCCGGCCCGATGCAGCGCGGCGAGTGCAATCTCGTTTCCGGTGTGCGCGGCCTTCGCCAGCCCGGCGCCGGTCTCACCGCGCCAACCCTGTTCGCGCGCCCAGCGCACCGATGACATACCGCTGGCGATCGCCTCGACGCAGCCGACGCCGCCACATTCACACGGGACATCCCAACCCGGCACCACGATATGGCCGACGTGTCCGGCATTGCCGGTGCGGCCGAGCACCACCCGACCGTCGGCGATGATGCCGCCGCCGATGCCCGAGGAGACCGTCATGGCCAGGCCGTTCGGAATGCCGCGCAGCGCGCCGACGTGATGTTCGGCCAGCGCAAGGCAGGCGCCGTCGATGGCGAATCGCACTGCGGCGGAAGGGAACAGCCGCTGCACCTCGGCCACGATCGGGAAGCCCGGCTTCCATTCCGGAATGTTCAGCGGACCGGTGACACCAGTGCGCACATCGACCGGTCCGGCCGAACCGATCCCGATCGCCGAGACCGTCGCGTCACCGGCCACCTCCAGCAGCAGATCGCGGCACACCGACCACACCGACTCCCGAGGCACATCGACCCGCCGCACGTCGCGCACCTTCCGGCCCCCGTAGACGACCCCAGCGGCGAATTTCGTCGCACCGATATCCAGAGCAAGAACCATCATCGCCGGGCTGCCTTCCTGTACCTCGCGGCCCATTCCTACAGCGCGATTGTCGCCTACGTCGAGCGTGTCGGTGTCGGATCGACATCGAGGAACCCCTGCTCGGATCCGGACCCCGGTCCGCACTCGAGCCTCCGCCTGTGCACCCACAGTCGCAGGCTCACACCGGCAATGGGAGGTCTGTGCTCACGACAGCGAGTCTGCATGCGAGCACGGCGACGAGCTCAGGGCTGGTCGGCGGTTTCCACCAGATGCTCGAAGGCGCGCAGGTTCTGCAAGGATTCGCCGCGCGATACCCGCCACTTCCATTCCCGGCGAATGGATTCGGCGAAGCCGAGTTCCAGCAGGAAATTGAAGTCGGCGTCGACGGCCTCGAGGATCTGGCCGAAGATCCGGTCCAGTTCATCGGGGGTGACGGCGTGGGTGGCCATGCGGCCGACCAGATAGATATCGCCGACGCGGTCCAGGGTGTAGGCCACACCGTAGAGGCGGCGGTTGCGACGCAGCAGGAATTTGTAGACGCCCTCGAAGTTCTCGTCGGGCTTGCGGCAGACGAACGATTCGATCCGCAGTCCGTGCTTGCCGACGGTGAGCATCACGGTGGTCTTGAGTTTGCGCTCACCGGGCAGGATGACGACGAACGTCTCCTGGCTGGGATGGGTGTACTCGATCTCGCGCTCGCGCAGCGTTTCGTCGATCAGCTGTGCGGTCGCGGCTGCCGTGCTCATCGGTGCGCTCCCGTCCGGCGCCGCCACAGCGCCCGCGATCTGGCCGGGCTGGTCTCACCGAGGAGAACAGCACTGCGTTCACCCGTGAGGTTAGTGCGTTCCTCCGGCAGCTCGGCGCGCGCGGCCTCGAACACCTTGCGACGGCCCGCACCGAGACCGGCGCGCACCGCACGGAAATCGGCCAGCGCCGCCGAGTAACTGGCGAGCAGTCCGTCCGCGGTGTGCTCCCAGGAGAAATGCCCGGCGTGCTCGACCGCGCGCAAACCCATCCGACGTAGTCGCTCGCCGTCGTCGAGCAGGTGGCCGAGGGCGTCGGCCCAGTCCGGAGTCCGGTGTCCGGGGACGAGCAGTCCGGTCTCACCGTGGCGCACGGCGGTGCCGAGCCCGCCCACATCCGCCGCGAGCACCGGGGTGCCACTGGCCTGCGCTTCGATGGCGACCAGACCGAAGGATTCGTTGTAGCTGGGCACCGCGACCAGGTCGGCGGCGCGATACACCTGGACCAGGCGATCGGGCGGCTGCGGCGGCAGGAAGGTGACGTGCTCGGCGATGCCGAGCGCGGCCGCGAGCTCGATCAGTGAATCGGGGCGCTCCAGTCCGGTGCCGGACGGTCCGCCGACGATGAGCACCCGCAGCTTGCGCGCCGGGTCGCGGTGCAGCAGTTCGGCGGCCGCACGGACCAGCACATCCGGGGCCTTGAGCGGCTGGATGCGGCCGATGAACGCGACGATCCGCTCATCGGTGGCCAGACCCAATTCGGCTCGGGCCGCGGCTTTTTCACCGGGACAGTAGCGAGTCAGATCCGCGCCGGGCGGCACCACATCGATGCGCTCGGGATCGGCACCGTACAGCTCGATGAGCTGGCGCGCCTCCTCCGCAGTGTTGGCGACCATGCGATCGGCCTCGGCGATCACCTGCTTCTCGCCGATCTCGCGGGTCGCGGGTTCGGGGCAGTCGCCCTCGGCCAGCGCCGCGTTCTTCACCGCGGCCAAGGTATGCGCGGTGTGCACCAGCGGCACCCGCCAGCGGTCGCGCGCCAGCCAGCCGACCTGACCGGATAGCCAGTAGTGCGAATGGACGAGGTCATAGTGTCCGGGCAGGTGTCTGGCCTCTTGGCGCAGCACCTCGGCCGTGAACGGGCACAGCTGGGTCGGCAGGTCGTGCTTGTCCAGCCCCTCGAACGGGCCCGCCACCACATTGCGCACCAGAACGCCCGGGGCCGCCTCTTGGACGGGCGGGACGTTCGAGGAGGTGGCCCGGGTGAAGATCTCGACCTCGGTGCCGCGTCGGGCCAGCTGAATGGCGGTTTGCAGGACATAGACGTTCATGCCGCCTGCATCGCCGGTACCCGGTTGAGCAAGTGGTGAGGTGTGCACCGATAACACGGCGATCCGATTCGGCCGTAGGTCCGGGCGTTGACTCACACCATCCATAGTGCACGTTGAATTGCCCAACCCAGACGCCGTAACCGGGCCGAGTGACAGTCGTCACAGCAGTTTCGTGAGGGTTCTCACGCGCGGTGCAAATATCTGCCCAGTGCTGATCTTGGCACCGGGACACGACAAGTCTGCTCGAGCCGAGCGTGCGGCGCCAGCGAATTTCGGACGGCTAATTCAGACCGTCGATGAACGCGCTCACCTCGGTGACGAAGCGGGCGCGATCCTCGATGAACAGCCCGTGCTGCGCGTCCTCCCAGAACGAACCGCGGCCGTCGGGCACCGCATCGAGGATGTAGCGCCCGTTCTCGATCGGCACGACCGGATCCTTGGTTCCGTGCAGGACCAGCACCGGAATGTCCAGGGCACGTAGCGTTTCGGTGTTGTCGACGGTCCGGTAGAACAGCGCCTTGCGCACCCGGGGCGGCGTGCCGAGGCTCGCACCGAAGATGCGCTGGGCATCGACGCCTTTGTCCGGACCGGGTCCGGTATTCGCATTGCCGAAGGCGCCGAACGCGCGCAACGCCCTGCCCGCACTCTCCTCGAACACACCGGGAATGGCCTCCCGCATGGCCGAACCGGTCTCCGCACCGGGTGCACGACCGATATTGGCCATCGAACCCGAGTAGATGACGCCCGCGACCGCGCCGGTGCCGTACGCGGTCAGGTAGTCGCTGATCACGATGCCGCCGTAGGACCAGCCGAGCAGCACCGCATCGGATCGGATGCCTTCGGCGGCGAGCACCGCGGCGATATCGGCGGCCCAGTTCTTCGGATCGTCGTAGCCGGTTTCCGGGGCGCCGGAGTAGCCGTGACCGCGCAGGTCGACGGCGAGCACCCGGAAGCGCTCGGCCAGCTCGTCCGCGGCCGCGCCCCAGCACTGCAGATTGGCCGACCAACCGTGCACCAGCACCAGCGGCCTGCCGTCGGCCGGGCCGCCGACCCGATAGACGATGCTCGTTCCGTCCGCACTGACCGCTTCCCGAATAGCCATGCCACCGAGGCTAATGGCGGCCGGTCCGGTGCGGTGATCGGGGCAACAGCCGGGCTCACCAGCAATCGACTCCGTAGCGACTGCTTGCAGGTCGCTCGAAATGGTCGGCACTTAGGATCGGAATCATGAGCATTCGCACTGCCGTCGTCACCGGAGCCAGCTCGGGAATCGGGGAAGCCACCGCCCGGGAACTCGCCAAACAGGGCTATCACGTGGTCCTCGGTGCGCGCAGGCTCGATCGGCTGCGGCGCCTCGCCGACGAAATCGGCGGCACCGCACTCGAACTCGATGTGACCTCGGACGATTCCGTACACGCGTTCACCGATGCGATCGACAACGCCGATGTGCTGGTCAACAATGCGGGTGGTGCGAAGGGTCTGGCACCGGTGGCCGAGGCGGATCTGGACGACTGGCGCTGGATGTGGGAAACCAATGTGCTCGGCACGCTGCGGGTGACCAAGGCGTTGCTGCCGAAGCTGATCGCCTCGGGCGACGGGCTCATCGTCACCATCACCTCGGTCGCCGCCTTCGAGGCCTACGACAACGGCTCCGGCTACACTTCGGCCAAGCACGCACAGGCCGTACTGCACCGCACATTGCGCGGCGAACTGCTCGGCCGGCCGGTGCGGCTCACCGAAATCGCGCCCGGCGCAGTGGAAACCGAGTTCTCGCTGGTGCGATTCGCCGGAGACGAGGAGCGCGCGGCCAAGGTGTACGAGGGCATTGATCCGCTCGTCGCGCAGGACATCGCGGAGATCATCGGGTTCGTGGCGTCGCGACCGTCACATGTGAATCTGGACCAGATCATCGTCAAGCCGCGTGACCAGGCCGGTCCGGGACGCTTCGCTCGCCGCGGCTGACGGAATCGGCGATACTCCATCCGACTCGACCGTTTCTCGATTGCTGTGAATTCGCTCCGGCGTGGCGCGGACGTTAACATCGGGTGTTTGAAACGCAGATAGACCAGATTGGAGTGGCTCGGCTCATGCTCAAGGGTTTCAAAGATTTCCTGATGCGCGGGAACGTCATCGACCTCGCCGTCGCGGTGGTCATGGGCACCGCTTTCACCTCGGTGGTGACGGCAGTGACAAAGGGAATCATCAATCCGCTGCTAGCGGTATTGGGTAAGACCAATGAGCTGGGACTCGGCGTTCAGCTGGTCTCCGGCAAACCGGCCACCTTCATAGCGATCGGGCCGATCATCACCGCGCTCATCGACTTCATGCTGGTGGCCGGGGTGCTGTACTTCGTGCTGATGGTGCCGATGAAGACACTGAAGAATCGCTTCGGCACCGCCAAGGTGGCCGAGCCGTCCGAGATCGAATTGCTCATCGAGATTCGCGATCTGCTCGCCAAGCAGCACAAGGACGCGGTCGTCGAGACCGAATCGTTCGGTAAGGACGGTTCGCTCGTCAAGGAGAACGCGCGGTAATTGCCACGCGCCGAATATGTTTCGCCCCCGCACGGTTCTCCCCGAGCGGGGGCGATTTTCATTCAGGCGCCGACGTATGCCGCCAGGTGTTCGCCGGTGAGGGTGGCGCGCTCGGCGACCAGGTCTGCGGGCGTGCCCTCGAAGACGATCTTGCCGCCGTCGTGGCCCGCACCGGGGCCGAGGTCGATGATCCAGTCGGCATGGGCCATTACCGCCTGGTGGTGCTCGATGACAATGACCGACTTACCCGAGTCGACCAGCCGGTCGAGCAGGCCGAGCAGCTGTTCGACATCGGCGAGATGCAGGCCCGTCGTCGGCTCGTCGAGGACGTAGACGCCGCCCTTGTCCGCCATATGGGTGGCCAGCTTGAGCCGCTGCCGCTCGCCGCCGGACAGCGTGGTGAGCGGCTGACCGAGGGTGAGGTAGCCGAGACCGACATCGGCGAGCCGGTCCAGGATCTTCTCCGCGGCCGGTGTGCGCGCCGCGCCGTCGCTGAAGAACTCCTGCGCCTCGGTCACCGACATCGCGAGCACCTCGCTGATATCGCGGCCGCCGAGGTGGTACTCGAGCACTGCGGCTTGGAACCGTTTGCCCTCGCATACCTCACAGGTGGTGGCGACACCGGCCATGACCGCGAGGTCGGTGTAGATGACGCCCGCGCCGTTGCAATTGGGGCACGCGCCCTCGGAGTTGGCGCTGAAAAGCGCCGGCTTGACGCCGTTTTCCTTCGCGAATGCTTTGCGGATCGGGTCGAGCAGACCCGTGTAGGTCGCCGGGTTGCTTCGTCGCGAACCACGGATCGCGCCCTGATCCACTGACACCACGTCCGCGGAGCTTGCGGAGCGGCCGTCGAGCTGAGCTGCGCCTGCGGGGATGGAGCCGTGCACGAGCGAACTCTTACCCGAGCCCGCGACGCCGGTGATGACCGCGAGCACACCGAGCGGAATGTCTACATCGACATCCCGCAGGTTGTTGGTCGACGCACCGCGAATCTCCAACGCGCCATTGGACTTTCGGACCGTCTCCTTCAGCGCGGCGCGGTCGTCGAAGTGATGGCCGGTAATGGTGCCGCTGCCGCGCAGCCCATCGACGCTGCCCTCGAAGCAGACCGTGCCGCCGCCCGTACCCGCGCCCGGACCCAGGTCGACGATGTGGTCGGCGATGACGATCGTCTCCGGCTTGTGCTCGACGACGAGCACCGTATTGCCCTTGTCGCGCAGCCGCAGCAGCAGTTCGTTCATCCGCTGGATGTCATGCGGGTGCAGCCCCGCGGTGGGCTCGTCGAATACGTAGGTGACGTCGGTGAGCGAGGAGCCGAGGTGGCGGATCATCTTGACGCGCTGCGCCTCACCACCGGACAGTGTGCCCGCGGGCCGTTCCAGCGACAGGTAGCCGAGTCCGATCTCCACGAACGAGTCGAGGGTGTGCCGCAGCGAGGTCAGCAGCGGCGCCACCGACGGCTCCTTCAGCCCGCTGACCCATTCGGCCAGATCGCTGATCTGCATGGCGCAGGCGTCGGCGATGCTGATGCCCTTGATCTTCGACGATCGCGCCAACTCGCTGAGCCGGGTGCCGTCGCATTCGGGGCAGATCTGGAAGGTGACCGCCCGCCCCACGAAGGCGCGGATATGCGGCTGCAGCGCGTCGACGTCCTTGGAGAGCATCGACTTGCGGATCCTCGGGATCAAGCCCTCGTAGGTCAGGTTGATGCCATCGACCTTGATCTTGGTCGGCTCCTTGTAGAGCAGATCGTTGAGTTCGCGCTTGTTGAACTTCTCGAGCGGCTTGTCCGGATCGAAGAAGCCGCAGCCGGTGAAGATGCGGCCGAACCAGCCGTCCATGCTGTAGCCGGGGATGGTGAGCGCGCCCTCGTTCAGCGATTTCGTGTCGTCGTACAGCTGGGTCAGATCGATGTCGTTGACCGAACCCCGGCCCTCACAGCGCGGACACATGCCGCCGGTGATGCTGAAGCTACGACGCTCCTTGACCGTCTTCCCGGCGCGCTCGATCGCGACCGCACCCGCGCCGCTGATCGAAGCGACATTGAAGGAGAACGCCTGCGGCGAGCCGATATGCGGCTCGCCGAGTCGGCTGAACAGGATGCGCAGCATGGCACTGGCATCGGTGGCGGTGCCGACCGTGGAGCGCGGGTCGGCGCCCATGCGCTGCTGGTCGACGATGATCGCGGTGGTCAGCCCGTCGAGCACGTCGACATCGGGCCGCGCCAGCGTGGGCATGAAGCCCTGCACGAAGGTGCTGTAGGTCTCGTTGATCAGCCGCTGGGACTCCGCAGCGATGGTGTCGAATACCAGCGAACTCTTGCCCGAGCCGGAAACACCGGTGAACACCGTCAATCGGCGCTTCGGGATCTCGATGCTGATGTCTTTGAGGTTGTTCACGCGTGCGCCGAGCACGCGGATCAGATCGTGGCTGTCGGCAGCGTGGGCTTGCGTGTCCGTCTTCTTGGCCATGCTGATCGGTTCTCCATCTGGTTGCGCGGGCCGCATGCACGGTCTCCGTCGGAGGGCTCGACACCGGTGGCTTGCGGCCGCCACCGGCGTCTCTGTGATTGCCCGAGGCTCAGCTCAACTGCTGGATACGAACCATGTTTCCGGCGGGATCGCGGAAGGCGCAGTCGCGAACCCCGTATGGCTGATCGGTCGGCTCCTGGACAACCTCGGCATTGGTGGCCTGCACCTTCTCGAAGGTGGCGTCGACATCCTTGGTAGCCAACAGGATGCTGGCGTAGGTGCCCTTGGCCATCATCTCGGCGATGGTGCGGCGCTCGTCGTCGGTGATGCCGGGGTCGGCGGCCGGCGGGTGCAGGACGATGGATGTGCCCGGCTGGTCGACCGGGCCGACGGTGAGCCAGCGCATCCCGTTGAATCCGACGTCTTTGCGCAGCTCGAAGCCGAGGGCGTCGCGGTAGAAGGCGAGGGCGGCCTCCGGGTCGTCCTGTGGGAGGAAGCTCGCTTGAATGATGATGTCCATGGCGTTCACGCTAGTTGCCCCTAGTTGACCGGCGCTTCTCGATTCCTGATCGGTCTCGTCACCCGTTTCACGACGAGCGTCGGCAGATCCACCGTGGCGTGCTCGGCCTGCTCCCGGTAGGTGCTGGGCGGTATTCCGACCAGTTCGGTGAACCGTGTGCTGAAGGTGCCCAGCGACTGGCAGCCGACCGCGAAACAGACCTCGGTGACGCTGAGATCGCCACGCCGCAACAGCGACATCGCGCGCTCGATGCGCCGCGTCATCAGATAGGAGTACGGCGACTCGCCGTACGCGAGCTTGAACTGGCGGCTCAGGTGACCGGCCGATATGTGCTCGTCGCGGGCCAGCCGCTCGACGTCGAGCGGCTGCGCGTACTCCCGGTCGATCCGGTCGCGGACACGACGCAGGCGAGCGAGCTCGCGCAGGTTGTCCTCCGTGGCTGGTCTGCTGGTCACCTGACCGATCGTCGCATGTCGCGCGGGGTTTGCCTAGCTCAGCGACCGCCGGCGGGCAGCGGCGGCACCGGTGTCGCGGACACCGGATTCTTGGGTTCGCCCTGCAATGCCGACAGCCCGGTCCAGGTATTCCAGTCGATGGTCCAGTCGTAGAGATCGCCGTCGGCGGCCGACAGCGCGATCGACGTGCCGGTCACCTCGACCGGATCGCCGTAGAGCGCGGTCGGGAAGTAGGCCTGCGCGTCACTCGGCGACAGGTTGATGCAGCCGTTGGTGACATTCGAAGAGCCCTGTGCCGAAAGGGATTGCGGATTGGCGTGGATGAATTCGCCATTGTTCGAGATGCGTACGGCCCAGCGTTCGCGAACGTTGGTGTAGAACGGCGGATTCGACATCATGAAGTCTTCGTACTTCTCGGTGACGACGTGCACACCGGAGCGGGTGACATTGCGCGCCTCATTGCCCTCGCCGTAGCTGACCGGGATATCGACGACGACCTGTCCGTCGCGCACGACCTGCATGCGATGGCTCGGTGCGTTGGCCTTGACGATCTGGCTGCGGCCGATGCGGAAATCCGAAGTGAGATCGGAATATCCGTAGTTTCCGCCGCCGAGATCCAGGCCGTAGAGCTTGGCCGCGACGTGCACGGTGGTGCCGGGCGCCCAGTAATCCTTCGGTCGCCAGTGCACGCGCGAGCCGCCGTTGTCGTCCGGGAACCAGGCCCACGCGCCCTCGGTCGGCGGATTGGTGGTGATGGTGAGCGCCTTCTCCACCGCGGCCTTGTTCTGCACAGATCCCTTGAACTGCAAGATGATCGGGGCGGCGATGCCGACTTCCTGGTTATCGGCGATATTGAGCGTCGCGGGGAAGGTGTTCTTCGGTGCCAGCGTGGTGAAGGCGCCGTCGATCGGGACCGGCTTGTGGTCGATGCCGACCACGGTGCCGGACCAGGTGTATTTGGCGTCGTAGCCGAGCGGTTCGGTGGTCTGGTAGCTGTGCTTGTCCGCGGCGAGTTCGCCGGCGACCTGCTTGCCGTTGGCGTTGGTCAGCGCGATCTGATCGATGGTGCCGTCGGTGACGGTGACCGAGATCGGTGCGGTCGGATTGACGTTCTTGGCGTCGGCGCCGGGTGTCAGCGTGACCTTCGCGACGGGGGTGTTGTCTTTGGCGGAGTTGCTATTTCCGCCTTTGTCGGACGTGCATCCGGCCACCAGCGCGACTACCACGAGCAGCACGGCGGAGACGGCGGCGGCCGGTCTGTGGATGACTGGACGATGGCTCACTTCATCGAATTTACGCGGCGAAAACCGTCCGACCGGCCTGCGAAGAGTGTGGTGTCCGTTTCACCGTTTAAAGAGCGACTGCGATGGGTACCGGCTCCGGTTCCAGCCGGATACCGAATCGCTCGGCGACACCGTCGCGGACCGTACGGGCCAGTGCGGCCAGATCGGCGGCGGTCGCGCTGCCGCGGTTGGTCAAGGCCAGCGTATGTTTCGTGGACAGCCGGGCCGGGGCGTCGGGGCCCGGAAATCCCTTGGCGAAGCCCGCCCGCTCGATGAGCCAGCCCGCGGAGAATTTAACGCCGTCCGGGGCCGGATAAGTCGGGATCGTGACGTCGCCCACATGGGCGATGATCGCAGCCTTCACTGCCTCGACGCGGTGCACCGGAACCACCGGATTGGTGAAAAACGAGCCCGCACTCCAGGTGTCGTTATCGGCGGGGTCGAGCACCATGCCCTTGCCCGCGCGCAACTTCAGCACCGCCGCCCGGACCTGATCGGCCGGCCGGGAGTCGCCGTTGCCCGCGCCGAGTGCGTTCGCGAGTTCGCCGTAGCGCAGCGGTGCGCTCGCGCCGTCGGGATTGAGCGCGAAGTCCACCGCGAGCACCACGGCGGTATCGCGATGTTTGAGTGCGCTGGTGCGGTAGCCGAAGCCGAGTTCGGCGGGTTCGACCCAGCGGATCTCGCCGCTCGCGCGATCCAGCAGGCGCACCCTGCGCAGCAGGCTTTCGACCTCCACGCCGTACGCGCCGACGTTCTGTACCGGCGTCGCACCGGCCGATCCAGGAATGCCCGACAGGCATTCCAGCCCGCCGAGACCGGCCTCGATCGTGGCCGCGACCACCGCGTCCCAGTTCGCACCCGCCTCGGCGACCACACCGTGCGCGCCGATCTCGACGGTCTCGTTGCGCACCAGGACCACGACACCGTCGAAGCCGTCGTCGCCGATGAGCAGGTTGGATCCACCTGCGAGCAGCAATAGTGGAATCCCGGCGGTGTCCAGCGTCCGGACCGTCGCGACCAGCGCTTCGGTCGTCGCACATTCCGCGACGGTGGCCGGACCACCGACCCGCAATGTGGTCAGCTCGGCCAGCCGCACCGATTCGCGCAGCCGCGCACCGCTATCGACCAGCAGCTCGCGCAGCTGGTCCGCCGACACCACCCGTGAAGTTCGCACGCCCCAGACGGTAGCGTGTTCGACCATGGCTACACCCCTGGCGTACACGGCTCGCTACTCGCATCCGGTTGCCGCCGTACGCGCGGCCTTCGCCGATGAGCAGTACTGGAAGGACCGCATCGCCGAAGTGGGTGGCGATAATGCCCGGCTGGATTCGGTCAGTATCAACGGCGACCAGGTCAAGGTCGAGATGGTGCAGGTCATCGCCGCCGAGCTGCTGCCGGCCGCGATCACCGCGGTGCGGCCCGGCGATCTGATCATCCCGCGCACCGAGAGCTGGACCGGCGATTCGGCGACCTTCACCGCGCGTGTGGAGGGTGCGCCCGCCGAGGTCCACGGGGCCATCGAGCTCACCGCCGACGGCTCCGGTTCGGTGGCCGAGACCAAGGGCACCATCGAGGTGAAGATTCCGCTGTTCGGCGGGAAGATCGAGGCCGCGATCGCGGAACGGTTGACCGAACTGCTGGCGAACGAGGAAGAGTTCACGAACAACTGGCTCGCCAAGCACTGAGCTGTTCATACTGCGATTCTGTCCGGACGATGTGCGGATTCCGCGTGGCGTGGGTGTGGCGATTGTGCGAATCCCCAGACCTACCGCCGAGCGATGCGGCGGCAGCCGGTCCCGGTAACGTAACCCCTCATGGCCCGCCGACTGGACTATTCAGCCCGCTTCCCGCTGCACACCACCAAGGAGCTGTACGCGGCGATGTCGACCCGGGAGTACTGGGACGACCGGTGCGCGGAGATGTCGAAATTAGCCCCGGGCAGTGAGGTCGTCAGCCTCGATGTCAGCGACTCCGGTATCGATGTCGTGCTGAACCACATCCTGCCGCGCGACATGCTGCCGGAGATCGCGCAGGCGGTCATGCGCAAGGACATGGTCATCACCCGCAAGGAGAGCTGGGGACCGTTCGACGAGAACGAGTCCGTCGGCAAGTTCTCCGCCTCCATTCCGGCCGGGCCGGGCAGCCTCGGCGGCACCATTCGCCTGTTCCCCACCGATACCGGCTGCACCATGCGGTTCTCCTCCGAGGCCAAGGTGTTCATCCCGATGGTCGGCCCGCGACTCGAACAGCTGATGCTGGTCAACCTGGTCGACCTGTTCCGCGGCGAGGCCGAGCAGACCGTGAAGTGGCTCGAAGAGCAAAACCCGACCCGCTGAGACCGGTCGGCACCATCACCAGGGGCACCACCGGTGTCAACCGATTACGACGCAGCGACCGCTGGCTGATCCACGACGAACTGGTCACCGGTCGACTGCGCGGTGCGGCCGATCCGCTGGTCGTCGATCTCGGTTACGGGGCGAGTCCGTGGACCACGCTGGAGTTGGCGGTCCGGCTGCGCACGGTCCGCGCGGATGTGCGGGTGGTCGGGCTGGAGATCGATCCGGAACGGGTGGTGCCCGGCCGCGACGGCGTCACCTTCGCGCGCGGCGGCTTCGAATTGGCCGGGCTGCGACCGACGCTGGTGCGCGCGTTCAATGTGCTGCGGCAATATCCGGAAACCGCCGTTCCCGATGCGTGGGCCACCATTCTGTCCGGGATGGATCCGGGCGGTTTACTCGTCGACGGCACCTGCGATGAGCTGGGCAGACGCTGCGCCTGGGTGCTGCTGGATCGATCCGGACCGCGCTCACTCACCCTGGCCTGGGATCCGTTCACGGTCGAGCGCCCATCCGATATCGCCGAGCGCCTGCCGAAGGTGTTGATCCACCGCAACATTCCCGGCGAGCCGATCCACGCGCTTTTGGCGGCCGCTGATCGCGCATGGGCCCGTGCCGCCCCGCTCGCCCCCTTCGGCCCCCGAGTGCGCTGGCGCGCGGCGGCGGACTACCTGCGCCAGGAGGCTTTCCCGGTGCGCACATATCGCCGCCGCATGCGCGACTGCGTCCTGTCCGTTCCTTGGTCCACCGTGGCCCCCAACCGAACCTGAGTCGCGCGCCGGGTTACGGATCAAGATCAGGTGGCGCTGAGGGCGGAGGCTTCTCGGGCGATGCCGCTATCGATTCCACCTGATCTTGAAATGGGGGTCATCTATGACCCACGCCAACTGTTTACGGCATTCGACGCGCGCCTGCGGTGGGCGCGTGGTTTGGCTGCGCTCGGCGGGGGCGCCTGTGGGGGTGCAGGGGTTGTCAGGGGCGGGCGAGGAGCGGACGGAAGTGGGCGGTGAGGGCCGCGATCGGGAGGATCGAGGTCGGCTCGAAGGGCTGGCGCCAGAGGCCGCCGTGGGCCGCGCCTGCTACGAATATGCCCTCGGGGTTGGTGTCGGCGGGTGTTTCGGGTGGGGCGAAGAGGTCGGCGACGAGCTTGGCTGCCAGGAGGGTTCGGGCGGTGTCGGGGTCGAAGACCTCTATGCCGAAGTGGCGGGCGCCGCGGTAGGAGGCGGCGAGGGAGCGTTGGGTGCGCAGGGATTTCGTCCTGACGGGTGGCGCGACGGCGCATGAGATCGTGCGGCCCGCGGTGTGCGCGAGGACGGTGCGCCAGCGCAGGAGGCGTTGGGCCAGTGCGTGATTCGGGCCTTGGGCGGGCAACAGTGCATCGGCGACGCCCCAGGTCGCGCCGAGGTGGTCCGGATTCGTGGTCCGGTAGTTGGGCCGGTACAGGGCCGATGCGGTGAGCACGCGCAACACGCGCGGCCCGACACCGCGCTCGCGCAGGCGGGCGTGGGCGTCCGCTATGACATCCTCGGGCACGGCATAGCAGTCGGTCGGCGAACCGAGGTATGCGATGGCCGCGTCATCGCGGTGCTCGAGCAGATCCTCGACGAGGACATCCAGCGCGGCGGCCAGTCGAACCCCTTGCGGTCCGGGGCCATTCGCGTACAGGCCGAATACCGGGCGAGCGTCGTGGTCGAACTGCGCGCGAATCCAGTGCACCAACGCCGGGAACTGCCTGGTGATATCCGCACCGGGTCCGAGCGTGACGGGGTAGCGCAGTCGTCCCGCTCCCGCCTTCGCGATATCCGAAATCTCGCGCCACCGCTCCGGTCCGGGCAGGTCTATCGCGAGAACGTCGGCGCCCCACCGCAGTAGTGGCCGCAGCGGGGCGAGTTCGGCCGCCGCCCCGGTGACGATCACCCGGAAACCGGGCAGCGACAACCACTCCGGATGATCGATCACCCGCTCCACCGCCGCCGCGAAGGCGGGCTCGATAATGCCGCGGCGCCGCCAGTCGGTGAGCTGCTGCCACAGCGCCTCCTCGGCCAATAGTTCTCCGCGGAAGGGAATTTCGAGCCGGACCGCGGGTTTCGCGGTCCCGTCGATCCGGCCGGTCTCGAGTCCATCGGGTGTGGCGATCGCATCGACGTCGACGCTGTGCAGCGGTGCGATCGTGTGCCCGGTCACGAAACGCAGCAGCTGGCGTGCTGCCCGCAACCCGTCGGTGGCGATCCCCACCGACACCGCGGGCGAGCTCGCGGCCAGGGCCGTCAGGCCGCGGAAGACGCCGCGGTAGTCGCAACGCCAGTCCCGGCAGGTTTCGACCTGTTGTGCGAGGTCGGCGTCATATCTGCGGACCGCGTCGGCGACCACGGCGGTGGCGAACATATCGCCGATGCGCTCGGGCGCTCCGGACGGAAAGACGAGATCCCAACTGCACTGACCTTCCGTCCCCATGGTCAGTCACCCTGCCATGATTGCGCGCCGGGCAAAACCGGAGATCGAATGAATTGATAGCCGAATCGGATCATTCGCGACTTCACCGCGCCGATCACGCGGCGGTGAGGGCCCGGTGCACGCGAGCCGCCGCACGCGGGGGTAGTCGCACACTCGCGGAACGGATTTCATCGATACCGCAACGGTGGATGGCGACCGCGTCGCCGACCACCTCATCCAATGCGGATTGCCCGATAGCGGCCTCGGCCAGATCGAGCACCGTGCGCACGGGTGTGGTCACCAGAAATCCGCCCGCGGTTTCGAGATCGGCCGGAATCAAAGGGCGGCGCAGCACCACCAGTCGCGGGGTGATCGGCGGCCGTCCCGCACCGACCGACATGTGCAGGAATCGCGGCTGTAGTCGACCGAGTCCGTGCAACTCCGCAGCACTCTGATGCGATACCGCGGCGGCCCCGTCGAACCAGGCTGCCCACATGGCGTATTCGTCGAGCGGGCCGGTGGGCCAATCGGCCAGCCTCAGCAGCCCGACCCCGGCCCGCGTCACCGAGCCATCGCCGAGACCGGCGCGAACGTGGGCCTCACATCCGGCGCGTAGCACCTGCCTGGTAGTAAAGAACCCGGCATGGCGCCCGGCCAATCGCCGCAGCACACGCCACCCGTGCTCGGCGGAATCGAGTGCGCGGCCCGCCGCATCGCCAGCCATGTCGACCAGGCTACGCTCGAACTCTGTGTCACATGTCACAATCGAACCCCTCACAGCGCCCTCAGACCGAGCACAGAAACGTGGGGAAGAATCGAGCGCATGAGTACGAAGAGCCCATCCACCCTGAAGGTCAACCGGCGCGCCCTGGTGATCGCCCTCGTTGTGGTAGCGATTCTGCTCGCTACCGTGCTGGTCGGCGGGGAGGCATACGCGCGATACCAGGTTTCACGGTGCATAAGCACACAATTCGAGAAGGATATGGGTTCGAAGATCGATGTGAGCTTCGGAGCCAAGCCCATGCTGATCACCTGGATCGACGGGAAGGTCGATCAGGTGAAGGTGAACAGCGACGATTCCAAGTTCGGTCCGGCCGTCGGCATGGTGGTACACGCCAGGTTCAACAATGTCGAGGTCAGCAATAGCGGCAGCGGCAGCACCGTCGGCAGCTCGTCGGCCGACGTCACCTGGGGCAACGACGGCATCCGGGAAACGCTCGGCGGCCTGGTCAGCGGCGTGTCGTCCTCCGCGTCGAGCGGGATGCTGACCCTGGATGTGCTGGGCGGACTCGCGCAGTTGCAGGTGAAGCCGGAGATCAAGGACGGCACCGTGCAGGTCGAGACGAAGTCGGCGGCGCTGCTCGGGATGGGGATACCGACCGATCTGGTGTCGGGCATCGTCGAGGTGTTCACGCAGAGTCTGCAGAGCTACCCGCTCGGCCTGAAGGCCACCGAGGTCAAGGTCACCGATAACGGCGTCGCGGTGAAGCTGGCGGGCGGGCGGACCGAACTGCCCGCCGCGCAGGACAGCAGCGGCAGCCTCAGCTGCTGATCCGGCTCTCAGGTCCGCGCGTTGCGCCGGACCTGAGAGCTATCGGGGTCGAAATGGCTATCCAGGTAGGGATTTCCGTAGCCAGGCTGTCGAATCCACAACCCTGATTGCCGGGCACGGGATCAGACGGGAAATCCCTCCAGCACCGCACGGGATTTCGAGAGTCCGAGACGGGTCGCGCCAGCGGCGATCAACTCGGCGGCCGCCTCGGACGTGCGGATGCCGCCGCTGGCCTTCACACCGAGACGTCCGCCGACGGTCTCGGCCATGAGCTGGACCGCGTGCACGCTGGCGCCACCGGAGGGGTGAAATCCCGTGGAGGTCTTCACGAAATCGGCCCCGGCACGCTGGGCGGCCCGGCAGACCTCGACGATGGCGGCATCGGACAGCGCCGCCGATTCGATGATCACCTTGAGCACCGCGCGATCCCCCATTGCCTCGCGCACCGTCACGATGTCGGACAGCACCGCGCCGTAATCGCCTGCGCGCGCGGCTCCGACATCGATCACCATATCGACCTCGGCCGCGCCCTGTTCGACCGCGAGGCGCGCCTCGGCACCCTTGACGAGCGAATGGTGCTTCCCGGAAGGGAATCCGGCGACCGCCGCGACCACCACGCCGGACGCTCGAATCGGCAACATAGAAGGCGATACGCAGATCGCGTACACGCCGAGTTCGCGTGCCTCCGTGACCAAAGCGTTCACCTCCGCGGCCGTCGCCTCCGGCGCCAGCAGCGTGTGATCGATCATGGCGGCCACTTCGGCCCTGGTCAGCGACGCGGAATTTGCCACAGGGTGAGAGTCTGGCATACCGGTGGCGAATTCCATTGCGCGCCTGGCGACACATCGCGCACACTCGATACTGTCGGTGGAGCTACGGACATCGCTTTGCGACTGCGAGCCGACTGTTGCGCAGTCGCGGATGCCCCATTCGTTCAGGAGGAGACGACACCGTGCTGATCCGTCGCGAACGCGCCGACGATGCCGCCGCGATCGCGGCCGTCCACCGCAGCGCCTTCGGACCGCAGTACGCGAATACCGATAACGACCGGGAGACGGCCGAATTCACCGACGACCGCGCCGCGGACCCACCCGAGGTCGACCTCGTCACCCGGCTGCGCAGCGACTCGGGCTGGATCCCTACCCTTTCCATGGTCGCGGTCGAATACGACACCGTCATCGGCCACGTCTGTCTCACCCGCGCGGCCGTCGGCCCGTTCCCGGTGCTTGCCCTCGGCCCTATCGGTGTCCTGGCCGAGCATCAGGGCAATGGTGTCGGCGCGGCCATGATGCACGCCGCCCTCGGCGCCGCCGACGCCCTCGACGAACCCCTCATCGGCCTGGCCGGAAGCATCGACTACTACCCCCAATTCGGCTTCACCCCCGCCGCCCGCCTCGGCATCACGCCGGATGAACCGGCCTGGGTTTCCCACTTCCAGGTGCGGGCATTGTCGGCGTACGACTCGCAGATCACCGGCGAATTCCGTTACGCGGAGCCGTTTTACGAACTGTAGGTTAGGGCGGGGTCGAGGCTCCAGGAGCCAGGGGCCCGAGCGGGAGTTGGGGATCCAGGCGATTCGGGGGCGGCCTGGTCAGCGGGAGGTCCAGGTGGGGGCTGGCAGGCGGAGCCAGGAGCGCCGAGGCTCGGAATTCACACAACAGCTCACCAGGCGGCGTTGGCGATGCCGCCAGGGCAGCATCTTCAAGATCACCATGCACTGGCGGAGGCAAATGTCGACAGTGGCGCTCCAGGAGTACATTCTCGGCGGGTCAGGGGTCGTGGTGGAGGTCGTAGACGTAGGAGCGTTCGTGTTTGCGGGAGACCCAGGCGCCTTCGGGAGGGAGGGGGCCTTGGCCGGGGTCGTCGAAGGGGCGGCTCAGGACTTCGCCGGAATCGGTGCAGATCGACCAGCCGAAGTCCGGGAGGCGGCGGCACCAGAGGTCGTGATCGATTCGCTTGTAGGACGGGTAGCCGTAGGCCCAGCCGTCGCGGACGAATTCGTCCGTCAGCCCATCGAGCTGTCGTACGAACTTCATACGCGTCACTTTTCCATTGTCGGCTTTCCCGTGACCTTCGCTCAACACCTGCCCCGGGCAGGGTGCCGCAGGTGCACATAGTCGACCTGGGAGGATTAGCCCATGAGTTCCGCTCCACCTGTCCTGGACGACCGACGCTTCGTGCTCACCCTCGGGTGTCCGGACCGTCCCGGCATCATTGCCAGGATCACCTCCTTCATCGCCGAGTTCGGGGGGTCCATCGTGGAGGCGGGCTACCACTCCGACCCGGATATCGGCTGGTTCTTCACCCGTCAGGCGATCAAGGCGTCGACGGTGCCGTTCGGTATCGCGGAACTGCGCGACCGGTTCGCCGGGGTCGCGGCCGACTTCGGCCCGGAGACCGAGTGGCAGCTGCTCGACTCGGGTGAGCGTCGCCGGGCCGTACTGCTGGTCAGCAAGGACGGCCATTGCCTGCACGACCTGCTCGGACGCGCCGCGAGCGGTGAACTGCCCGCCACCATCGAAGCGGTGATCGGCAATCACCCGGACCTCGCCGGGATGACCGAGGCGCACGGCGTGAAATTCCACCACGTGCCGTTCCCGAAGGATCCGGCCGAACGCGGCCCGGCCTTCGAGGAGGTGCGCGCCCTGGTCGATGCTCACGATCCGCACGCCGTCGTCCTGGCCCGCTTCATGCAGGTGCTCCCCGGCGAACTGTGCGAGCACTGGGCAGGAAAGGCGATCAATATCCACCACAGCTTCCTGCCATCGTTCGTCGGCGCTCGGCCCTACCACCAGGCCTTCGCCCGCGGCGTCAAACTGATCGGCGCGACCTGCCACTACGTCACCGCCGAACTCGACGCGGGCCCGATCATCGAACAGGACGTCATCCGTATCGACCACGCCGACGAGGTCCGCGATATGGTCCGCCAAGGCCGCGACATCGAACGAGTGGTCCTGGCGCGGGGTCTGCGCTGGCATCTCGAGGGCCGAGTGCTGGTTCACGGCCGCCGAACCGTGGTCTTCTCCTAGGGGCCCTACCCCGCTGCTTTGGCGGGCTGACGTACCGAATCGAGGACCAACTCCAGTTCCTCGTTGAACCGCTCGTACATCTCGGTATTGCCCAGATGTCCCTGCGGGAGCACCTCGTATTTGACCAGACTGCCGGTCTCCCTGAGCATTTCGGCGATTCGCTCGGCGTGCACCGGCGGCGTCATATCGTCGAACTCGCCGGCCAGGATTGTGGTCGGCACGACGAGGTTGCGTGCCGATTCGCCGAGATCCAGTTCGGCGAGCAGGATTCCGAATTTCGCACGGATGCGGGCGGGGCACGAGCGGACGACGGCGAGGCTGTAGTCGACCACGTCGCCGGTGGAGCGCAGGCTCATGATCTGTCGGGTGAAGGCCCACTTCACCGGGGTGATCGGCGGGAAGACGAGCGGGGAGCCGAGGCCTAGGCGGCCTATCTTGTGCGGCAACTGAATTCGCCGGTTGAGCAATGGGAGTGGTGCATTGAAGAACGGCAGGACAGTCGTCTCGGCGATCAGTCGACTCGGCGCCGTGTTGGTCAGCAGCACCGCGCATGCCTGCCGCGCGACTCGGTCCGGATAGCGTCCGGCCCAGGCCTGCAAGGTCATGCCGCCGAGACTGTGGCCGACCACAACCGCGCGCTCGCCCGCGCGCAATGTGGTGTCGAGCACTGTGGCCAGATCGTCGGCGAGCAGATCGGTGGTCAGATGGCTGGAGCCGAGTTCGCTCTCGCCGTGACCACGCACGTCGTAGACGACTACGCGGTACCGATCGGCGAACTCGTTGATCTGCGCATTCCAGTATTCGATGGCGCAGGTCCAGCCGTGTACCAGCACGATCGTCTGCGCATGGGCCGATCCGTAGACGTGTACGCGCAAACGCGCACCATCGCGGGTGACGACCGGAACGACCTCATGGGGCGCGGGCGGCGGATTCAGCGCCGCGGTCGCATAGGTACGCGACCGCAGGTTGGCGCGGTGTGTGTGAAGCAAACCCCGGACCCGACCAGGGACGTCCACCAGTGCAGGCGGCATTGCACGCATCGGACACTCCTTTGTGTAACTCTCCGATACACTAATCGCAAACCGCCGTGCTAGCTAGAGCAAGCAGCCCAAAAGTTATCCCAACTTCTCCCCGGCCCCGTTTGTGAACGATCCCAAAACAAGCTCGAACCAGCCAGTCGCCGAAAGGTCGAAACCAGCTGTCAACAGCACAGACCACCGCTGTGAACGCCGCCGAACCGCCGCCGAATCGCATATCCGGTCACCAACCGGATCGCACAAAGTCGACCGAAAATCCAGCAATAGGCACGCAGGCCCGGCGCGTCGATGGCGACCAGCGCACGCAGACGGCGAGCACTCGATACGCACCACGCCATCCCCAACCGCAGCCGCGACCAGCTCAGCCACGCAGCTTGACGGGCATGGAGCGATAGGCGTGCAGATTACGCAGCGGATGCGGAATCGGCGGACCGTCCAAGGCCAGATCCGGGTACCGCTCGAACAAGGCCCGCAGCGCGATGGAGCCTTCCAATCGAGCCAGCGTGGCGCCCAGGCAGCCGTGCACCCCGCTGCCGAACGCGAGATGATCCGCGGCGTTGGCCCTGGTCACATCGAATCGTTCGGGATCAGGGAAGACGGCGGGGTCGTAGTTGGCGCCCGCCAACGACAGCAGGACCAGCGAACCGGATTCGACGCGCTGATCGGCGAGGTCGACCTCGCAGTTCGTGACTCGGCCCGTCATCCGCACCGGACCGTCGTAACGCAAGACTTCCTCGACCGCACGTGGCCACAGCTCCGGCTGTGCCGCCAGCAGTTCCAGCTGGTCCGGATGGCTTGTCAGCAGGGCGATTCCGTTGCCGAGCATATTCACCGTCGTCAAGAATCCAGCGTCCAGCAGCAGTGCCGCATTGGCCATCTGCTCGCGACGGGAGAGCTCACCACCTGTCACCAGCATGCTGAGCACGTCGTCGGCCGGTTCGGCTGTGAGCCCGTCGAGGTGTTGGTCGAAGTACCGCTGAACCTCGGCCAAGTCTTCGATGGCATGGCGGTAAGTGCTCCAGCTCAGGCCGCGTTCGAGCAGCGGCGCACCGGAATCTCCCCACTTCAGCAGGGTCGAATGCATGTGGGCGGGCAACCCGAGGATCTCGGCGATGATCGCGACCGGCAACTGCGCGGAAAAGTCGACGATCAGATCCGGCCGCGGCTTCGACGCCAAGCGTTCGAGCAGGTCATCGGTCACTTCGACAACCCGCTCACGCAGTTTGGCGATTGCCTTCGGGGTGAATGCCTGCCCGACCAGGCGACGGTAGCGGGTGTGGTCCGGCGGATCGGTCACCAGCATCGAGGGTGGCTCCGCGAGGTTGGGCAGCCCCGGATCCGTTTTGGTCATCACCCAGCGGATCGGCTTCGGCAAGGCCGAATGGTCGGGCCTGACCACGCTGAAGCGACGGTCTCGCAGGATGAGTCGGCACAGCTCGTAGTCCGCGGTCACGCGCAAACCCGACATCCTTGGTATCCGGCCCCGCTGCCGGATCTCCTCGACGTACCGCGACGAGCCGAGCAAACGATCCGCACCGACCGCGATCTGCCCCAGGGGGTCGCCCCGACGCGCCGCCCAAAGCAGGTAGAACCGTGGCAGGCCATGCATCATCAGCCACCGGATCCATACGCGTATCAAGATCTCGTCACCTCCCACGCCCCCTTTCCATATGATAGATAGCCGCTATGGGCGCAGCGTCGCTGTCGGCGCTGATGGAGCGACCTTCGGATCAGGTGAGAGGCACCATGGACAGGCGCAGTTTCGTCAAGGGCGCTGGCCTGGCGACGATGCTGGGTCTTGCGAGCGGAAGCACGTTGGCGGCGTGGGCCGACGATTACAGCCCGAGCCCGAAATCACCGGTGTACCGCACACTGGTGCCGGAGATCTTCGCGCCGTTGCCGGATCCGGCGGATCATATGCCCGCGATCGTCATCGGATCAGGGTTCGGGGCATCGATCACCGCGCTGCGTCTGGCGCAGGCCGGGACCCAGGTCGCGGTGCTCGAGCGAGGGTCGCGCTGGCCGAACGATCCGTGGCGCAATATCTTCGCCAACGACACGGTTCCGGATGGCCGCGGCTTCTGGCATCGCACGACCTTTACCGGCGCGAACAGGCTCACGGTGCAGATCGATCCTTTCGGCGGGGTTCTCGACGTTTCCAGTTACCCGGGCATGGACGTATGGCGCGGT
Organism: Nocardia sp. NPDC102475; assembly: GCF_055584605.1. Classification (NCBI taxonomy): domain Bacteria; kingdom Bacillati; phylum Actinomycetota; class Actinomycetes; order Mycobacteriales; family Nocardiaceae; genus Nocardia; species Nocardia sp. NPDC102475. The sequence continues at coordinate 56,147 of NZ_JBVJLS010000009.1, read as the reverse complement.
GCGTGTGTGGGCGGTGGCTCGGTGGTGTTCACCGGAGTGATGATCGAGCCGGAGCAGCGGTTCTTCGACGACGTCTTCCAGGGGGTGGTCGACTACCGCGAAATGCACGACGTCTTCTACCCCAGGGTCCGAAATATGTTGCGGCTGAGCCCGATACCGAACGACATCTACGACTCCTTCGCGTTCACCCACGCACGGGGCTGGGACGAACAGTTCCGTGCGGCCGGCTATACACCGCAGCGCATCGACGGCAGTTGGAATTGGGACGTCATCCGCGACGAGCTGACCGGACGATCGACGCCGTCGGCCACGGTCGGCTGTTCGAACCTCGGCAATTCCAACGGCGCGAAGTTCGATCTGAATCAGAATTACCTGCGTTATGCCGAGGACACCGGCCGTGCCCAGATCTATCCCGGCCATCGCGTGGACGCCATCGGCGAGGAGCCGGGTCGCTATACCGTCGCCGTGACCAAACTCGCGCCTACCGGTGAGGTGCTCCGCGCCCGCACACTGACCTGCGACAAGCTGTTCCTTGCCGCGGGCTCGGTCGGCACCTCCGAACTGCTGGTGCGCGCGCGGGCGACGGGCGCGCTGCCGAATCTGAACGAGCACATCGGCGAAGGTTGGGGCGGCAACGGCGATGTCGCATTGGCGCGGCCCGCCAGCTCGCTCGAGATAGGTACGCAGGGCACGCCGTCCGCGAGCCGGATTCTGGACGAGACGGGCGCACCCGTATCGCTGGAGAACTGGTTCGTCCCCGGCACCACGCCCTTCGACGTCGGCATTGTCGCGTCGTTGGGCATGGTCCTCGACGACACCCGCGGCCGATTCGTCTACAACCCGACCGACGGGAGCGTGAACCTGCAGTGGCCACCCGACGGCGCTGCCGGCTACCTGGCGCACGCGCGGGAAGTCAACAACAAGGCGACCTGCAACTGCCCGTCCAACGCCCAACCAGCCTTGGAGGCGGACGCCTCGTTCACCTCACATCCGTTGGGCGGCGCAGTGATCGGACGCGCGACGGACCCCTACGGTCGGGTGCATGGCTATCGAGGCCTGTACGTGACGGACGGGGCGGCTGTGCCCGGCAGCACCGGAACAGTGAACCCGTCGTTGACGATCAGCGCGCTGGCCGAGCGCAATATCGAAGAGATCATTCGTTCCGGCGAGTAGTCACTACCAGCGCGGCCCGCGCTGGATCTCATCCACCTTCGGCCGCACATCGGCGAGGTACACGCCGGTCGCGATAATCGACACCAGCGCAAGCAGACTCGTGACGCTCAGCGAGAGCAACAGGAACAGCAGGGCCGCGCCGAGGATGGCGATCCAGATCGGTTTGGTCAGCTTGTCGACCGCGGTGAAGGCGTCGGGCCGCTGGCGGATGGCGTGGATGAGCGCGAAAATTGTCGCGCCGAGCGCCAAGAGCCGCAGCCCGTCCAAGATCCAGCTGGCCAATCCGTGCGCTGTGTCCACCAGCTCATCATAGAAGCAACGACCCCGCACACGTCGGTGTGCGGGGTCGTCAGCGTGGAGAAGGGAAGGCGTCAGGCCTTCTTGGGGGCCGCCGCCTTCTTGGCCGCCGGGGCCTTCTTGGCAGGCGCCTTCTTGGCCGGAGCCTTCTTCGGGGCGACGTCGTCGGCGGCGGGGTCGGTCTCGGTGGTCACCTCGAGGACCTCGGCCTCGACGACCGGCTCGACCTCGGCCTCTTCTTCTTCCTTGGCCGGGCGACCGATCAGCTCGTTGACCTTGGCGAGCGCATCCTCGGCGCGGCTGGCCGCATCCTTGTACAGCGTCTCGACGCGCTCGATCTGATCCTCGACGAGGTGGTTGGCGCGCAGCCGCTCGACGGTCTCCTCGCCGCGCACGGCCAGATCCGCGTACAGGTCCAGGACCTGGGTGTAGTACTTCTCGGCGAGCGCCTTCAGCTCCTCCGGGGTGAACTTCTCGCGCAGCTCGGCGAGGTCCTCCGGCAGCTCCGAGGGCAGGCCGGACAGCCGCTCGCGCAGCGTCTCGAACTGGGCCCGGACATCGGCGGGCACGTTGGCGAAGCGCTCGCGGGCTTCTTCCACGCGACCGCTGACATCGGTGGAGGCGGCGCGCTCACGCACCTGGGTGACCGCGTCGACAACCGCGGCGTACACGGCGTCACCGGCACCGACGGTTGCGAACAGTGGCTTGATGTTTGCGTTTTCGGTCATTCTTCGTTCTCCTGGCGTGGCGGAGTTGGTGATGTGCTCGGAACGTCGCTGTCCCACTCGTTCCCCCCTGGTTCGCTTCCTCCGTTTTCCCGGCGAAACGATTCATAGATGTCCAGCAGCACCTGCTTCTGCCGTTCGCTGATCGACGTATCGGCAAGCAGGGCATCCCGGACCGGACTGTGCGGCCGCTGCTCGAGATAGCCAGCCCGTACGTACAACACCTCCGAAGAGACGCGCAGTGCCTTGGCGATCTGCGCGAGTACTTCGGCGGACGGATTACGCAATCCGCGCTCGATCTGACTGAGATACGGGTTGCTCACTCCCGCCAGGGTGGCGAGCTGACGCAACGAGACTTGCGCGGCTTCTCGCTGTGCCCTGATGAAACCTCCGATGTCGTGTGCCGCGTTGGCCACACGCGCCGCCTTTTCGCCGACAACGCTGGATCTCTCCTGCGAATCGTCGGTGTACTCGGCGGAACCTTCGGGCTGGTCTGCCATCACTCACCTTCTGGCGGTTGTACGTTTCCAATTCTAAAGCAGGGTGCTAGCTATTGCAAGCACGCTGTAAGCACCCCTCCAGCAAACATTCAGCGGCGTAGCGGTCAGCCGCCGAACATCAAATGCGAAATCGTGTAGATCGCCAGCCCTGCCAGCGATCCGACGACCGTGCCATTGATGCGAATGAATTGCAGATCACGCCCAACCTGCAATTCGATCTTCTTGCTAGCTTCCTCGGCATCCCACCTGGCAACCGTGTCGGTGACCAGAGTGGTGATCTCCTCCGCATAGTTTTCCACCAGATACCGCGCGCCGCGATCGATCCAATCGTCGACTTTGGCGCGCATCTCGGCATCGTCGCGCAGCCGCTCCCCGAGCTGCTGCACATTCTCGGCGACCTTGCGCCGCAGCGTGGAGTTCGGATCGTCGGCCGATTCCAGGATCAGCCGCTTGGCCGCGCGCCAGGTCGCCTCGGCCATACCGGTGATCTCCTCGCGACCCATGATCTGCGCCTTGATCCGCTCGGCCTTTTTGATCATGGCGTCGTCGTGCTGGAGGTCGTAGGCGAATTCCTCGAGGAACCGATTCGCCGCGAGCCGCACCTCGTGTTCCGGATTCGACCGCACCTTCCAGGTGAACTCGACGAGTTCCCGATAGATCCGTTCTGAAAGCAGAATGTTTACGAATTTCGGAGCCCATTGCGGCGCATCTCGCAAAACGATCCGGTCGATCGTTTCCTGCGAACCGAGCGCCCACTGGTGCGCACGCTCGGCAAGCATGTCGAGCAGCGGCAACTGCCGATTGTCGGCGAGCAGTTCGGCGAGCACCCGGCCGATCGGCGGACCCCACAGCGGTTCGGCGATCCGCTTGACGATGGTGTTGTCGATGACCTGCTCGACATCCTCGTCCCGCAGCACCCCGACCACCGCGCGCAGAATGGTCGAACTCTCCTGCGCCACCCGGCCCGCATGTCCGGGATCGGCCATCCAGCGCCCCACCCGCCAGGAGACCTGCGCCGAATTCACCTTCGCCGAGACCACATCCGGGGCAAGGAAATTCGAACCGACGAAGGCGCCGAGACTGGCGCCGAGCTGATCCTTCTTCTTCCTGATGATCGCGGTATGCGGGATCGGCAGGCCGAGCGGATGGCGGAACAGCGCGGTCACGGCGAACCAGTCGGCGAGTGCGCCGACCATGCCCGCCTCGGACGCGGCCCGCAGGTAACCGACCCAATCATCGCCCGCCCCGCGTGATTCCAACCAGCGGCAGAACAGATAGACCGCCGTCGCGAACGCCAACAACCCGGTGGCCAGGGCCTTCATCTTGAACAGATCGCGGCGCTTGCCCGCCTCGTCGACGAAGGCCGCGAAACTGGTCGGTGGTGCGGACGTGGGCGCATCCAGCACCGCGATGTCGCCGGGAGCTTTCTCCATGACACCCATTCTGCTGTGTGTTACCGACCGACCTCCGAGCCGATCGCAAGCGACACGCAACCGACGCCGAATGGCCCGATTATGTGCAACCTGTCGCAACCAACACCCAAACGCGCATGTCGGTCGTTGCCTGGACCTAAGCTGGTGGTCCACGAACCCATACAAACGAGGGAGCTCACGCTGTCCACCGATGACCTTGTCGATGTCGGCGAGCTTGCCGAACGACCGGCGGCGGTGCGCACCGGCCGGACGGACGGACGCAAGCGCCGATGGCGGCAGCACAAGATCGACCGCCGCGAAGAGCTGGTCGACGGCACCCTCGCGGCTATTCGCACGCGGGGCAGCAATGCGGGCATGGACGAGATCGCCGCGGAGATCGGTGTCTCCAAGACCGTGCTCTACCGCTACTTCTCGGATAAGAACGACCTGGTCCACGCGACCATGCAGCGGTTCATCGAGACCACCCTGATGCCGCGGGTGTACGAAGCGATCAGCCTCGACGCGGACGAGTACCACCTGGTGCGTTCGGCCCTGGCCGCCTACGTCGGCACGGTCGACGAGGACCCCGAGGTCTACCGGTTCATCATGGGCAACGGCTCGACCGATCAGTCCTCGCTCGCCGAATTCGAGAAGCTCTTCGCCGACGTCGTCACCACGGTCATCATCGATCGCGGCGCCGAGCACGGCTTCGAGACCGAGGGCGCGCTGCTGTGGTCGTATGTGCTCGTCGGCGGCATCCAGTTGGCAACGCACTGGTGGACCACGGATAAGGCGATGTCGCGCGAGGAAGTCATCGACTACCTGACCATGATGGCCTGGAGCGCCATCGAGGGCATGGCGCGCGCGGGCGGCTCCCGGGCGATCTTCAACGCCCAGCCGCACATCCTGCCGGACCCGCCGCAAACCGGCGCCTGAGCGCTAGCTGGCGATCGCCGACTGATCAATCGCCCGACTTCGCGCGCTAACAGGCCGCTAGCTGGGGCGCTAGCTGAAATAGTGACGGCGGTCTCGACATTGCCGCGAGTTTGGCTACTCTGAAGCCGAGCGGTACGCGGGTGTCCCACGTCACCGCCCCGCGCACTCCGCCGATGGCGGTCTGCGCGGGTCGCTACGTGGTTACGCAAGCTGCCGCCTGCGCGCCCGTCGCTCCGACCGCTGGCACCAATGGAGGTACCTCGATGGCGAAGCAAGTGCCGACTTCTCGGCTTGCTCGTGGCACCAAGCTGGGAGCGGTGGCAGCCAGTTCGGTCATCCGAACCCAGCGCACACGCCTATCCATGCGGGGCCGGTCGGCGGCCGTGCGCGCGAAGATGGCCGAGGAGTCCATGATCCGCACCACCGAGCAGGTGGTCACGGTCCTCGGGACCATGAAGGGCGTGGCCATGAAGCTCGGCCAGATGATGTCGGTGCTCGATCTCGATCTGGTGCCCGAGAGCCATCGCGAACGCTTCCAGAAACGACTCGCCGTGCTGCGCAATGCCGCGCCGACGGTGTCGTTCGAGTCGATGCGGCAGGTGATCGAGGAGGACTTCGGGCAGCCGCTCGACGCGGTGTTCGCCGAATTCCAGCCCGAGCCCATTGCCGCGGCCTCGATCGGGCAGGTGTATCTGGGGCGGCTGCACGACGGACGTCAGGTCGCGGTCAAGGTGCAGTACCCGGGCATCGATGCGGCGGTGCGCGCGGATCTCAAGAATCTGGCCATGTTCCGGCGCGTACTGCAATCGGCGATGCCGTGGGTGACGCCCGCCGTACTCGACGAGTTGCGGCTGAATATGGAGAGCGAACTCGACTATCACGCCGAGGCCGATACCCAGCTCCAGATCGCCGAGCTCTACGCCGGGCACCCGTTCATCGTGGTGCCGCGTTCACTGCCCGAACTCAGTACGACGCGGGTGCTGGTCAGTGAATATGTGGCAGGCAAGGGATTCGAGGAGATCCGGCAGTTGCCCGCGGCCGAGCGCAATCGGATCGGCGAGATCATCTATCGCTTCTATGTCGGTTCGCTGTTCAGCTTCAACGAATTCTGTGGTGACCCGCATCCGGGAAATGTGTTGCTGGCCAACGACGGTCGGATCGGCTTCCTCGATTTCGGCCTGTTCAACCGGATGGATCCCGAACATGTGCGGTTCGAGACGATCTGCCTGCGTGCGGCGGCCGAGGATCGCGCAGAAGACCTGCGGCAGTTGATGATCGAGCGCGGCGTCATCGACTCGCCCGATGAGATCGGTGCCGAGGAATGCTTGGAATACGTGCTCGCGGCCTCGGAATGGTGTCTGCTCGATGAAGAGCTCACCATTACCCCGGAACTGGCCAGCGGCGCGTTTCTGCTCGCGGTGGATCCGCGAGCCAGTGAATTCGCCGGGATGAAGCAACAGAATCTGCCGCCTGAGCATCTGTTCTCGCGGCGTGCCGACTTCCTCACCTTCGGCATGCTCGGTCAGCTCGAATGCACCGCGAACTGGCACAAGATTTCCCGCGAATGGCTCTACGACGAGGCGCCGGTCACCGATTTGGGTAAGGCGCATCGGGAGTGGTTGATCGAGCGCAAACCGACGCCGACCAAGAAGCCGCGGGCGCGAGCGAAGAAGCCGACCACGCGCGGTTCCGATACCAAGTAATTCACCACAGCGGCTATCGAACGGAAGATCATGGCAGACAACCGAGAATTCGACCTGGTGCTGTTCGGCGCAACGGGTTTCGTCGGCAAGCTCACCGCGGAGTATCTGCTCGGCGCGGCGCCCGCCGAGGCGCGCATCGCACTGGCGGGACGCTCGCTCGACAAATTGACAACGGTCCGTGACGAACTCGGCCCGGCCGCCGCGAATTGGGGTCTGGTAGTTGCCGATTCGACGAACCAGGCCGCACTCGACGCACTCGCGGCGCGAACCACGGTTGTGGTGACCACCGTCGGCCCGTACCTGCGCTATGGCATCCCGCTGGTGGCCGCCTGTGCGAAGGCCGGCACCCACTACGCCGACCTCACCGGTGAGCCGCTGTTCATCCGGGACGCGATCGATCGGTACCACGAGCAGGCGGTGCAGACCGGCGCGAAGATCGTGAATTCCTGCGGCTACGACTCGATTCCGTCGGATGTGAGTGTGTACCAGCTGTACAAGCGCACCGTCGCGGACAATACGGGCGAGCTCGAGGACACCACCCTGATCGCTTCGCTGAAGGGCGGGGTGAGCGGTGGCACCATCGACTCGGGGCGGGCCATGATGGAGGCCATCGCGGCCGATCCGGCCAAGGGTTCGGTGATGAGCCACCCGTATTCGCTCAGCCCGGACAAGTCGATGGAACCGAATGTCGGCCGTCAGACCGATCAGGCGCTGCAGCGCGCGAGCACCATCGACCCCAGCCTGGACGGGTGGGTCGGCACGTTCGTCATGGCCGCGCACAACACCAAGATCGTGCGCCGCACCAACGGCCTGCTCGGTTGGGTCTACGGCAAGAACTTCCGCTACCGCGAGGTGATGAACGCGGGCAAATCGGCCGCCGCACCGCTGGTGGCCGCCGGTATGGCGGGCGGCATCGTGGCGACCATGGCCGCCGGTGCGGTGCTGTCGCGAGTCGCGGTGGGGCGCAAGCTGCTCGACCGGATCGTGCCCAAGCCCGGCACCGGACCGAGCGAACAGGCACGCACCAGTGGCTGGTTCAGCATGAAGACCTACGCGCGCACCTCCTCGGGCGCGAAATACGTGGCGACCTTCTCCGGCGCAGGCGATCCCGGCTACCAGGCCACCGCCGTCATGCTCGGACAGGCCGGACTGTGCCTGGCATTCGACGGTGCGAAGCAGCCCGAATTGGCGGGCATCCTCACCCCTGCGGCCGCGATGGGCGACGCACTCACCGATCGCTTGCGTGCCGCGGGCATGACCATCGAGGTCGAGCGGACGTAGTCGGTGAACCTCGCTCGACGCACCATGAACGCGCCCGCCCTCGCCTCCATCTACGAAAAGGCCTGGCGGCCTGCACTGTTCTATCTGGCCAGCGGCCGCAGCACAGCCGCCGACCGTCGCGACGCCGTCACCACGCTGCGTCTCGACGGGTCCAAGAAGGTGCTCGATATCGCGTGTGGTCCAGGCAACTTCACTCGCTATCTGAGCAATGCTCTCGACGGCGACGGCTTCGCCATCGGTCTGGACTATTCCGAACCGATGCTGGCCCGAGCCGTCACCGATAACGCGGGCCCGCGCGTCGGCTACCTGCGTGGCGACGCGCGCACCCTGCCCTTCGCGGACGGCACCTTCGACGCTGTCTGCTGCTTCGGCGCGCTCTATCTGATCCCCGATCCGATCGCGGCGACCCGCGAAATGATCCGCGTCCTCGCCCCCGGCGGCCGCATCGCCATCACCACCAGTCACCGCGCCGACAACCCGTTCGGTCGTGCGAGCCGGGTCGTCGGCGGCTGGAGCGGACTGCGCGTCTTCGACGACGAGACCTTCCCGAAGCTCTTCGCCGATGCGGGCCTGATCGATATAGATCAACAGGTCCACCGCCTGCTGCAGTACATCAGCGCCACCCGCCTGCGCTAGAGATCCACTTTGTCGTGCGCCACATCACATGGGTGCGACGCCGAGGGACGAGCACAAGCGGGTTACACCGGTCGCTACCGAACGGTAAAGTGCCCGCAAGCGGTGGGTGGACCGAACGTGAGGGGGCGACCCAGATGGCGGTACCGGATACCGGTCAGCGGATGGCCAGGCAGTTGTATGCCGCCGCCACCGGAACCAGCGGCGGGGAACCCTTCGAGCTGGCCGAGGATGTCGCCGAAAACCTCGCCGCCGCATGCGACAAGCTCGTCGAGGATCTGCAAAAGGCAACGGCCGCCGGATATCTCGTCACCGAGGTATCCGGTTTTCCCGACCTGCCGACGGGCCACGGCCTGGCAAAAGGCTTCGGCGACAAGGGCACTCAATTCCTCGACACCGTCACCGCATTCCAGGAAACGGCGCTGCTCTACAAGGCCGCCTATCTGGCCGCGGGAAAGCGTTTCGAGGATGCCGAGGCCGCAAATCGTGCCGCCCTGCAACTGATCACCGATTACCTGGAGTCGCCGCGCGGCGAACAGACCGACGGAAACCACTGATCCATGGCCGATTCCGTCACCAGGGCAGCCGCCGACGCCATCCGGGTCCAGCAGCGCGCCGTCGCCGCCTCCGCCGGATCAGCAAGCGGCGGAACCGATCCCCCATACGCACCCGAGCGCGAACTGTTCGGCGCCTATACACACCAGGAGATCTGGGATCTGGTGCACGAGGTCATCGATCCCGCGGCTCTCGGCCGGGTCGCCGACGCCTGGCGCGCCGATGCCAGCGTGGTCGCCGAGGCATTCCAGGCCTTCTCCGATGCCACCAATCGCGAATTCGCGCACTGGTCGGGTCGTTCCGCCGATGCCGCGCTGCGCGCCACCCGCGAATTCGTCCGCGCCGGTACCGAGGCGCATGATGTCTGCCGCGCGGTACAGCGCCTGATGGAGCTCAATTCCGATGCGGCACAGGCCATCCGAGCGGCGATTCCGCCGCCGCCGCAGTATCGTGCTCTGGAAGATCCGGCCGCCGAAACGATCCACGGCGGACAACGCAGGATGGACCACGACATGGCCGCTGCTACGGCGCAGGCCGATGTCCAGGACACGATGACCTATGTCTACACCCCGATCATGCCCGCATCCGGCGACCGTGTCCCCCGGTTCACCCCACCGCCCGGCGGCCCACAGATCGCGCGGCCGAATGCCGGCAGCGGGGGCGCACGGTGAAATGGGTATTCACCCCGGACGAATTCACGCATGTCTGGGAGAACGAAACGAGCCTGGACCGCCGCCCCTACCCGGTCAACCTGGCACCCGCCGCCACGGTCCGCACCGAATCCGAATACACCGCACTGCGACTACCCCAGCGCTTCGCCCGCCAGGCCGATGCCGATCTGGCGGCCGCGCTCATGCTGTGCGCCCGCTCCGATGCCACCACCATCACCGTCTCCGGTGAGTCGGGCGCCAAGCGGATCCTCGTTTTCGCCGCGGTCGTGCACAACCACGCGGGCATTCTGATCGCCGACATCGACAAGGTGACGGTGCGCATGTGCCACGTTCGCAGCCTCGGCAAACATCTGGTCGAGATCATCGGATCGGCCGAGCCGGGCAAGCTGGCGCCGATGCGGGAGCCGCAGGACGCGGTCCTGAACTCCGACGAAGGCGACTGCGCGACCAACGGCCATCGCCGCGCCGCCCGGTTCCGCCAGATCCTGCGAAAACCGGTGGACGGTCGCGGCTTCATCACCGTGACCGTGGAACCGGAAAACCCGATGTCGCCGCCCACCCGGCACCGTAGCTGGCTCGATTTCACCGGTGACGGACGCTATCTGCTCACCACCTCGCACGAGCTGACCCTGACCCCGGTCACCGACGAGGATTTCGCCGAGCAACTGCTCCGCCTAGCCCAAATCCGCTGACCCCGTCGCCGGCCACGAATTCAGCCATAAGATTTACCGATGGCGAAGAAATGGTCTCTGCCGCCCATCGAGGCTCTGCGGGCCGATGGCTTGCGCATCGCTGATCTCGACGCCTCCGGCACGCCCGGATTCGAAGGTGACAAGAAGCAGGCCCAGAAGCTGCTCATCGAACGCGCCGGCGTGCTCTCGGATCTGCAGGAGAAGCTCTACGCCAACGGCCGTTCCGGCGATACCCGCAGCGTGCTGCTGGTGCTGCAGGGGATGGATACCGCAGGCAAGGGCGGCATCGTCCGCCACGTCATCGGCTCGGTGGATCCGTCGGGCGTCGACCACGCCTCCTTCGGTGTTCCGACCGAGGAGGAGAAGAGCCACCACTACCTGTGGCGTATCCGCAAGGCACTGCCGCGCGCCGGTCAACTCGGCGTCTTCGACCGCTCGCACTACGAGGATGTACTGGTCGTACGGGTGCACAATCTGGTGCCGCCGGAGGTCTGGGAACCGCGCTACGACGAGATCAATGCCTTCGAGCGGGAACTGGTCGACCAGGGCACCACGCTGGTGAAGGTCGCCATGTTCGTCTCCCTCGACGTGCAGAAGAAGCGGCTGCGCGAACGGCTGGACCGACCGGATAAATACTGGAAGTTCAACCCCGCCGATATCGACGAACGCGGCTACTGGCCCGCCTATCAAGAGGCCTACCAGGTCATGCTGGACCGCACCTCGACCGACTACGCCCCATGGCATGTGCTCCCGGCCGACCACAAGTGGTTCGCCCGCCTCGCGGTCACCGAACTGCTGATCGACGCACTCGACGGGCTGAAGCTCGACTGGCCACCAGCCTTGTTCGATGTCCAGGAGCAGCAGCGCCGCCTCGCCGAAGCCTGACCAAGGTTGCTCTCAGGTTGACCACGGATGATGTGGCCGTGCCCGTCCACGCCCCGGGAGAGTTCCGGATCTACCATCGTGGCGGCAGGTAACCGGCAGGCAAGCGAAAGGCGTGGTGAACGCACGGTGAGCAATAAACCGGGTGGTAAAACGAATCCGCTCGCGGCGGCGGAGCGCGCCGACCGCAACCGCAAGATCCTGATCCAGGTGGGTGTGGCCGTCGTGCTGGTCGGGCTCATCGCGGCGATCGGCATCGGTATCGCGGTGAAGAACGCGAACAAGAACGATCTGGGTGCCACCCCGTCCATCGCCGCCGCCGTGAGCCAGTTGCCCAACGGCGCCACCGCGACCATCACCGATAACGGTGCGGTCCGCATCGGCAAGCCGGATGCGAAGGTGACCGTCCGGGTCGTCGCCGACCTGCAGTGCCCGGCCTGCAAGGCCTTCGAGGCCGCCAACGCCCAGGTCATCAAGGACGCCGTCGACAATGGCACAGCCATCGTCGAATACAACATCATCTCGTTCCTGGACAAGGCCTCCACCACGAAGTACTCCTCGCGCGCGGCCAATGCGGCGTATTGCGTCGCCGAAGCGGATCCGTCGAAGTACCTCGGCTGGTTGGCCACCATGTACGAGCAGCAGCCCGCCGAGGGCAGTGCGGGTCTGACCGATGACCAGCTGATCACGATCGCGAAGGGCGCGGGCCTTCCCGATTCGGTCGGGCAGTGCATCAAGGACAACAGCTACAACAAGTACATCGGCGCCAAGACCAAGGATGTGCTGAACAGCGGCGTCCAATCCACACCGACGGTCTTCGTCAACGGCACCCAGGTGAACAGCCAGGACCTCGCCTTGTCGAACGGTCAGTTCAAGCCCGACGCGATGGCAGCGGTCATCGCGGCAGCCGCGGCCAAGTGAACAACACCTCTTCCAGGGCCGCCTGGGTGTTGCTGATCGGCGGGCTGGCCGGGTGGCTCGCCTCGGTCACGCTGACCATCGAGCGGTTCAAGCTGTTCACCGATCCGAATTACCGGCCCTCGTGCAGCATCAACCCGATCCTGTCCTGCGGCAGCGTGATGACCACCGAACAGGCCGCCAAATTCGGATTTCCCAATCCGATCATCGGCATCGTCGGCTTCTCGGTGGTCGTCACCCTCGCGGTGCTCGCGGTCGCCAATGTGCGCTTTCCGCGCTGGATCTGGGGCGGCCTGTGGGCGGGGACCGTGCTCGGCACGGTCTTCATCTGCTGGCTGATCTTCCAGAGCCTGTACCGGATCGGCGCGCTGTGCCCGTACTGCATGGTGGTGTGGGCGATCATCACGCCGCTGCTCGCGGTGGCCACCGAGCAGGTGTGGGGTGGTGCGCGCGGGCCGATGCGGATCGTCGTCGAGTGGCGGTGGACGTTCGTCGCGGTGTTCTACGCCGTGGTGCTGCTGCTGATCTTCCTGAAGTTCCAGGATTACTGGCTGTCGCTGGTCTAGTTCGGTGTGCCCAGCGCCAGCACCACGGTGATCGTGCGCTGCGCCCCGCCTGCGCCGAGGACATCCAGCGCAACGGTGTCATCCGGCTTGTGCACATTGATCGCGGCCCGCAGCGCCTTCGCGGTGGTGATGTCACGGCCGTCGATCGAGGTGACGACATCGCCCTCGACGAGCCCGGCGGCGTAGGCCGGAAATCCGTACAGCGCGACATCGATCTTCGCCCCGTTCGGTTTCGCATCGGAGATCAGTACGCCGAGCGTCGCGGTCGGCCCGATGTGCACGGTTTCGGTGGGCGTGCCAGAACGGATCTGGCCCACTACCCGCATCGCGGTGTCGATCGGCACCGCATAGCCGTTCGGGGTGCGCCCGACCTCGCGTGAGGTCTCCCCGGAGGCGGCGGTGATCACGCCGACCACCGTGCCACCGGGATCGGCGAGTGCGCCGCCGGACTGTCCCGCGGCGACCGGCGCCGCGATCTCCACCATCCCGGTCAGCGATTTGCGGGTCAGATCGGAGGCATTGAGCGCGACGATCGTGCTGTTCAGATCGGTGATATTGCCCTGGATCGAGGTCGGCGTGCCGCCCGCGCCGCCCGCATTGCCGATGGCCAGCACATCCTCGTGCACGCGCAACTCGGCGGAGCGGCCGATGCGTGCGATCGTCAGATCGGTGGCACCGGTGAGTTCCAGCAGCGCGATATCCGCACCGGCGTCGTAGCCGAGCACCGTCGCGTCGTAGACGATGCCGTTGCCGACATCGGTGACCGTCACGGTTTCGGCGCCTTTGACCACATGATGGCTGGTCAGCACCTGTCCGTCGGTGGTCAGCACGATCCCGGTTCCGGCCGCGCCGAGTCCGAACGGCCGCGCGGACGTGCTGATATTCACCAGCGCCGGTTCGACGGCATGTGCGACCGCCACCGGGTCCAGCGGCGGCAGCGGCTCGAGCAGGGCGGGCGGGGAGTTGTCCGCACCCGAGGGCGACGACCAGTCGGGCAGTTCACCGCGGAAACCGAAGAATGCGGCCACGGCGAGCAGGACGGCCGCAAACAGCGCCAACGCCCGCCCGCCACCGTCTCGCTGCCGCTCGGGCGCACGGTACCGCTCGTCGTCCATGCCGCTCTCCCGCCTCCGGCTGGGCCTTTGACCAATTCCATTGTGGCCGGAGATCGTTATTCGGCGCTGCGTTTGGCAAACCTCCGCTGCGGCGGTAGGCATGTACGCATGAGTGAACGCAGTGAGCGAATCATGTCGCAGCGCGCAACGCGCATGCCGAAGCCGAGCGCCAGCGGGGCGCAGGCATGAGCGTTGCTGCTGCGTATGCGATGTCCGCGCCCGATGGGCAATTCGAGAAGCTCACGATCGAGCGACGCGAGCTCGGACCGCGCGATGTGCTGATAGATGTCAAGTACGCGGGCATCTGCCACTCCGATATCCACACCGCCCGCGACGAATGGGGCGGCGCCAAATACCCGTGCGTCCCCGGCCACGAGATCGCGGGCATTGTCGCCGCGGTCGGTCCGGAGGTGACCAGGCATCGGGTCGGTGATCGGGTCGGCGTCGGCTGCATGGTCGATTCCTGCGGCGTCTGCGGTCCCTGTCTGGCCAATGAGGAGCAATACTGCGACAACGGGGCCACCATGACCTACAACGCCGCGGTGGACTCGTCTATCCAGCCGGGTGGGTACACAATGGGCGGCTATTCGACCCAGGTCGTGGTGACCGAGAACTTCGTGCTGTCGATTCCGGAGGGCATCGGACTCGATGTGGCGGCGCCGCTGCTCTGCGCGGGCATCACGCTGTTCTCCCCGCTGCGGCACTGGAATGCGGGACCGGGTAAGAAGGTCGCGATCATCGGCATGGGTGGTCTCGGGCACGTCGGGGTGAAGATCGCCGCGGCCATGGGGGCCGAGGTCACCGTGCTGAGCCATTCGCTCAGCAAGCAGGACGACGGCAAACGCTTCGGCGCGCACCACTACTACGCGACCGGCGATAAGCAAATCTTCCGCGAGCTGCGCAACCGCTTCGATCTGATCCTCAATACGGTCTCGGCCGATCTGCCGATCAACGACTACATGCGCCTGCTGAAACTGGACGGCACCCTGGTGATCCTCGGCCTGCCCGAGAACCCGTTGAGCGTCAAGCCTTTCACCTTGACCGGATATCGACGGGCGCTGGCCGGCTCGAATATCGGCGGTATCGCACAGACTCAGGAGATGCTGAACTTCTGCGCCCAACACGGGATCGGCGCGGAGATCGAGCTGATCTCCGCCGACGAAATCGATGGCGCCTATGACCGGGTCGTCGCGAGTGATGTGCGGTACCGGTTCGTGATCGACGCCGCAACGATCTAGTCCGTGTCGCTGCGCCGATTCGTCGCCGGTTCGCTAGCTTGGCGAATGTGTCTGCGGATGAAGAGCAATCCCCGCCCGCCGAAACGGCGGTGGTCACCGCCGATGTGACCGCAGGGCCGCCACCGTGGCTGTTGCGAGCGTTCCTGCTCGCGGCGGCGACGGTGGCCGGGCTGGTGTTCGGCTTCTGGGTTCTGCAGAAACTGCAGGGTTTCCTGTTGGTGCTGCTGGTTTCGCTGTTCCTGGCCTTCGCCATCGAGCCTGCGGTGAATTGGCTTGCCGCGCGCGGTGTCCGGCGCGGGCTGGCGACCGGGGTGGTCTTCCTGGTGTTGGCCGTCGGCATTGTCGCATTCGTGTGGACGCTCGGCGCGCTGCTGGTCGATCAGGTCACCACCCTGGTCAAGAACGCGCCGGAAAACGCGGATCAGGCCGTCGACTGGGTCAATCGCACCTTCAAGACGAATCTGTCCGGCAACGATCTGCGCAAGTACCTCGGTGAGTGGAGTACCACCATCGACCGCTATCTGGTCGGGCTGGCGGGGAATGCCTGGGGTGTCGGCACCGCCGCGATCGGGGCCATCTTCCAGTCCCTCGGTGTGCTGCTGTTCACCTACTACTTCGCCGCCGACGGACCGCGCTTCCGCAATGCGGTCTGCTCGCTGCTGCCGCCACACCGCCAGCGACATGTATTGCGCGCCTGGGATATCGCCGTCGACAAGACCGGCGGCTATATCTACTCGCGCGGCCTGCTCGCACTGTGCTCGACGATCGCGCACTATGTCGCACTGCGCATCCTCGATGTGCCGTCCGCATTCGCCCTCGCGCTGTGGGTCGGCGTTGTCTCGCAGTTCATTCCGACCGTCGGCACCTATCTCGCCGGAGCGCTGCCGGTGCTCGTCGCACTGGTGCACGGTCCGTCGACCGCGCTGTGGGTTCTGGGCTTCATCGTGGTGTATCAGCAATTCGAAAACTATGTCCTGCAACCGAGAATCACCGCGACCACGCTGGATATGCATCCGGCCGTGGCATTCGGCGCGGTCATAGCGGGTGCGGCGATACTCGGACCGACCGGTGCGCTGCTGGCGATACCGGTGACCGCGACGGTGCAGGCGTTCGCGGGCGCCTACATCCGTCGCTATGAGGTCGAGGCGGACAGCGATACCGAAAAGCCCGAGCGGTCGCCGAAGAAACAACGAAAGTGGACGCGTCAGTTGACCATTCGCCTCAGCGGCCGGAGTCGGCCACCGGAGTGATCATTCAATCCGCTGCAGCGCATCGATCAGTGCCATGCTGACCTTGCCCAGCTGGGCGCGACTGTGCTGGACGGTGTCGTACTCGACCTGGATGGTCAGGCGGCCGCCGATGGTGAAGACGGTGAGCTTCGGCGGCATGCCGGGGCCCATGGCGTAGACGTCGTCGCGAATGTGGCGGATGCCGTCCGGGATCGAATGTGCCGGCAGGCGACCGATATTGGAGATGGCGACGGTCGGCGATGCGGCGAGCACCGCAGCGGTCGCCTCGTCCTGGACGCGCTGCGAGGCGAGCAGGAATATGGGGGCTTCCCGCTGCTTCAGTGCGGCCGCCATGCCCTCGGCCACCTCGTGTGCGATCTCGATCGGGCCCGCGTTCTCGGCGACGAGCGCGAAGGTGCCCGCGCCGGAAGCGCAATTCAGCATCGTGTGTGCGGGCAGGTTCAGCTCGGATCGCACGTCCACCGCGTGGCCGCAGAATACCGGGAGCGTTCCTGTCGCGGGTTCGAGCTGGGAGCGGAATGCGACGAGTGCGGCGCCGCCGAGCAGGCTGTTGAGCGAAAGCCCGTGCGCACGAGCGGCGTCGACCAGGTGCTGGGTTTCCTTGGTATCCAATTCGATTCGATGCACAGCGAACCGGCCCAGCGGATCGTCGCCGATCCCGTCGATCGGTAAGGTGCGCGGAGCCGATTCCGGACCCATCGTCGCGGCCACGGCGCGGGCTTGGTCGAGCCACCCGGCAACCTCCGCATCCGAGACGACCGCGGCAAGTTGGATATCGGCGGCCTCCGGCAATTCCCGAGCGGAGTCCGACTGTGGCAGCGCGATTCCCGTCGCATGTGCGGTATAGCGCTGCCACATCTGCGCAAGCAGTGCGAATGCCGATCTGCCATCGGCGATTCCGTGATGGATGACCAGGACGATCTGATCGCGGTCACTGTCGCGGAGCAGATGCGCGCGGAACAGGCCGTCGCGCCAATCCCGTGGTCCGTTGACCAGATTCAGGTATTCGGCTTCACCGCCATCGATGATCTCGAGGCGCGGCCGGTAGGCGTCGTCCGGGCGGAAATACATAGTGCCGTCGGCATCGGCCACCGGCTTGCTGCGCAGCAGTGGATGGTCGGCCGCCAGTTCGTCGAGTACCCGGCGCAGGATCTCGGCATCCAGCAGGCCGTGCACGGTGGATCCGATGAACAGCGGCATACCGCCGGTCGGCACGCTGCCGAGATGGGTTTCGGAGCCGAAATAGATGAGTTCGAAGGAAGAAAGTGGTCGCTGTTCGGTCATTGGTCGTCTCGTACTTCCGTGTGGCGGAGCAAGCTACGTCCTCAACATACAGACGTTTCAAACGCTTGTCACAAACGTGCGTTTGAAACATTCGTCACAAACAGATGTTTTCCACGCTGATAAGGTGCGAAGGTGGGAACCCGAGAAGATCTGCTCGCCGCGGCCAAGCAGTGCCTGGCCGAACGCGGATACGCACGTACCACCGTGCGGGATATCGTGGCCGCCTCCGGCACCAATCTGGCCGCCATCAACTACCACTTCGGCACCCGCGACAAGCTGCTCAATCAGGCGATGATGGAATCGAGCGCGGATGCGGTCCAGCAGATTCTCGATTCACTCCCCGCCCGCGACACCGCGGATCCGGCCGCGCGACTGCAAGACTTTTTACAGCAGCTGATCACCTCGTTCACCAAGGATCACGCCCTCTGGACCGCCAATGGCGAAAGTCTGGCCCAGGCACTGCACTCCCCCGAACTGCGTGCCGAACTCGGCTCCGCCCAGGAACGGGCGCGCACCGAACTAGCCGGCTTTTTCGGCCCCGCCGCGCAGGACGCTCGACTCGGCGCCCTCCTGCAAACCATGATCGGCGGGCTGCTGATTCAACACCTGGTCGACCCGGAAAACGCCCCGACCGCCACCGACATCACCGCGGGTCTGCGCACTCTCGCCACCTTGCTCCCAGCTGACGGCGGGACATAGCCGCCGCATCGTCGCCGAGGCGTGCTTTCGGGCGGGTCCCGCTCCGCATGACGTATCGCGCTCGGCGCGCCATAGCGGCCGCTGCCGGTGCCGTGGGCCGGCAGCATCGCGAACAGGCAGCGAACTTACTGCGCGGATATCGCTTCGCGTCGGCAGCGGGTGACAGATGCTGGACCGATGGCGATTCTGCTTGCGCTGGTATCGATGTGCTCGACGCTGCTCGGCGGGCTGGTGGCGGTCCGGATCGGCGACCGCAAACATCTGGTGCTGGGGCTGGCGGCGGGTGTCATGTTGGGTGTGGTGTTCTTCGACCTGCTGCCGGAGGCATTGGAGCAGTCGGGGGATATCGTGCTCGGTGTCCCGGCGGCGCTCGTCGCCACCGTGTTCGGCTTCGTCACCATCCATGTGATCGAGCGCGCGGTCGCCATCCACACCGGCCATGAAGGCGAATTCGGTTCACACAAGCACGGTTTCGAATCCGTCGGGCTGGTCGCGGCGGCCGGGCTGATCTTCCACAGCACCCTCGACGGTCTCGGCATCGGATTGGGCTTCCAAGCCGGAGCCACCGTCGGCATCGCAGTCGCCATCGCCGTCATCTGTCACGACTTCGCCGACGGCTTCAACACTTTCACCATCACCACTCTCTACGGCTCCGCCCGCAGACGCGCACTGACCCTGCTCGCCCTGGACGCCATCGCCCCGGTCATCGGTGCGGTGATCGGCACCGTCATCCGAGTTCCCGCCGGGACCGTCGGCCTCTACCTCGGCTACTTCGCCGGATTCCTGCTCTACCTCGCCACCGCCGACATCCTCCCCGAGGCCCACGCCGAACACCCGTCCCGCCTGACCCTCGCCTGCACCGTCACCGGCGCGACATTCATGCTCGTCGTCGCCGCGCTCAGTCACTGACCGAGCTCCGGCAGCACCTCTCGAGCCACCCAGGCCATCGCGTCGGCGAATGCGGGAGCAGGTACCGGCAGCCAGATCGAGCAGGCATGAAGCCCGGCTTCGTGTAGGGCTCCCAGTTCGTCGACAATGCTTGCGGCCGTCGGCTGCCCGCCACCGAGCAGCCGACCTGGATCGCGGCTGATGGCAGTGAACCCGGGTGGGACCACGAAGGCCACCGACGTCAGTTGCGGCCGCCTCTCGACGCCGGATGCTTCGGCAAGCTCGCTGAGCCGCTGGCGGATTCGACGCAGTTCGGCGGGATCGGCGACCGAACCGTGCCATGCGCTACCGAAGCGCACGGCTCTGCGCAGCGCGGCGTCGCTCTGCCCGCCGACCCATACCGGTGGTCCACCGGCCGTGCGCGGCGCGATACCGATCCGCGGCTCGGACTCACCCCGCCACAACGATGACAGCGCTTCCAGATACTCACCGGCGCGTTTGCCGCGTTCCCCGAACGGCACCCCGACCGCATCGAATTCAGCACGGTCCCAGCCCGTTCCGACGCCGAGCGTGAACCGCCCACGCGATAGACGGTCGAGCGTCGCGGTCTGATGGGCCAGTACGACGGGGTTGTACAGCGGCAGGATCAGCACGCTGGTCGCGATACCGATGCGCGAGGTCGCACCCGCGATGGCCGACAGCATGATCAGCGGCTCATGCGTGACACCCAGGTCACCAGCGAGCACATGACTCCCGGCGACAATGTGGTCGAAGCCCAATTGCTCTGCGGTACAAGCGGTTTCGACGACGTCGTCGAGTTCGCTGGCATTGTCGGGCCACAACCGATGCGGGGCGATACCGAGCCGAAGGGCGTTGCTGACTGTTTCTCCTGAGGGCATGGCGTTGGCTCCCGATTCCGGTGTCCTGACAAAGGCCATCAGATCAACTCCAACAGCCTGCCCGCCCATTCCGGCCGGTCAGTGAGTGATTGCGCGCAGCACGGCATCCACCGACTGGTCAGCGAGCGGTTCAGTGAGCGGTAGATGGCCGAAAAGGGCGCGGTAGTAGATCGGGGCGGCGACCGCGTCGAGGACGAAATCGAGATCGATACCCGGGTCGATCTCGCCTCGGTGGATGGCCGATTCCAGGGCGCTCGTGGTGGTTCGCCTGCGTGGTTCGAATACCGTTGCCAGGAAGTGGGCGCGCAGATCCGGGTCGTTGGCGAGATCCGCCACCAGCGCGGGTAATACGTGGCTCAGCGAGGTATCGCGCAGTGCGGCAATCAGATTGCGCATGGCGATGGTCAGATCGGCACGCAGGTCGCCGGTGTTCGGCGTTGGTTGCAAACCCAGCAGGTCGGCGACGATATCGACAACGAGGTGGCGTTTGGAGGGCCAGCGGCGGTAGATCGCCGGGCGGTGCACACCGGCTCTGGCCGCTACCCGGCCAATGGACAACTCGGCATAACCGTTCTCGCCCAACAGCTCTCGCGCCGCAGCAAGTACCGCGGTGTCGATGCGGTCTTCGCGTGTGCGTCCCGGCATCAGAACACCGGACGCGGCATCAGAACGACTCGCCAACCGTCCGGATCCGGAAAGGTCAAGCCGCCGTTGGCCGCCCAATACGGATTCTCCGCGGGCACCGGCTCCACCCCGAATTCACCGAGACGCTGTGCGACGTCGTACATCTGCGTTTCGGTCGAAAAGTAGAGCACCAGCAGGTTTTCCGCGCTCGGCGCATCGCCGGGGCTGCCGTCCACGTGGGTGGTGAACTCCAGGTGATATCCGGTGCCCGGCAATCCGAGCATCACGCCGTCGTAGCCCGCGTGATTTTCGAATCGGTAGAGCTCGCGCAGTCCCAACCCCTCGACGTAGAACCGCACGACCTCTACCAACCGATCGGTGGGCCTGGCAATTCGAACCTGGGCCACCGGCAACGACTCGGGCCATGTCTGCTCAGCCATATCTCAACAATACGGTACATACTGTACCGATTCGATACGGCGTCCATCACCCGAGCCGCAAAAGACCGCCGCCACGTCCGAGACATGGCGGCGGCCTTCGTCTTCGGTATTACTCCGTCGGCGTTGCCCGCCGGCGAACACGGCGCGCGGCCGCGACCAAATTGCGCAGCGAGGGCTCCAGCTGCCAGTAGTGCCGGGTCTTCAGTCCGCCGTCCGGATTCGCCCACAGGCGTTCCGGACTGATGGCTTCGGCTGCGGCCGTGAGCAATTCGTCGAGCTCATCGATGTCCGGGATCCGCGCCGAACGGCTCTCGTAGACACCGGGACCGACGCCGTGACTCAGGCCGTGACCCGATGCGGAATCTTCCTTGAGTGCCTTCAGCACCCATTCGATCGAGCGGGTCGCCACGATCGCGGTGACATCGGCATCGAGCTCCTCGATCGCGTCGACCACCTCGGTGCGACCGGAATAGCCGATATGCGTGTGGATCTGGGTCTCCGGCTTGACGCCGGAGGTGGCCAGGCGGAATGCCCCGACCGCCCACCGCAGATATTCGGCGCGCCCCTGCGGACGCATGGGTAGCAACTCACGAATGGCGGGCTCGTCGACCTGGATGATCGAGATCCCGGCCCGTTCGAGATCCGCGACCTCATCGCGAATAGCGAGCGCGACCTGATCGGCGGTCTCGAACAGCGGCTGATCCTGGCGCACGAACGAACGCGCGAGCATGGTGACCGGACCAGTGACCATGCCTTTGACCGGCTTATCGGTCAGCGACTGGGCATAGCTGATCCACTCGACCGACATCGGCGCGGGCCGCGAGACGTCACCATAGATGATCGGCGGTCGCACACAACGGGATCCGTACACCTGGACCCAGCCGAAGTGGGTGGTCGCGAAGCCGTCGAGCAGCTCGGCGAAGTACTGGATCATGTCGTTGCGCTCGTGCTCACCGTGCACGAGCACATCGAGGCCGATGTCCTCCTGCAGGCGGATCGTGGCCTCGATCTCGGCCTCGATCTTCTTGCGGTATTCGTCGTAGGACAGTTTGCCCTGGCCCAGGTCGTAGCGGGCCTGGCGAATCCTGTTGGTCTGCGGGAAGGAACCCAGTGTGGTCGCGGGCACCGGCGGCAGATTCAGCTTGCGCTGCTGGGCTTCGCGGCGCACCTCGTACGGTTCGCGCGAGCGCATATCGGGCGTGATCGCGTAAACCCGTTGCCGCACCGCGTGTTTCTGCTTGAAGTGCACCTCGGTCGGCCGCTTGCGCCACTTGTCCGAGGGCCCCTCGGTGAGCGCCTTGGCGAGCGAAACCACCTCGCCGACCTTCTGCCGCGCGAACGCGAGACGGTCGGCGACATTGCCCTCGATCTCATATTCGGCGAGCACGTCATAGGGCACGTGCAGCAGTGTCGTGCCGGTGGACACCACGAGATCGGGGCACACCTCGGCCAGCTCGTTCAGGTATTCCAGCGTCACATAGCGATCCGCGCGCCACACATTGAGACCGCCGATCACACCCGCGTACAGGCGCTTACGCCGAATGCCGGGAATCTCCGCGAGCTCTTCGGGCTGGATCCGGTAACTGGCCAGATCCAATCCGATTGCCTCGACATTGGTTTCGGCCAGAATGCGCAGCGCCTCACCGAAATCGCCGTACTGCCCGGTGACCAGCATGCGCGGCCGCAGGGCCGAGGTCGAAAGTCGTTGGTAGGCACGCTCGAACGCGGCCAGCTCGGCCGGAGTGCGCTCACTGGTGAAGCACGGCTCGTCGAGCTGCACACAGGTGGACCCGCGCTTGGCGAGGATCTCGAACAGCTCCTCGTACACCGGCAGCAACTTGTCCAACAGGCTGAGCGTGTCGAAACCGCCTGCCTCACCGGGGATATGGCCCGCCTTGGACAGCAGCAGCAGCGACACCGGACCCACCACCACCGGACGCAGCTCGATATCAGCGGCCTTGGCGCGATCCCATTCGTCGAGCAAAGCCTCGGGGTGCAGCGAGAATTCGGTGTTCTCGTCGAGTTCGGGCTGGCGGTAGTGGTAATTCGTACCGAAGAACCGCACCAGCTCCAGCGGCGGCAGATCCGGACGACCGCGCGCCATCAGGAAGTAGAAGTCCAGCGGGTGCAGCTCGTCCTGGTAGGCCTTGAACCGCGCGGGCACCGCACCGAACAGCAGCGCATTGTCGAGAATGTGGTCGTAGAAGGAGAAGGTATTGCCGGGCACCTGGGTCAGACCGGTGGCGGCCAGCCCGTTGTACTGCCGCTCCTGGATATCGCGCCCGACCGCGAGCAGCTCGTCGCGGGAGACCCCACCACGCCAATAGCCCTCGAGGGCCCGCTTGAGTTCCCGGTGCGGCCCGATCCTCGGGTAGCCGAGAATGCTCGACCCGTATCCGTCGGTGACATTGACCATGAGCGGGGTACTCCCTTGCTGTGTTCTTGGCCGCGCGGTCGCGGCGTGTTCGCGGCCCGTCTCGCGGCCGACCCTTTCGAGCGACCTGCACGCAGTCGCTAGCGGCGCCGTCGAGACTCGCGACTTCGTCGCATGCGCTTCGACGACTCGGCCGCGAGACGGGCCGCGAACGGGTCGCTCGTCAGACTCGCTCCGTGGTCGTCACCCAACTGCCCAGGTCACCGACCACGCCCTGCACTTTCGGAACAGCTTATGCCGATGAATGCATCGACAAGCGCCGTTCACGGGCCGGCTCGAGATGAGCCGAGCCGCGAATTCGGATCAACTCAGACCTTGTACTGGTAGAAGCCCGCGCCGGTCTTCTTGCCGAGCAGACCGGCCTCGACCATGCGCATCAGCAGCGGCGGCGCCGAGTACAGCGGCTCCTTGAACTCCTGGTACATGGAGTCGGCGATGGACTTCACGGTGTCGAGGCCGACCAGGTCGGTGAGCGCCAGCGGACCCATCGGGTGGGCACAGCCGAGCACCATCGCCTTGTCGACGTCTTCCTTGGTGGCGAAGCCGGATTCGACCATCCGGATGGCCGAGAGCAGGTACGGCACCAGCAGCGCGTTCACCACGAAACCGGAGCGGTCGGCCGAGCGCACGACCTGCTTGCCCAGCACATCGCCGGCGAATGCCTCGGCCCGCGCGGACACCGCCTCGCTGGTCTTCAGCGTGGTGACCAGCTCGACCAGCGGCAGCACCGGCACCGGGTTGAAGAAGTGCATGCCGACCACGCGCTCCGGGTTGGCGGTGGCGACGGCGATCTTCATGATCGGGATGGAAGAGGTGTTGGAGGCCAGCACGGCGTCCGCGTCGGTGACCACCTTGTCGAGCTCGGCGAAGATGGCGGTCTTGACCTTCTCGTCCTCGAGCACCGCCTCGACCACCAGCTGGCGGTCGGCGAAGTCGCCGAGGTCGGAGGTGAACCGCAGTCGCCATGCGGCCTGTTCGCGCTCGCGCTCGGTGATCTTGCCGCTGCTGACGCCGCGGTCGAGCGAGCGCAGGATGCGGGCGCGACCAGCGGCGGCTAGCTCCCGGGTCTGTTCGTAGACGAGCACGTCGATATGCGCCCGCGCACACACCTCCGCGATGCCGGCACCCATCTGGCCGGCACCGATGATGCCGACGCGCTGAATCTTCTCGCTGCTCACGTCCCGCTCCTGCTGTTTTTGTCTGGCTGTCGGGTGGCTTGTGTTGAATTTTGCCGCGATCGAGGCCCTGCGTGGTTACGCAAGCTTCCGCCTCCGTGCCTTGACGATCGCGTCGGGTCGAAGGTGCCTGCTCCGGTATGAGCGGGGCCTTCGATGGTCCAAGGTATAGGGATGCCCTCCCCGCTGGGGCTGTTCAGCGGGGAGGGCGGTACACCCTTAGAGGGGGCTATCGGCCTGCATTACTGCGGGCTGGTCGAGCTCAGTGGAACTGACCCTCTTCGGTGGAACCCTTCAGGGCCGCCGTCGAGGTGTTCGGGTCCACGGTGGTGGCGATGGTGTCGAAGTAGCCGGCACCGACCTCACGCTGGTGCTTGATGGCGGTGAAGCCACGCTCCGCGGCGGCCTTGAACTCGCGCTCCTGCAGGTCGACGAAGGCGGTCATGCCCTCGCGGGCGTAGCCGTAGGCCAGGTCGAACATGCCGTAGTTGAGCGAGTGGAAGCCGGCCAGGGTGATGAACTGGAACTTGAAGCCCATCGCGCCGAGCTCACGCTGGAACTTCGCGATGGTCGCGTCGTCCAGGTGCGCCTTCCAGTTGAAGGACGGCGAGCAGTTGTAGGCCAGCAGCTGGTCCGGGAACTCGCCGCGGACGGACTCGGCGAACTTGCGCGCGACCTCGAGGTCCGGCACGCCGGTCTCCATCCAGATCAGGTCGGCGTAGGGGGCGTAGGCCTTGGCACGCGCGATGCAGGGCTCGATGCCGTTCTGCACACCGAAGAAGCCCTCGGCGGTGCGGGTGCCGTCCAGGAACTCACGGTCGCGCTCGTCCACGTCCGAGGTGATCAGGGTGGCGGCCTCGGCGTCGGTGCGGGCGATGATCACCGAAGGCACGTCGGCGACGTCGGCGGCCAGACGCGCGGAAGTCAGGGTGCGGATGTGCTGCTGGGTCGGGATCAGCACCTTGCCGCCCAGGTGGCCACACTTCTTCTCGGAGGCCAGCTGGTCCTCCCAGTGCACACCGGCGGCGCCGGCGGCGATCATGGCCTTCTGCAGTTCGTAGGCGTTCAGCGCGCCACCGAAGCCGGCCTCGGCATCGGCGACGATCGGGGCCAGCCAGTTCTGGACCGAGGTGTCGCCCTCGACCTTGGCGATCTCGTCGGCGCGCAGCAGCGCGTTGTTGATGCGGCGGACCACGGACGGAACCGAGTTGGCCGGGTACAGCGACTGGTCCGGGTAGGTGTGGCCGGACAGGTTCGCGTCACCGGCGACCTGCCAACCGGACAGGTAGATGGCCTTCAGGCCGGCACGGACCTGCTGGACCGCCTGGTTACCGGTCAGGGCACCGAGGGAGTTGATGTAGTCCTCGTTGTTGACGAGATCCCAGAGGATCTCCGAGCCACGACGGGCGAGGGTGGCCTCTTCGACGACGGTGCCCTGCAGCTTCGACACCTGCTCGGCGTTGTAGTTGCGGGTGACGCCCTTCCAGCGCGGGTTGGTGTCCCAATCCTGCTGGATCTCCGCAGCGGTCTTCGGGGTGCCGGCGTTCGACATCTCTGACTCCACTTCTTCGTTTCGGTGCCCCACGGTCGAGCATCACTCGAACTGCTGTGGCGGCAATTTGCAGGCTTGCTAGGCCCATGGGGTGTACTTCCACACGATGGCACACCAGGAAATAGCCGTCTACCTGTTGCAAGTGTGAATCCGAGCTAGGTTTCGCCTGGCCTTTGCTAACCTTGCGAAATTTGCCTGCGAATTGCACGCGTGAAACCTACCCGCCGGTAGCGCTGACATGCGGTTTTAGCGTAACGCTCGTACTGTTTGAGATCGCCCGACGGGCTGCCATCCGACGCGCCCGGCATTCCGGGTTGTGAGCACCTTCACAAGCCTCCGTGTGGCCTCCGCCACCTCGAAATGCGCGCCGATGGTTCGATGGGCAGACCGCGTCCATCGCGGTCAGACGTTCCGCGTCCGAGAGGAGCCTTTATGCGGAAACTGTGGTTCGCCGTTGCCGTCGTATGTGGTCTAGGCCTGCAACTGCCTGTGGCGAGCGCCGATCCGGGCGCGGTGGAATCCGTCGCGCCGCTGGCCGCGGTGGCGACACCGCCCGGTTCGGCGAATTCCAGCCGCATCCTGTACGAGACGACCACCGCGAACGACGTGCCGACGGTGGCCGGTGCCGCGGTCTACTTCCCGCCCGGGGAAGCACCCGAGGGTGGTTGGCCGGTGATCGCGTGGGCGCACGGCACGGTCGGACTCGGCGACGACTGCGCCTACAGCATCGCCGGGCCGAGCGCGGTCGAGCGGGACTGGGCGTATCTGGAGACGTGGCTGCGGCAGGGCTATGCCATCGTCACCGCGGATTACGCCGGGCTCGGCACGCCAGGTGAACATCCGTATCTCAATGGCGTCGTGGTCGCGCACAATGTCGTCGATGCGGTGCGGGCCGCCACCAGGCAGTACTCGTCGCTGGCGAAGAAGTGGGTGGTCGTAGGTCAGTCACAGGGCGCCGGTGCTGCCGTCTACACGGCGCGCTACGCCTCCGAATTCGGCGGACCCGAACTGGACTACCGCGGCGCGGTCGGCACCGGCATACCGGCGTATATCCAGGACATTCTGTTGCCGCTCGGTCCGCATGTGCCGCCGGTGAAATTGTCACCGCACTCGTCGGCGTACGTGCTCTACATCCTCAACGGCCTGCGCACCACCTATCCGGCGCTGAATATCGATTCGTATCTGACCGAGTCCGGCCGCGACTGGCTCGCCCGTGCCCGCGAGGCCTGCATCACCCCGCTCAGCGATGCGCTCGCGGCCGACGGTGTGGTGATCGGTGACCTGTTCTCACGCCCGCTGCTCGAGATCCCGGACCTGCACGGGCTGTTGACCGGATACCTCGGCCTGCCCGAATCCGGTTACGACAGGCCGCTGTTCCTGGGGCAGGGGCTGCGCGACACCGATGTGGTGACGCCGGAGACGCTGCGGTACGCCGCGGTGCTCGAGGCGAATCGGCAGCCGGTCACGCTGCATACATATTCGGAGGATCACAGCGGGACCGTCAATGCGTCGCTGCCGGATTCGCTGCCGTTCGTGCGGAATCTGTTCGGCTGAGCTTACCCACGCCGCCCGCTGCCGTCCCCCTGGACAGCCGGATGCACCCGACGCCAGTGCTCGGCGATATCGATGCGGCGCGCGATCCACACGTCGGCATGCGACTGGACGTGGTCGAGGAAACGTTCCAGCGCGGCGAGGCGGGCCGGGCGGCCGACCAGACGGCAGTGCAGACCGATCGACAGCATCTTCGGACTGCCCTCCGCGCCTTCGCGATAGAGCACGTCGAAGGCGTCGCGGAGGTGGGCGAAGAATTGCTCGCCGCTCGGGAAACCCGCGGGTGAGGCGAAGCGCATGTCGTTGGTGTCGAGGGTGTACGGGACGACCAGGTGGTTCCGGCCGTGCACGGTGACCCAGTACGGGAGATCATCGGCGTAGGAGTCGGAGTCGTAGACGAAACCGCCGTGCTCTACCACCAGTTCCCTGGTGTGCGGGGAGTCGCGGCCGGTGTACCAGCCGAGCGGGGCCGCGCCGGTGAGTTCGGTGAGGATGCGCACGGCCTCGGCCATATGCTCGCGCTCGGTGTCGCGGTCGGTGAGCTGGTAGGACTGCCAGCGCAGACCGTGGCAGGCGATTTCGTGGCCGAGATCCCGAAAGGCGGCCACCGCCTCCGGATTTCGCTGCATGGCACGGGCGACGGCGAAGATGGTCAGCGGTAGGTCGTGGCGTTCGAAGGCGCGCAGGATCCGCCACAGTCCGGCGCGGGACCCGTATTCGTAAAGCGATTCCATGCTCATGTGGCGATTCGGAAAGGCTTGCGCGGGAGTCATTTCCGAGAGAAACGTCTCCGAATGCGGATCGCCGTCGAGCACATTCTGCTCGGCGCCCTCTTCGTAATTGAGGACGAACTGGACCGCGATCTTCGCACCATCGGGCCACTGCGGATCCGGTGGCGTCGCACCGTAGCCGACGAAATCTCGTTCGCCCATGCCGCTCAGCCCCCGAGTTCGCCGTAGAGGCGCAGCCGCGCGAGCCCGCCGTCTGGGTAGATATCCAGGCGGACCTCCTCGACCGAGGCCGCCATCGGCGCGACCGCGAAGCGGTGCCTGGTGTCGGGCAGCAGTTCGGTGCGCGGGAGCAATTCGAGTTCGGTGCCGTCGGTGGTGCGGCCGGTGAGCCGGGCCGAGCCGGGGCTATTGCCGAGAAAGTACGAAGTATCGATCTCGGCGAGACGGATGAGGCCGGGCCCGGCCAGCCGGATGTGCACCCAGTCGTTGCTGTCGTCGCGGCGGCGGGCGGTTTCCCAGCCGTCGCCCATTTTTCGTGCCAGGCCGGGGTAGAGCAGCTGGTTCGGCGAACTGTAGAAGCGGTTGGAGCAGTCGAGGACCAGGGCGCCGTTTTCCAGTGCTGCCAAGTCCAGTGGGCCGAGGCCGAACAGCTTCGGGTCGGGCCTGCCCTCGCCGTGTACGCGCAACCGGGCGACACCGCCGTCCGGGTGCATGGTGAGTTTCACATGGGTCCAACGGTTTTCGTTCTCGATCGCGAACGGATTGCGGCTGTCGCCGGTTACCGGGGCGCGGTCGATCAGGGGCACCCAATCGTCGCGCTCGGCAATGGTTTCCGCGGGCGGATAGCCGTCGATTTCGAGTGCGGAGATCGAAACCGCGGGTGGATAGTTGCCCTTGAACCAGGCGGTGTCCACCACGATGCCGCGGATCACGCCGGGCACGCCCAAGCGCACGATGGCCGAGTCGTCGCCGGGGCGGCCGCGGTGCCTGCGGGTTTCCCAGCCGTCATAGATCTGGCCCTTGTGCCCGAAGGTCGACGGTCGGTATTCCGACGGACCCGGATTGATCAAATTCTCCTTCTCCGCGAAGAATTCGTCATCGGCCCAGATGACCGATCCACCGAGCGGCCGCACCGCTAGATCGGGCAGCAGCGTGAAGTCCGCGTTCAATGCGCCTCCTGCGTAGTCGTTCACAGCGTCTCCTGCGGAATCGGCTCGCGCGCTACGAGCGCCCGCAGCACCTCGGGAGTCAGTTCCGGCGCGAGCGCACGCAGTTCATCGGCGGTGCGTGCGCCGCAGTTCACGCCGCGTAAAACGGTGGCCGCCAAGGCTTCCGCGGTAGCGGGCTCGTCCATGACGCCGCCGGAGCGCCGGTCGAGGTAGGCAACAAGACGGGGTACCGCGACGTCGATGGCGCGACGGAAGAATTCGTAGGTGGCCAGCCAGCGGGTGATCAGGTGGCCCGGATGCATATCCCAGCCCTGGTAGTAACCGAGGCGCAGCGCCCGGCCGACGAGTCGATGATGGTTGCGCAGTGCGGATTCCGGATCGCGGTCGGGCACGATCTGGGTGGAGCCGTCACAGATCCACACCCCGGTTTGGGCGGCGGCCACCTGCATGACCGACTTCGCGTAGTCCGCCGCCGGATGGTCGAGCGCCTGATCGGGCGCGGCGATACCGCACGCGGCCGTGTAGTCATATGTGCCGAAATGCAAAGCACTGCAACGACCTTCGGACATGCTGAGCATTTCGGCGATCGGGGCGCTACCGTCGGCGGCGATAATCGCCTGCGGGCTCTCGATCTGCAGTTCGAATCGCAGGGTGCCCGCAGCGAGTCCGGACCCGCGCTCGAGTCCGTCACACAGGGCGACCAGCGCCGAAGCCTGTTCCGCCGCACGGATCTTCGGGACCGTGAAGACGAAACCTGTCGGCACACCGCCCGCGGCGTCCAGGACCAGCTCGAGGGTGCGCAGGGCGCGAATCCGTTCGGTGCCCGCCAGACCCTTCATTCGGATGCCGAGACTGGTCGGCCCACCGGGTTGCTTCGCCCACTCGGCGAGTGCCGTCCCCGCATTGGTGGCTGCCTCGTCCTCCTCGGCGTCGGCACGGAAGCCGTAACCGTCTTCGAAGTCGATGCGCAGGTCCTGAATCGGCTGCTGCTCGAGTCGGCTGCGCACGGTGGGCAGCGCGTCGGTGCCGTCGATTCCGGCGAGCAGGTCGTGGTGGCGATCGAGCAGCTCTGTCGCGGCCGCACCCCATTCGGCGGGGGTCGCGGCGGTGGCCCGGTCGGCCGGGACGTAGGCGGTGTGGATCGGCTGGACCCGGCCGTCGGGGCCCGGGTACCGGGTCCGCAACTCGGCGTCGACCGTGTCGAGCATCGCGTCGATGCGAGCGCGGACATTCTCTGGTAGCTGTATTGGATTTGCGCCGTTCCCCGGCCCTCCGTGGTTACGCACGCTGCCTCCTCCGGGCCTGACGCTCACGGCGCTGAGTTCGATTTGCGCCGCTCCCGGGCCCTCCGTGGTTACGCACGCTGCCTCCTCCGGGCCTGACGCTCACGGCGCTGGGTACTCACCCCTGGTCTCCTTCCTGAAGGGCGCGCCAGATCCGGTCCGCGGTCATCGGCAAACCGGTCTGTCGTACCCCGACAGCATCGCGGATGGCGTTCGCCAGCGCGGGGGCAACCGGGTTGTACGGGGATTCGCTCATTGACTTGGCACCGAGAGGGCCCAGGTCATCGGCGGTTTCGGCGAAGTAGACCTCGGTGTGCGGCAAATCGGCGAACTGCGGGATGTGATAGTGCCGCAGCGTCCGCGTGGTCACTTCACCCTGCGCGGAGCGCATGTCCTCATAGAGCGCGGTGCCGATGGCCTGCGCGACGCCGCCGACCACCTGACCGCGGCACTGCACCGGGTTGAGTACCGTGCCCGCGTCGGCGGCCTGGACCGATTGCAGGATGCGCAGCAACCCGGTATCGGGCTGCACGGCAACCCGGAATGCCTGCACATTGAAGCTGACCGAGCGCGGGCTGCCCGCGTGTTCGCCGTGGCCGGACAACTCGCCGTCGGCCAGGAGTTCGGTGGCGTCGATCAGCCGATCGCCGCAGCGGACGCCATCGGCCACCAGGACGCACTCCGCTTCGGCGCGACCAGTCAGCTTGGCGGCCCGGACCAGGATGTGCTCACGCAGTGCCACGGCCGCGGCGTAGGAGGCCTTGCCCGCGACGGTGATGCCGGTGGACCCGAAGGCGCCGGTGTCGTAGCCGACGACGTCGGTGTCCGATTGGCGGATCACTATGCGACGTACGTCGGTGTGTAGCGCTGTCGCCGCGAGTTGGGCGTGCACTGTCGTAGTGCCGTTGCCGAATTCGACTGTGCCGACGCGGAGTTCGTAGCGTCCGTCGGGGAGCAGGGTGAGGGTTGCCTCGGAGCGGTGGCCGCGCGGTGGGATGGTGGCGATCATGGCCAGCGCCATACCGGTGCCCACTCGCCAGTCCGGACCAGGAGCGCGAACCCCATTGCCGCGCAATATGGCTCGTTCGGCGAGGTCTAGACATTGATCGAGGCCGTAACTGCCGAAGTCCAGATCGCTGTCGCCGACTTCCGCGCCGACGAATGCGTCGCCGGGGACGATGACATTGCGGCGGCGGAATTCGAATGGGTCGATATCGAGTTCGCGCGCCAGTTCATCCAATGCCGACTCGACGCCGAAGATGATCTGTCCGAGACCGTAGCCGCGGAATGCGCCCGAGGGAACATTGTTGGTGTAGACCGTCTTCGCCTCGACGCGCTTATTGGCGCAGCGGTAGACCTCGATGGATTCGCCGACGCCGTGGAACAGCACGCCCGCACTGTGATTGCCGTAGGCCCCGGCATCGGCGAGCACGTCGATCGACAGTGCGGTCAGTATGCCGTCGGCATCCGCGCCCGCGGTGACCGCGACCCGCATCGGATGACGGCAAGTGGCGCTGGTGAATTCGTCGGAGCGGGTGAATTCGTATTGCACGGGCCGGCCGGTGCGCAGTACTGCCAGTGCTATCAGATCCTCGGCCAGCATTTCCTGTTTGGCGCCGAATCCGCCGCCGACGCGCTTGGCGAATACCCGCACCCGGTCACGCGGTAGCCCGAATATCTGGCACAGTTCGTCGCGCACCAGGAACGGGACCTGCGTGCTGCAGCGGACGACCAGCCTGCCGTCGGCGTCCAACCAGCCGATACCGCCGTGGGTTTCCAGATGTACGTGCTGGCCGCGCGGCGAATGCCAGACGCCTCTGACCACCTGCGCCGCCGCGGCGAGGCCCGCCTGAACGTCGCCTACCTCGCCCTTGATCTCAGCGATCAGGTTGCGTTCGGGATCGACGATGCGAGCCGAATCCGGCTTATCGCCATGCAGTTTCGGCGCTTCCGGCAGCAATGCCTCGGCCGGATCGAATACGGCGGGCAGGATTTCGTACTCGACCTGTATCGCTCGGCAACCTGCGCGAGCGATATCCAGGCTCTCCGCCACTACGGCGGCGACCCGCTGTCCGACGAATCGCACCGTGCGATCCAGCACGTAGGTGTCGTCTGGGTCGTCGACTCGAAGTTCGTGGCGTGCAGTGGAAAAGGCGATATCAGGAGCGTCGGTGTACGTGAGCACTGCATGCACGCCCGGCAGGTTTTCGGCGGCGGAGGTGTCGATGGCCACGATTCGCGCGTGGGGGTATGGGCTCGGTAAGACGGCGATATGCAGTGGGCTCGTGGGCGGCGCTGTGGCGGCATCCACATCAGTGGCCGCATCCTGCGGACGGACATCGAAGGTGAACGGCTCTGTGCCGGTGACGACTCGCGCTCCGGCGGGCGCACCGACGTCGGTGCCCGCGTGTCCACGACCGCCTGATGCCCAAGTGTGGCTTGTGCCTGTGATCGGGCCCGCACCACATACTCCGGCGGCCTCCGGGGCCGTGTCAGGAGGCGTACCCAGCGCATCGGCGATCGCACGATATCCGGTGCAGCGGCAGAGGTTTCCCTTCATGAGCTCCGGTAGCGCATCGGGATCCGGGGCGGTCGAGCCGCCGCAGCCGAGGCCTGCGGCGGTGACCACCATGCCCGCGGTACAGAAGCCGCATTGGAAGGCGGCGGAGTCGACGAAACGTTGCTGGACCGGGTGCGGCGCTTCTGGGGTGCCGAGGCCGGAGGCGGTGGTTATGGTGCGGTCGGCAGCGCGGTAGGCGGGAATGATGCACGAGTGCACGGAGATTCCGTCGAGTTGCACGGTGCACGCACCGCAATCGCCCGCATCGCAACCTTTCTTCACCGCGAAATGGCCGTTTTCGCGCAATAACGTACGCAGACATTGGCCCGGACGTGGTTCCGCCTGTACCGCTCGACCATCCACTTCGAATCTCATTGCCCATCACCGACTTCGGTGCACAGCTCGGCCGCAACCGCACCGGCCAGCACCCCGGCGACATGGCGACGCCAGTCCGGCGCTCCGTGCGGATCGTCGAACCAGAGCGTCGGTTCGATGGCGGCGACCGCACCCCGCACCTCGGCAGCACCGGGCGCCCCGTCGAAATCCAGCACAATCGGCTGGGTCGTCGCCGCGGTTATGGTCAGCGCGCAGCGGCCGTCCACCTCGCGTCGGCCCATCACAACCGCACCGGAACGACCGAGCGGAGCCAGCGCGATCTTCCGGAATGCAGTGCGCGCGTGCAGACTTCGAATCGGAACGGTAATCGATCGCA
The DNA here is from genome assembly GCF_055584605.1 of Nocardia sp. NPDC102475. Taxonomy (NCBI): domain Bacteria; kingdom Bacillati; phylum Actinomycetota; class Actinomycetes; order Mycobacteriales; family Nocardiaceae; genus Nocardia; species Nocardia sp. NPDC102475. Next base: position 21,599 of record NZ_JBVJLS010000009.1, on the reverse strand, counting down.
ACACTTCACCCGAGGTGAGCACATTATGTCCCGGTCCGAGTACGAACTCCCGCAGGGGAATCCGCCGATCGGAACCATCCGGCGACCACACCAGCGCGACACCGTCCAACGCCACCAGCGCCCCCAGCACCGCCCCGGCGGGCAACGAGAGGCACACATTCCCGCCCACCGTCGCCGTCCGCCATATCTTGTGCGACGCCACCAACGCCCGACACGCCTGCGCGAACAACGTCGTCCCCGGCCACTGCGCCCGCATCATCTCCGCCCCCAACTCCCGCCCTGCCCCGGCCCCCGACAACTCCGCCAACGTGCAGGTAGCCGCGATCTCCAACCCCTCGTGCGTCTCGGTCAACGCAGGCCACCCCAGCGCGCTGATATCGACCAGCCGATCCAACTCCTCCTGCGGCTCCGAGAACAAGAACGTCCCCCCGGCGAGCACCCCACAACTCCCGCCCACAACGGCCAGGTCGGCCCGCCTCCGCGCCACAACCACATCCCGAATCGTGTCCAGATCCACGCCACACCTCGCTCCACTACCGCTGCCGCCACAGTAGAAGCCGTGGGTTGCCGCGATGTTGCGCGACAACCGCCCCAGGTTGCGCGGTCGTTACTCGCCGAATCGAGCACCCGCGCCCGCCGAATCGCGCAGTCCGAGACATCTCTGTTCCAGTATTCAGCAATGCCGTCTGATCAGGCCATTCGCCTTGATCCGTGACAACTTGCCGGACCGTCGAGCGACCGTTTGCCCCTCGGACAAATAGCCGAGGAGAGCCTCCGCACGTGTCGTTTGCCAGGTCATAGGACCAGCGGGCTGCCAGTCGATGGACCACCGGCTTGTGGCCGAATCGAGAACGTGTCTGGCCTCGAGTTCTGCCGTGCCGGAGAACCTCCGTCATCGGTAAAACGCGCTGTCAGCGGCATGAGTGAGCGTTCGCTGAATTGCGAATCAGTGAGACGGGTTCCTGTCTACTGGACAGGCAGGGAAGGCGGAACCTGTCGCGGGCCGGCGTCAACAACCTCATGCAGCGCGTGGCGAACCTTCGGGCAAGAGTGATCGCCGCGAGTGGGGGACTGCTCGCCTTGCCAGGAGTCTGAGCCCGAACGCGACCTGCCAGAGACCGATGAAGAGGGTGGGCAGCCGCTCGTAGAAACCGGCCGGAGAGTCTCCGCCGTCGTGGCCATTCGCCGCCGAGGCGGCCGCGAAGAACAGTGCGACGGATACGAGGGACAGGGCACTGCTAGCGATCGAGAAGGCGGCCCAGCCACGAGACGAGCGGAGCCCCGTGACGAAAACGGCCGCGGGCAACGCCAGAAAGACCACCAGGGCGGCAATATTGTGCACGGTGCCGCCTAGCGTGACGATGCTGGGCTGCCCTGCCGGGAAGCCCAGGATCGGGTCGGTCCGGAACGGGCCGATGACGATGAGCCCCAGCCCGGCGATGGCAAGCAACGCAAATCCCCACGCGTTGGTATCGCCCGAACGTCTGAGTCCTTCGGCGAAGCACAGCGTGAGCACTCCGTAGAGCATGAAGTTGGCGTCCTGGATCCATCCGTGGTCGGCCAGGCTGAGTGTGCTGATCGTGTTGTGCCACGAGCTGTAGCGGGCCTGCGTTGCCCCATTGACCAGGAAGGCCGCAACGAAGATGACCGGCCCGGCCGCACCCAGGACCACAAGCTGCCGTGTACGAAGTACGCTCATGAATACAGCGTACGCGTTAAGATACGTCGTACACCACTGGAAGGAAGCGGCATGACGTCCCTCTGGGAGCGGCTTGAACAGACCTCCACCGCGGCCCGGCCGGCCCTATCCGCCCAGCGGATAGCCATGACTGCGGTGGGCATCGCCGACTCGGACGGGCTCGACGCCATCACCATGCGACGCCTCGCCGCCGAACTGGGCGTCGCCCCGATGGCCGCCTACCGCTATGTGTCGGGCAAGGACGACGTCCTCGAGCTGATGGTCGACCTCGTCTACGGCGAGGTGGATGTCCCCGACAGCGCTGGCTGGCGCGAGACCATGCGAGCATTCGCCGCTGGCATTCGCGCCCTCGTGTTGAAACACCCGTGGCTCACCCGGCTCTCCGCACCACAGGCCGTGTATGAGCTGACGCCCAACCGGATGGCACTCGCAGAGCGGGTGCTCGCCGCGCTGCGCGGCTTGGACCTCGACGCTGACACGACAATGAGCATCTTCCGTACCGTCGCCGCCTACGTGCAGGGTGCCACCAGCGCCGAGATCGGCCTACGACAACTGATGCGCGAGAAAAATTGGACCAGCGGCACCGAGGCCCGGACGGGACTGTCGGCGCAGATGACGTGGCTGCTGGGCACGGGCCGCTATCCGACGTTCGAACGCTATGTCCGCGAAGGCGCCCGCAAGGATGACCTGCAATGGCACTTCGAGACTGGGCTGGAACACGTCCTCGACGGCATCGCCGTACGCCTCGGCTGACGAGGCACCACCAGCAGCCGAGACGGCCATCGACACTCGGCCGAACCGCCCCGATACAGCCGGGTCAACCGACCAGTCGGCAATAGCGGGCGTTGTTCGGCAGGAGCCGATCTGCGTAGGGAAGCCGTTCAACTAGAACACGTTCAGCCGACGCCACCGAGCTACCAAGTGGTCCCATCACTGGCAACACGCTGGTCCTATGACCGGGGACCCTTTCTTGCCACGCGCGGGACCACCGCAAGACCGGCCGTCGCCGAGTGAACGTGTGCTGATCTCAGGTCGATCGGTCGGCGTCAGAAGGCTGCGATCGTTCTGGGTGCGCGTTCTGCTCGGCTCAGTGCGCGCAGGACTGCCGATTGGCCGTGCCGGACCACCGCGAGTCGCGACAACAGGTCGAGTACGGGCTCGAAAACCTGCGGCGGGAACGACGGGGTCAGGATGTCGACACTGACCGCCAGATCGTCGGAGTGCACAACGATCTCCATCATGCGCGTCAACAGAAAATCGTCGAGCAGCACTGGCTTGGCGACCATCACGACAACGCGGTCGGCCGGTTCGGCCGCCAGCGCCGTGCGCTGCTGAACGATCGCCGATTCGACCTCGCCGACCAGGGCCTTCGCACCGCCTGCTGCGGCAGCCTCGCCACCCTGGCGAATACGCACACTGATCTCCGCGTCCACATCGGCGTCGAACGCCAGCGCCCGGCCGAAGAACTCGGCAACCGACAGCGGCTGCGTATCAGGGACTTCGGCCTCCAGCAGCCGGGAGACGTAGAAGACCTGCGCCCCCAGGTGGCCGGCAAGCCCGTGAACGCTGAATTCCTTCAATGCACTGGGTTGGTCCCATGCTGCGGTGACCGCCGGATCGGCGAGCAGCGCCGCCGCTGATGCCGCGGCCTGTAGGTAGGCCTCTCTGATCGCGCTCAATTCCATTGCCTTCCAAAAAGACTCGTGGCTGCTCACGGTGAATCACAGCATGGGTGCGCCGCACCCGGTGCGGCATGTGATCACCGACACCTGAGCCGAGCGGCGACCGACCGTCGTCGACGAACACCTTCCATCGCAGTGCGGAGGCGGGGTGGTCTCACGAGTCGCAAGAAGATGGTCCACGACGCCGGCCAACGATAGCGCCAGCCATCCAAGGGTAGGCCGAGGCGTTGCGGCGTCGGAGCGCAATCCGCGGCCGGTGCGCCGGAATCCGTCCGACCAGGTGGACCTCCGCAGCTTCGGAGACCGCTCGATCGGCCCGTCCAACTCTTGCGTTCGGCTATGGCTCCGATCGGGACCGCGTCGTGGTCAATCGACCGAAGTGCACTGCGGCAGTGGTCTATTCAGTCGATTGTCCAGTGTGAAGACGTGTAGATCAGATGGCCTCAGGGGTGTGCCAGGCGATCTTTCCGCGATAGAATTCGAACATGCTTTCGAACAGTGAGGACGCCGGGGCGCGGGCAGCCGGCCCACTGCTCGCTGCGGTCTCCGAACTGCTCGAGCGGCCGTTGGTCGGACTGGCGGACAATGATGTGCTCGATCTGATGCGGGATGTGGAGCGATGCGCACGCAAGCTCACCGCGCTGCAGCACCGGCTGCTGGTCGAGGCCGATGAACGCTCGATTCCCGCGCACACCGGATCGAAGACACTGAAGCGGTTCCTGATGCAGACACTGCGGTTGTCGAGCGCCGATGCCGGGAGTCGGGTGCATGCGGCACAGTGGGTCGGCGCTTCCCGCGATATGGGCGGTGAACAGCTGCAGCCGCAGTTGCCATGCACCGCAGGCGCTTTGGCGCGCGGTGAGATTTCCGCCGACCATGTGCGAGGTATCGCGCATGTGATGAAGCGCGTGCCGCGCGGGGCGTCCACCGAAGATCGGGAGGCGGCCGAGCAGATCCTGGCCGAGTTCGCGCGGTCGGGGTCGCCGGACGATATCGGCAAGATCGGCGACCGAATCCTGGCCCATCTGGACCCCGACGGCCGACTCACCGACAACTACGACCGCGCTCGCATGCGCGGAATCACGGTGGGCAGGCAACGGCCGGACGGGATGTCACCGATCCGCGGGGAGATCGATCCGGTGCTGCGGGCATTGCTGGATCCGGTGCTGGCCAAGTATGCCCGCCCCGGCGTATGCAATCCGGAGGACCCCGACAGCCCGGCCTTCGACATCGACGCCGTGGATCCCACCGCGCTGGCCGAAGCGGCGCGGCGCGATCACCGCAGCGCCGCGCAGCGCAACCACGATGCGCTCACCGCCGTGCTGCGGTCCGGGCTCGTCGCCGAGGACCTGGGCAGCCATCGTGGCCTGCCGGTAACGACGATCCTGACAATGAAACTCGACGACCTGGAACAGATGTCGGGTGTAGCGACCACCGCCACCGGTGGGGTGGTGCCGATCCGGGACGCGCTCGCGCTGGCCGAGCGGTCGCAACCGTATCTGGCGGTATTCGATCATGCGGGGCTGCCGCTGCATCTCGGCCGGATGAAACGACTCGGGTCGCGGTCGCAACGACTGGCGCTGATCGCCGCCCTGCGCGGCTGCTCACGCCCGGGTTGCGACGCACCGGCCAGCCTCTGCGCGGTCCACCACATCCTGGACTACGGCAAGGGCGGACGCACGGACATCGGCAATCTGGTGCTGGCCTGCGACGCGTGTCATGCACTCGTTCACGACGGCCCCGGCGGCTGGAAAACCGTTGCCGAGGGCAAGAATTCGGCCCTTTCGGGCCGCACCGCCTGGATCGCGCCGGAGCACATCGACCCCACCGGCACCCCGACGATCAACCATCGCCACCACGCCAACGAACTGCTCGCCGCCGTGCTGACCCGCATCCACACCCGCAATGAACGCGAACGCGAAGCCCGCAGACTTCGCGAACGCGAACAACACCGGCAATGGCTGCGATCTCGATCCCAGCCGGACACCGGCACCGCCGCATGTACCCATCGGCGGACAGCAACGGCTGCCCGACGGGGCACCCGTGTGCCTCAGCAGTGCTCGGGGGTGCCGTCTTCCAGTGAAACGCATTCGCACGGCACAGCGCCGGCCAAGCGGCATCGCGCATCCGATATCGCGTGATTGCGCACGGATGGGAGGAGAGGACAGGACAGGACAGGAGTTCGGCATGCCGCGGGCACCTGCTGGATCAACGACGGCCGCGGCACGTCCACCGTTGATACCCCTTTGCTCTTCCGCAGCGCTTCGGCGATGGGGCCAGTGGAACATGAAAGAGGCACGGCCCCAGTCCAATACGAGTCAGACCGAGGCCGCTGCCTGTGGTCGGATCGGGAGCCGCTACACCGTCGGCCGGGTGAACTCGCCGTCTTGCACGCCTGCCATGAAGGCATCCCACTCGACCGGAGCGAAGACCAGCGCCGGGCCGGTCGGGTTCTTGGAGTCGCGAACGCCGACGCCGCCGGCGCTCAGCCAGGCGACTTCCACGCATTCCGAGCCGGCCTGGCTATAGCTGCTCTTGAACCACACGGCACCGGTAAGGCTCATGTCCACTGTTGATACTCCTTTGCCATCGCGCAATGGCTGGCCCTGTGAGTGCACTCGCGCCGCTCGTGTCCTGTGTGTCATTCGACATGACGTAGGGTCCGGCGACACGGGTGTGATTGATCACCGCAATGCTTGATATGTCGGTATTTGGCACTAAGTTCGAGCCGCGCGGCTCAGCGCTTCGGTCGCCGTGGTCGTGTCATCTTTCGCATTGCTGACTACACCCTCAGTCGGAAGGTTCCGGCCATTAACCAGCACATGGTGCCCGAGGTCAACGCCGATCTCGGGTTCTTCGCATCCCGCACCCCGAACGGGGCTGCCTTCTGGCGCCTCGCCGCCGCAGATTTCGGGCTGTCCGCCGACGAACGTTCGGTGCTGCAGCGCACGTTCCATGATTCGACCGAACTGGATAAATGGCTACCGTCCGGCAAGACCTATCGACAGCGGGCTTATGGCTGCTACGGGCTTTCGGTAGCCGATATGCATTTCACGCCCATCGACGAACCGCCACCGTATAGGCAATCGGTCGACGTCAATCCGCTGGCCGGTGGTATCGAACGCAGGTTCAAGCAGATCGAGCCGCGGCATCCGGCGACCGAGCCGACCAGGAAGATCGCGGCCGTCGTTGCCCGCTCGCTGGTAACGGCCGGTGTCCTGTCGGCACGGCGCACCCCCGAGGTGCTCGTCGACGCCCACTACATGGCCATCACCGCACCGGGTGAACCAGCGCCGGAGGGTAAGCACCGCGACGGGCTGATCGCCGGATCGGCACATTTGATCGAGCGCCGAAACCTGGCGAAGGGCACCGGTATCTCGTCCATTTACGACGGCGCCGAACCGGAGGTCGAGCTGGCGTCGTTCCAGCTGAGGCGGCCGCTGGACTCCTACGTCTTCGACGATGAGCGTGTCCAGCACTTCACCGACGAGATCCGGCGCAGGATCCCGTTCGTGCAGGCGTATCGAAATGTACTGCTGCTCGGATTCAGAAGGTGTGACTGACTCGATCGAGAAGATGATCGGCGACCTGGACCGACTGCTCCCGGAGGACGAGCTCGTGGCCATCGCCACCGAGCTCACCGCCGTCGCATCCTTCACCGGACAGGAGACGCCGTTGGCGGTTCAGGTCCAGAAAACACTCGCCGACAACGGTATTCATACCTTTGGACAGGAGGTGCAGCCCGGTCGATTCCAGATGATCGGTCTGCTCGGCCCGTTGCATGAAACACCAGCGCTCATGCTGAACGGACATCTGGACATGGATCCGCTGGGCCGCGATCACCCGGACGATCCGTTCACCGCGCGACGAATCGGCGACCAACTGTTCGGGGCCGGCCTACACAATATGAAAAGCGGTCTCGCCGCCATGATCGGCGCGGCAATCGCGGTGCACCGCAGCGCAATCCCGCTCCGACAGGGTTTGCTGTTGGAGTTCGTGGTCGGCGAACTTCAGGGCGGGGTCGGCACGAAGCACGCATTGCGATCCGGGCTCACAGCGGCGGCGGCCGTGGTGCCCGAACCCTATTCTGTTCGTCGCGTCATCACCCGGACGGCGGGCGTCCACAAGTTCGCCCTGGTTGTTCGCGGCCGCAGTGCCCACACCAGCAGGCCAGACGAAGGTGTCGACGCCATTGCGGTGCTGCGGAAGGTTCTCGACCTGCTCGACGCGGCCGATATCGGACTGCGCAACCCAGACTTTCCACCGCTGCCTCGCATGCAGGTCGCGAGCCTGCTGGCGGGACGTGGTGAGGGACACGATCTTTCGGGCATCTCCTATTGCGCAGACAAGGCGACTGCCCTAATCGACCTGCGCTACCCACCGCCCTATGAGCCCGAGGACGTGCACGCGGCCATCGACGCCGCACTCGACCGCCTCCGCCCGCGGTTTCCGACGGCCACGATCCACCTGGAACATCCGGTCGACCCGCAGTTCCGGGTCAGCGGGACGGATATGCCGCCGATGGACATGTCCCCCGAGTGCGCCGTCGTACGCGACATCGCCGAACTACTCCCCCTGGTCTCGGATTTCCAGGTCGAGGAGACCGGGCTCGCGCTGCCGTATTCGTACTGCGGCAACGACACCACCCACCTCAGCCGGGCGGGCATCGAATGCTGTCTGTTCGGACCGCGCGGAACCACGCCGGGCACCGAACATCACGTGCTGATCAGCGAAATGTCTGCCTGCGCCCGCACACTCGCCGCGCTTGCGATTCGGCGCTGCGCATAACGCGGATCAGTCGCTGCGCATCCGAATTTCGGAGGTGATCTGTTCACCGTGCCGCACACCGGTGCTCGCATAGAGTTCGAGCGCCTGGGCGAGCAGTTGTTCGGCCAGCTCGGCCTGCCCGGTCTTGACCGCGACCGTGGCCAGGCCGCGCAGCGCATCGGCGCGCCCCAGCGGATCACCGATCAGTTCGGCGATCCGCTGGGAATCCTCGTAATACCTTTGCGCGCCGAGGTATTCGCCGAAATGTCGCTCGATATGCCCGAGTCCGCGCAACGTATCCACCTGGCTGAACCGATCGTCGATCTCGACCGCGATGTCGTATGCCTGCTGGAACATGCTGCGAGCCTTCTCGTAGTCGCCGGTCTTGCGCGCGATATTGCCCAGACCCCACAGCGTCCACCCCTCGCCGTACCGGTCGTGGATGCGCCGGGCGATCGCCATCGCGTCGTCGAAGTACTCGCGGGCCGTTTCCTGCTCCCCGACCAGCCTTTCGATATGACCGAGCCCCCGTAGCGCGTCGCCCGCCAACCTCCGGTGGTTCATCTTCTGCGCGATGCGCAAGGCCTCGCCGTAGAGGTGCCTGGCCTCGGCCTGTTCGCCCAGTCGCCGGATGACCTCGGCCAGACCCCATTGCGCGGTGGCCACCCGGATCGGGTCGCCGATATCGCCCGCGATGGCGAGTGCCTCCTCCGAGTAGCTGCGGCCGGTCCGATAGTCCGACGCCACCCAGGCCACATGCGCGAGCCCTTGTAGCGCGTCGCATTCGGTCGGCTGATTGGCGATAGACCTGGCCATTTTCAAGGCCTGACCGAAGTAGTCCCGTGCCTGCGCATGAGCGCCGATGCTCCTTGCGGTTTGGCCGAGCTCACATAGGATGGCCGCCTCGGTATTCTGATCCGCCAGTTCGAGTGCGATGGCCCTGGCCTGCTCGAACGCCGCCCCCGCCGCCTCATGGTGGCCCATGAGGCGGTCGACGCGGCCGCGGCCGACCAGGGCCCAGGATTCGGCGCGGCGATCGTGGACTCGGCCCGCGATGTCGAGGGCGCGGCCGAAGAGGCGGTGAGCCAGGGACCAGTGGCCGGTGCCGGAGAGGTGCGAGGCCAGACGACGGGCCAATTCGGCTGCGTCTCTTGTCGGTTCGGCGGCCTGTACACAGCCCTGCAGCATTTCGCGTTCGCGGGTCAGCCATTCCCGCGCTTGGGTCGCGTCATCGGAGGGGTTCCAGAGGTGTTCGCTGCCCGCGGGATCGAAGATCTGGTGGGTGCTCGCCTGACGCGCGACGGCGAGGCTTTCGCCGACGAGGCGGTCGATGACGGCGGCGTGTTCGGCGGGTGAGTCCTCGCGTTCGGCGTGCATGCGAGCGCACCATCGGGTGAGGTCGTGCATTCGGTAGCGGTGACCACCGGGACCACCGGAAGACGGGTCGAGGAACCCGGCCTCGAATAGCCTGCGCACCATCATCATTCCGTCACCGAGCGGTACCGACGCCATCGTCGCCATGGCCTCCGCGGTGATCTCCGGTCCCGGAAACCAGCCCAGAAGGCGAACCGCCCGTTGATGTTTCGGATCTTGCAGGCGCTCATAGGACATCTCGAAGGCGGCGCGCAGCGACTCGTCTTCCGCGGCGAACTGATCGAAGAGGTGTTCGGCGGCCGAGTCGGTCGCGCGGCGATCCACCGACGCCTCCTTGATCCGCGCCGTCAAATTGGCGATATCGGCCGCGCTGTCGGCGAGCATCTCCTCACCGTGATGGGCGATCTGGCCGCCGATCAGCCTGATGGCCAATGGAAGTCGGCCCGCCGTCTCCAGGATCAGGCGTACCGCGCGCTTGTCGTAGCCGGTGCGCAGATTGCCCAGTTTGACGAGCAGTTCCTCGGCCTCCTCCCACTCCATGACCTCCAGCCGCAGCGGTGCGGCACCGGCCAGGCCGGTGAGTTTGCTGCGGCTGGTGATCAGGACGAAACAGCCGGGGGCTTGTGGCAGTAGGTCTTTCACCTGCGCGGTGTCCAGGACATTGTCGAAGACGATGAGCATGCGGCGATCGCTCATGGCGGTGCGCCAGCGGTTCGCCCGCCCGGCCAGGTCCATTTCGATGGTTTCGCGGGCGACCCCGACCTGCAGCAGGAGCTGCTCGAGTACATCGATGGGTTCGCGCGGATCGCGGCCGAGGGTGTAGCCGTGCAGGTCGACCCAGATCGTGCCGTCCGGGTAGTGCCGACCGAAGGCCGCGACGGCGTAGCGCGCCAAAGCGGTCTTGCCGATGCCAGTCAGCCCGACGATCACATGCACCGCGACCGCGCCGCTGCGCAGGTGTTCGGTTACTCGGTCACGTAATTGGGCCTTCGGACCGGCGCGGCCGGTGAAGTGCGGGACCTCGGCGGGCAGGTCACCACCGGCGGGCACCGGGAGTCGGCCGATGGCACGCCGGGCCACCGCCTCGTGGTACTCCAGCCGTTCGTGTTCCGGCATGTGCGCCAGGTCGGCGACATCGACGAGTTGGTCCCAGGTGGTGCCGTAGAGGGTGGCGAGGTTCTTGAGGACGCGGACCGTTGGCCGCACACCGGACGGACGCTCCGGTTCGTCATCGAGAACGACGCCGTCGCGGCTGAACGGCCACGCCTCGTACTCGGAGATCCGGCTGGCCTTCATGGCCGCGGTGGCGCTGTCGGTGAGCTCGTTGTAGCGCTCGGCGACCACGCCCTGGGTCAATTCGTTGGCGTAGCGCCACGCGGCGCGTGGTCGGTACCCACGCTGACGCAATTCGGCGGCAAGGGGTTCCAGCAGTTGCTGTTCGGTCAATCCGAGATCGGCCAGGCGCGCGCGTAGGCGTCGGCGGGCCTGGCGACCTGCTCGATCCATCGCCCCACCCTCCCCGCAGCGATGCGCCAGGCCGACGGTGCTGCGCGCGCACCAGAGAATCGTAACGTCGACTGTGATTAATTCCTTGGTATCAGCCGCATTTCCGCTGGTCAAGTGTGTCGGCCGGAGTGAAGAAATCACTTTTGCCACTGGGATCGCGCCACGCCGAGGCGAACTGACACCGTAGAGGGCAGCAACTGAACAATGTGACAAGTCGCAGCGGATGAAAGGGGTTCGCGCGATGCCGATTACGACCACGGAATGGCTCATCACGAGCGATGTGGCGCACGAGGCGGCCTTCCGGATCGATCTGCCCGAGGCCGGCCGCGGCAAATGGCTGCTGTCGTATCTGCCGACCGACCGTCGGCTGACGCGGGCGCAGGCACTGGCGGGAATGGTTGTGGCGGAAATGATTCTGATGGATCAGTTGGATCCGTCCGGTCGGTTCGACCACGAGATAGCCGAATTACACGCGGCCGAACTGGGTCTCACGCTGCACGAGGTGATGTGCCTGCTTGCACTGCGGGCGCGGCCGGAATCGGATCCAGAGCAGGAGATCGAACACGCCACCGCCCTTGCCTGAAGGCCAACTGGCGCTGCGGGTTCCGCGCCGGACCCGCAGTTGCCGCGGCCGCCGTCACCGAGGGGAGGACGGCGGCCGCGGACCGATACTCAGCCCGCCTTCGCGACGAGCGCCGCCTGTGCCCGCGCGACCTCGCCGCCGACCTTCTCCTCGTCGACGGTGCGCACCTCGCCATCGCGAACGACCGTGCGCCCGTCGACGATCAACGCCGCCAGCGGCGGGGCGGAGCCGAGAATCAGTGCGGTCACCGGGTCATCGATGCCCGCGTGTGCGGGCGTATCGAGCCGCCACAAAGCGAGATCGGCGAGTTTGCCCGGTTCGATCGAACCGATTTCGGCTGCCCGCCCCAGCACCCGCGCACCACCGATAGTGGCCAGCTCCAGAGCTTTTCGAGTGCTGATCGCGCGCGGGCCGCCCTTGGCCCTTGCGTAGAGCAGCGCATTGCGCGGCTCCTCGATCATCGAACTGGATTCATTGCTGGCGGCACCGTCCACGCCGAGTCCTACCGGCACACCCGCGGCGATCAGATCGGCCGTGCGCGCCGTACCCGCCCCGATCCGCGCATTCGAGGTTGGGCAATGCGCCACTCCGGTACCGGTTTTCGCCATCGTGCCGATGGCAGCGTCGTCCAGGTGGATGCCATGGGCATACCAGACATCGGAGCCGAGCCAGCCGAGCCGCTCCATGTACTGGGCGGGTGTGCAGCCGAATTTGTCCGCACAGAACTCCGCTTCATCGATCGTCTCGGCCAGATGGGTATGCAGGCGTACGCCGAGATCGCGTGCCAGCACGGCGGATTCGCGCAGCAACTCGGTCGTCACCGAGAACGGCGAACATGGCGCGAGTGCGATCCGCAGCATCGAATCGAATGACGGATCATGCCAGCGCGCAACGGCATCCGCGCTCGCGGTGAGAATGGCGTCGAGGGTCTCCACCACCTCGTCGGGCGGCAGCCCACCCGAACTCTGCCCGAGATCCATCGAGCCACGCGTCGGCTGGAATCGCAACCCCACCTCGGCGGCCGCGGCGATCTCCGCGCCGAGCAGGTCACCACCCGCGCGCGGGAATACGTAATGGTGGTCGGTGGACGTGGTGCACCCCGTCCGGGCCAGCGCGGCGAGCGCACCGGTCGCGGCGACGCGAACCGCACCTTCATCGATGCCCGCCCAGATCGGGTAGAGCGTGGTGAGCCATTCGAACAGCGTGTTATCCGCGGCCAGACCCCGGGTGACCCATTGGTACAGATGGTGATGGGTATTCACCAGTCCGGGCGTGAGCAGGCAACCACGGCCATCGATGCGGTGCACATCCGCGCCGAGATCGGGCGCATCACCCGCACCGACCGCGGTGATCCGGTTGCCAAGCACCGTCACATACCCGCGACGGTATTCGGTGCCGTTCGGATCGACGGTCGCCACGGCGCACCCGTCGATGACCGTCGTTGTCGTCATGTGCCTACGGTAGCCATGCGGGCCCGGCTTCCGGGGCATCTTCCCGCTGCACAGTGGCATGGATGAGTCCGTAGGGCCGGTCGTCGGCGTGATAGACCTCGCCGTGGTTCTCGATGCCGAATCGACCGAGGTCGTAGTCGAAATGATGCTTATTCGGCGCGGCCAGCCGGATTTCGGCGAGCACCGGAAAGGCCTCGAGCGCGGCCTTGCCCATTTCGAAGAGCGTCTGCTGCAAAGCCTTCGAATGCAGCGTCGCGAAGACCTCGACCATCCGCTGCCGGACGCCCGCGTACACCGCATCCCAGTCCACGCCGGTCGTGGCGGCGAAACGCCACTGCGCGACGAGGGAGGTCGCGAGCATCCGGTCCTGCGTCGGCGCGAGCACGGTGAAATCGTCGGTCAGGAAGTCGACGAACTCCGAGCCGGTCGACTTGAGGATCACCAGATCCTTCACCCCGCCGATGACCCAGGCCCGCTGCCGGTCGCCCGTGCCCGCCACCGTGACCGTCGCGGTCCGCACCTCGGAACCCTGCCGTACCCAGGTGTGATCGTGCTCGCTGCCGTCGACGGTGACGCGCTGCCAGGCATACTCCTCGACCTCGATACGAGCGCTGTCGACGGGCGCGATCTCGTCTACGAAATGCGCGGCGAGCGTCAGCGCATAGTCTTCGATCGGTTGCAGCCCAGGCTTTTTCGCATACGCGTAGGCGGTCTGCTTCTGGGTATCAGTGGGCAGCACCTTCGACTGGTCACCGGCGACATAGGCATCGGCGAAATCGCCACGCAGCACCGTGGATACGTTCACATCGCGAATTTCGTGACGCGGCTGGTCCCGGTAGATCCGGACGATGCGGTTCTCCGCCTTTCCGTACCGGTTGTCGGACAGCACGATCGGCCCGGTCAGCTCCATGATGGCTCAGCTCCCTCGGTAGGTGGAAAAGGCGAAGGGCGACAACAGCAATGGGACGTGGTAATGCCGCTCCTCGATGACGACGAACGTAATGGCAACCTCCGGATAGAACGATTCGACCCCGCGCTCGGCGAAGTAAGCGCCGGTATCGAATACCAGCCGATATGTGCCGGGTGGCAATGCCGCACCGAGCGAGGCGATCCGGCCGTCGTCATCGGTGGCTCCGGAACCGAGCATCTCGGTGTCCCGATAGAGCACCACCGCGATACCAGCCGCGGGCGCGCCCGCGACGGCATCGAGGACATGCGTACCGATCGTGCTCATAACTGCGCCTCGCTCGGCTCCGTCATGACCACCAAGGTGGCTGTGTTGAATGTTCGCTCGCTCATTCGCCATCCTCGGCCAGCAGCCGCGCCAACCTAATCCGGTTGATCTTCGCCAATTCCGTTCGCATAATCCGCCTTTCGGTCTCCGGATCATTTCCGAGCCGGGCGGTGAGCAATTCCAGCAGTTCGTCCCCGGACTTACCGGTCGCGCACACCAGATAGATATGGCCGAACTTCTCCTCATAGGCCAGATTGCCCTCGGCCAGCCCCGCCCGCACCGCATCCTCGGCCCCGGCCACCCCGGCCTGCTCCCGCGCCGATGCCGCGGTATCGGGCCGGGCGCCGATGCGCGGATGTCCGTCGAGTGCGCGATCGATCTGTGCCTCGGACAATTCGGCCAGCACCGCATCGGCCGTATCGAATACGGCATCGATATTCGCGTACGGCCGCCCAGCGACTAGCGCACGAGCCCATTCCGGTGCGGCGCAACACACGAGCAGGGCCGCATTGGCCTCCGCTTCGGGCAATGCGTTGAATTCCGCGAGGCCCAACTCGTCGGGTGTCATCGGACCAGCATCGAATACGACCGACGCGGTCGCCAGTCGAACGAGATAGATCACCTCCGGCGTGTCGCCCGCGCTGCCGTATTCGACCTGGGCGCGGATTTCGGAGATGGTCGGGCTCCATCTGGACGATCTACTGCTGTCGACGTCACAGCACTTTTCCGTAACCCATCGGCTACCCGGCCGGGCTACCGTCTTTTCATGGCTGCACCACCCGAACCGGTCTGCGCGGGCATCGTCTTGGCCGCCGGCGCCGGAACGCGCTACGGGATGCCCAAGGCACTGGCCGAGGGCGGCGCCTGGCTGCGGTCGGCGGTGGCGGCGCTGCGCGACGGCGGCTGTGATCCGGTGATCGTGGTGCTCGGCGCGACCGGACCTACACCGGACGCGGTCGACCTACCCGCGGGTGTCGATCACGTGTGGGCGGCGGACTGGGCGACCGGACTCGGGGCCTCGCTGCGGGCGGGTCTGCGAGCCGTCGCGCGCACCCCCGCCGAGTACGTCGCGATCATGCCGGTGGACACCCCCGATGTCGGGGCCGATGTGGTCGCCCGGGTGGTCGCCGCGGCCTTCGCGGCACCCACCGGACTGGCACGGGCTGTGTTCCACGCCACACCCGGCCATCCCGTTGTCATGTCTCATAAGCACTGGACCTCGGTGTATCAAGCAGCCGTTAGAGATTCCGGCGGGCGCGCCTATTTAGCCGGTAATAACGATATGGTGTGCGTCACGTGCGACGATTTGGCGACAGGCGATGATCGTGACTTCCCGGCCACGCCGCACGCGTGAGCGGAGCTGAACAGATGCGGGACATCGTCGACGACCTATTGCGGGTGTGGCATTCGGGCCGGACAGGTGGACTGGCCACCGTCGTGCGAACTGTTGGTTCCGGACCGCTGCCGGTCGGAACATCGATCCTGATAGATGCCAATGGCGCGGTCTACGGTTCGCTCCTCGGCGGGAGCGTCGAGACGACCGTGATCGAGGCGGCCGCCGATGCCGCGCGCAGCGGTCGACGCGGACTGCACCGCTTCGGCGTCCCGCCGGGCGAGCCCGGATTGGACTCCGGCGGCATGGTCGATGTTTTCGTCGAGCCGTTCTCGCGCCGGGACTTTCCGGAATTCCCCTCCATGGCCGCGGAAATCGCCGCGCACCGCAGGGTTACCCTCTTCACCGTGGTGTGGAATCCGGATCCGGATCTGATCGGACAGCATCTGATCACCCCGCAGCGTCATGCGACGGAACTGGTCGCGCTGCCCGAATCCGACGTGTTCGTCGCCTCGTTCCCGCCGCCACCGCGGCTGATCATCTTCGGCGCCAACGCTTTTGCCGCGGCGCTGGCGGTCCAGGCCAAACTGCTCGGCTACCGCGTCACGATCTGCGATTCCCGCGACACCTTCGCAACACCCGATGCCTTCCCTGGTGCCGAGGTGGTCGTCGACTGGCCGCACCGGTACCTGAACACCCTGTCGGCGGCGGGCGAAATCGATAGCAGCACGGCGATTGTCGTCCTCGGACACGATCCGACGTTCGAAATCCCGCTGCTCACCGTGGCACTGCGACTACCCGAACTGGGTTACCTCGCCGCGAACGGCTCCTGGTCCGCACACCTGAGACGCATCGAAGACCTGCAAGCCGGCGGCTTCGACAACGCGACGCTCGCCCGCCTGCACTCCCCCGCCGGTCTCGATATCGGGGCACGCACCGCCGCCGAGGTCGCCGTTTCGATCGCCGCCGAACTGCTTGTCGCCCGGTCCGGAACCGAGCGGCGGATCGCCGAAAACCGGGACCCCGAACCGCAATTCAAGCAATTCCCGGCCGACGCCCCGGTGGCGCTCTAGCGCTACTTCAGGCCCGGATTCTCCGCGTACACCTCGCGCAGCACCGAGAGGTCGAACAGCTGGTCGGCCTTGATATCGATCTTGGCATTGCGCAGCGCGGCGATATTCTGCTCGATCAACTGATCGGTCATGGTCAGCAAACCGTTGGCGGTCGAATCCGCGGAGACGACGAGGCCGTTCTGCGCGGTCGCCTCCTGGGTCTGTTCGTTCAGATCGAGTTTCTGATCCTTGCCGTATACCTCGACCGCGAGCCGCGCCGATTCGGCCGGATTCGCGACCGCATCCTTCCAGCCCTTGATCTCGGCGATCAGGAAGGCCTTCAGCTTGTCGCGTTCCTTATCGATGGTGGACTGCTTGACCGTCAGGGTCTCGGCCACCAGCGGCAGGTTGTAATCGGCGAAGAGGAAGTTCGTATTCTGGAATCCCTTGGCGGTCAGCGTGATCGGCTCATTGGTCACATAGCTGACCCAGCCGTCCACCTCACCGTTGGCCAGCGGAGTCGGATCGTATTGCGCGGGCACGATGGTCACATCGCTCGGCTTCATGCCATTGGCGTTCAGCAGCGCGTTGAAGATCAGCTGATTGGTGTCCTGGACGCCGATCTTGCGGCCCTTCATATCCTGCGGGGTCTTGATGGGCTTGGCGGCGGAGCTGACGATGCAGAACGGGTTCTTCTGATAGGTGGTCGCGACGATCTTGGCGGGTAGGCCCTCCAGGATCGCGGGCGCGGTGGTCTGCGGGGCCGAGGTGCCGAGCCAGACCTTGCCGGTGTCCAGGCCGGCCTCGACCGAGGTGCTCGCCGCGCCACCGGCGATCAGATTCACCGAACCGAATCCGGCGTCCTTGTAGTAGCCCTTGGAATCGGCGAAGTATTCGCCTGCGAATTCGATGTTCTTCAGCCAGGACAGCTGGACCGCGACGGAACCGTACTTGGATCCGTCCGCCACCGACCCGCCCGACGAGTCTTTCGAATCATCGCCACATGCGGCCAGCAGGCTCGCACCGCCCAATGCGGCGCCGGCCAGCGCGGAGTAACGAAGCAGGGATCGCCGGTTCAGGTTCGGCCCGAACGAAGAGCGTTGTACGGGGTTCATGAGCCGAATCTAAGGGGATTGGTGTTTCGATTTCTTTACTTTGGCGTTCCGAGCATTGATTTGCGAAAAACTGACCGGTCAGCGGCGACCCGCCTCGGGGCCGAAACGGGCCAGCACCAGATTTTCGATGACGCCGACGATCGCGTACAGCAGCACCGAGACGATGGTCACGATCACGATCGAGGCCCACAGCTTGCTGTATTGGAAGGTCGGGATGGCGCGAATCAGGCTGGCTCCCAACCCCGTGCCGCTACCCAACCATTCACCGAGCAATGCGCCGATCAGCGCGCCGGGCACCGAAATTCGCGCCGCCGCGAAGACCGAGGGCAGGGCGGCGGGCACGGCGACCATGCGCAGTCCGGTCCAGCGGGAGCCGCCGTAGGCGGCCACCAGATCCATCGCCTGCCGCGGTGCATTGCGCAATCCCGCCATGATCATCACGAGCGCCGGGAAGAACACCACGATCGCCGCGAGCACCGTCACACCGGCCAGTCCGCGCCCGAAGACCAGCACGATGATCGGGGTCAGCGCCACCAGGGGCACCGACCGCAACAGCATGGCGACCGGCATGAACGTCTGCTCGACCACCGCGAACGAGACGAACAGCGCCGCGACGACGAGTGCGGCCAGCATGCCGACCCCGAAGCCGATCGCGGCGTCGCGCAGGGTGATCTGCAGGTCCTCGAAGATCGCCTGACGTGCGGTGTGTGCGCCGGAGGAGTTGAACAGGTATTTCCAGATATCGCTGGGCGTTTTGCCTACTCGCGGGCCGACCTGAGGGAATGCCTTCAGGAAGACGTACCAGATCACCAGCATCAGCAGGAGCGCGGTGACCAGAGGGAACAGGAAGCGGCCGATCCTGGTCAGCACAGCGAGCGTCCCCGCGGCGGCACCGCGTTGGGGCCGCGTGCTCTCCACCGTGGGCGGTGCGGGGGCAGTTACGTTGTCCACCGGCCCGAGTTCGTCAGTCATCGCACTCCTCCAAACACGCCGCCCGGATCCGGGGAGTTTCGCCGAGGCTAGTCGAATGGTGGTCGCCCACACCGCATACGACCGCCATATCACTACGCTCGGCGGGCAGTCGGAGCAAGTGGCGCGGTGCGGGGGTCATCTGGACTCCTGGGCGGTCCATGGGGTGAGCAATCGGGCGAGCAGGGCGACAATGGCGTAACCGAGGCCGGCGAGTGCGGCTGCCGCCAGGGCCATTCCCCATGTGCGCGGCACGTTGTACGCGGTCTGCGCGGCGGTCAGCGCGACACCGATGCCGCTGTCCACCCCGCCGAGGTACTCGCCGATGATCGCACCGAGCACGGCCGACGGCGCGGCAATCTTCAACGCGGCGAACAGATTCGGCAGCGCTGCGATCGCCTGCACCCGGTAGAGCTGCTGCCAGCGACCGCCGCCATAGGCGCGGATCAGGTCGAGGCTGGTGACATCGGCCGAGCGCAGTCCGGTGACCGTGCCGACCATGGTGGTGAAGAAGCAGTACATCGCCGCGAGGAAGATCGTCGGGGTGCGGCCGCCGAAAACCACCAGGATGATCGGCCCCAGTGCGAGCAGCGGGATGCAGTAACTGAGGATGGCGAGCTGGGTGGCCAGCGGTTCGATCCACGGGATCAGCACGATCAGCATCGCCAGGCCGATGGCCAGCGCATTGCCCCAGATGAAGCCCTTCAGCGCGCCGAGCGCGGTGATCCGGAAGTTGGGGCCGTACAGATCCCAGCCGTCGGTGTACATGGTGTGCAGGACGGTCCACGGACTCGGAATCGTGCCGCCCGCGACCTCCAGCGCGGCCAGCAGCCACCACACCGCGATCAGCCCGAGGACGCCGACCAGTCCGCCGATCCGTTTCATGCTGTGCCCCTTTGACGGCGGTGGCATCCGCACATTGCGCGCTGGCACATGATTCGCTCACTTCGCTCGCTCATGCGACGCCACCCTTGCCGGACTTCCCGAACAACAGCTCGGAGAGGTAGTCGTGCAGCCTGTGGAATTCCGGCGTGCGCATCATCTCGGGCGTGCGCGGGCGCGGCAGATCGATCTTCACCAGTTCCAGCACCCGGCCCGGCCGCGGACTCATTACCGCGACCACATCGGAAAGGAAGACCGCTTCGGCGATGCCGTGCGTGACCATCAGGGTGGTCGCGGGCTTCTCGGTCCAGATCCGCAGCAGTTCCAGATTCAGGCGCTGCCTGGTCATATCGTCGAGAGCACCGAACGGTTCGTCGAGCAGCAGCACGGTCGGCTTCACGACCAGTGCGCGCGCGATCGAAACACGTTGGCGCATACCGCCGGACAGCTGCGCCGGTTTGGCCTTCTCGAAGCCTTCCAGGCCGACCAGCCGCACCAGATCCGCGATCAGTCCCGGATCCGGCGAGATGCCCGCGACCTGTAAGGGCAGTTTGATATTGGATTCCACCGAACGCCACGGCAGCAGCGCCGAATCCTGGAAGGCGATGCCGAGTTCATGGCGGCTGCGCAGTTGGGCGGGGGTCTCACCGTCGATGAGCGTCTTGCCCGCGGTCGGTGTCTCCAGTCCAGCCAGGATGCGCAGCACCGTCGATTTGCCGCAGCCGGATGGTCCGAGCAGGGACAGGAACGCGCCCTGTTCGGTATGCAGCTCCACATCGTCGAGCGCCTGCACCGTCTTCCGGCCGACCCGGAATGTCTTCGTCAAACCGCTGATGTGGATGCCCGTCCCGCCGGTGGGCTCCTCGGTACCGCTCGCCGTCATGACCAAAACACTAGGAGCAGGTCGTTGCACGGATATTGCGAATCGCCACCCCAGATTGCGCAATCGTTACGCGACTTTCGATCCGCGTGCGTCGAACCCGCAGGTTGGGATGAGATATCGACCGGCCCGGGTTACAGCGGGGGTGAACCCAATTTTCGCGCTGCTCGACGCCAAGCTGCATATCGCGGGCTCGGAGATCCTCTGGCGCGAGATCATCGGCAATGGTTTCGGTCTGGCCTCCGCGGTCGGCGGTATGCGGCGACGGGTATGGGCGTGGCCGATCGGGATCGCGGGCAATGCGCTGCTGTTCACCGTTTTCGTCGGCGGAATCTTCAACACACCACAGCACTTGAATATGGCCGGACAGGCCGGGCGCCAGCTGATGTTCATCGCGGTCAGCGTGTACGGCTGGTGGAGTTGGTATCGGCAGGCGCGCGCCGAGACCGGCCTCGAACATCGCGGCGTCGTGCCGCGCTGGGCCAGCGGGCGGGAACGGCTGCTGCTGGTGGCGGCGATGTTGGTGGGCACGGCCGCATTCGCCCGATTGTTCGCGTTGATCGGTTCCTACGGGCCGTGGGCGGAAGCGTGGATCTTCACCGGATCGGTGCTGGCGACCTATGGCATGGCGCGCGGGCTCGCCGAATTCTGGCTGATCTGGATCGCCGTCGATCTCGTCGGCGTGCCATTGCTGCTGAAGGCGGGCTATTACCCGTCCGCGACGCTGTATCTGATCTATGCGGGCTTCGTCGCGTGGGGCTTCGCCGTATGGGCGCGCACCCTGCGCAAATCGGCTCCCGTGGTCGCTGATCTCGCGCCTTCGCGTCCCTAGAGATTTTTCCGCAACCTCCGATGAATCGGCGCGGTGACGCCGGTATGTACCCGCAAACCCATCGGAGGACTCTCAATGATCGTGTCAAGCCGCGACTGCCGTCGGGACGGGTGTGTCGAGGGTGAATTCTCTCCCGTCGCGCAGCAGTGCCCACAGGACGTCGACCAGGCGCCGGGCCAGGGCTAGGAGGGCCTGGGTATGGATGAGTCGCTCACCGCGCTTACGGTCGTAGTACCGGCG